>CANHKG010000028.1 GCA_947460455.1 Rhodospirillales bacterium | reverse complement strand
GCCAATCCCTCCGGGATCTCCGGCACCGCGCCCTCCACCAGGATCACGTCGTATGGCGCGCCGGCCTTCCAGCCCTCGGCCACCGGGCCTTCCATCAACTTCACGCCCGGCGCCACCTGCGGCAGCACGGCGCGCGCCATGGCCAGCAAGGCCGGGTCCTGTTCCACCGCCGTCACATCGGCACCGCAGGCCGCCAGCAGCGCCGCGCCGTAGCCGGGGCCGGAGGCCACCACCAGCACGCGCTCGCCCTCGCGCACCGCGGCGATCTGCACCAGCCGCCCGATCACCATCGGCTCCAGCAGCACCCGCCCGCCGCCCAGCTTCACGTCCTCGTCGGAATAGGCCAGCGACGCCTGCGCCGCCGGCACGAAGCGCTCGCGCGGCAGGGCACGCATGGCCGCGATGATGCGCGGGTCGTTCACCTTGTTCGGCCGCACCTGGCCGTCCACCATCAGGGCGCGGGCGGCGGCGAAATCCATCGTGGCATGCGGCATGGGGGCATCCGGGCTGGTCTGCGGGAGCACACGTTATAGGTGCGCCGCGGTTCACACGCAAAGCGGCCCGCCCAGCGCCCCTTCGGCCCCTTGACCCGGCGGCCCGGCGAGGCCAATAACCAGCCCGCACACCCCGGTGAGGTCCGGTGGCAGAGTGGTGATGCAGCGGACTGCAAATCCGCGAATGTGGGTTCGATTCCCGCCCGGACCTCCAGCCTCCAATCCGGTCAGTGGCTTAGGCACCGTGAAAACGCCCCATGCCCGGGCGGCAATCACTCAGCCGGGATCGTATTCCAGCATCGGCGCATCGGCAGGCTCTACCGGCGCGCCACCCAGCCGCTGTGCGAACTCCGGTGCCATGGCCCGGGCCTCTGCCGAAGACAGCGGGCGAATGACATTTCGCACCAGCTCGTAGCCGGTCACGACAAATCCTCCGGCGTCCCTCTGCGCAAACACCAGCAGGGTGCCACCCGTCGACAATGCCTCCGCCAAGCCATGGACAAGGGCAACAGCGTCGTCGCCAGGCACCTGCCCATGGGCGATCCCGTAGGTCTCAGAGGCGCCGTCCTCGAAGACCACGGCGGCAAGGCCCTGGCCGGCCTCCGCCACGTAGTGCGCCAGGGCGGCAACCGCCGCCTCGTCGGCTTCCAGCCCACCCTCACCGTCCATCCCTTCGTCAGGAATGGCCAGCTCCACGCGCCGCAGAATGTCCCGGGCGCGGGAGAGGAACACCGGCTCCTCGGCAACAAGGCCCAGCTCTTCCTCGATCGCATCCCCCCATGCCTGCACTCCGGCACTGAAAGCCGCTTCGCTCTCCTCGCTGTCGAGGTCGCCATCCTCCCCGGCGCCCGCCGCGATACCGAGCAGCGCAACCTCCGTCGCCGCGCTGCCGGCAGGCTGCACCGGCGGCGGCTCCGCCGCGGCCAAGGCGGTCGCGACCAGCCGCAGCTGGCTGGGCGTCAGGGCCAGGATCGCGTCGGTCTCGATCAGGAAGGGCGCGAACCCGATATGGCCGAACGCGCCACCAAGCTTCAGGCCCGCCAAGCGGGCGGCGAGCGAAGCCGGAACAGCCGGCGGCGCCCCCTCCCCCGCCCGCACCGCGGGAATGAGAAACACAAACCCGGGCCGGGGCCCGTCTGGAGTCGCCAGCTCAGCCTGGGCCGCCATCTCATCGATCGCATGCGTGATGAAGCCGAAATCCTCCGGCTCCAGCATCTCCTGCACAATCCGGATGGCTCCATCCTGGCGCTTCTGCAGCAGTTCCGCGGCCAGGCTTTGCAGTTCCTCCGGCAAGGAATCCTCGCGCATCACCCAACGCGCCAGCCGGGCAGCGAGGCTGCTCCCCACGGCGGGCCGGAGCTTGCCCAGCGGCTTCGCCACCTCCAATGGCAGCCCGAGCGCCCGCAGCGCGGCCGCACCCGTCAGCACCTCCGTCCGGCTTTGCAGATACTCGGCCTGCAACGCCGGCGCATTCGGCCGCCCACCCAGCCACTGCCGATACGCCGCGCCCTCCAGCCGAACCACGGCGATGTCCATGCGGTCACGCAGCGCCGCGAGGGCGGCAAGCCGGCTCAGAAGCTGCTCGGTCCGCCAATCCCGCTCGGCATCGCCCGTGACAGCCAGCAGATCCTCGGCGGTCGGGAACTCGGCAATCCGAACGATCTCGGCATCCGGCGTCTGGCCGTAGAGAAAATCCCCCAGGCCCAGAATGGCATCGAGCGACATACGCAGGATCGTCGGCACGATGGCAGCTCCAGAAAACCCAATGCCACACTCTACAGGGGCAGCAACGCGCAGACCATCAGCCCGCGATCTCGGCCCAGATCCGCCCATGCGGCCGCGGGTCGTCCGCCAGCCGGCATTCGGCATCCAGCACCATTGTTGCCCGCCGCGCCGCATCGAAGGCCGGCCAGTCCGGCAGCCCCTCATGCCCCGGCCGCCCGGTGCGGGCAAAGGCGATCCAGGTTTCCGCCATCAGCGCCGACAGCGCGAACGCCTCCGCCCGGTCGCCATGCGCGCGGGTCAGGTCCAGCGTGTCGAACACGAAGGGCACGTCCAGCGCATGCGGCGATTTCAGCCGCCCCTCGTGCACCGGCGTCTCCCATTCAAACGAATACATGAACACCGGCGCTGCCCCCAACGCCGCCTGGCGCTCGGCCACCAGCAGGGAGCGCAGGCGGAACTCGGCATCGGTCTTGATGGCGATCAGCAGCTCCGCCGGGTTCATGCCGGGGTTGGCGGCGCGATAGGCGGCGATCACCCGCCCCGAAGCCTCGCCGGCCAGCGCCGCCACCCGGCGCTGCAGTTCCGTCTCATCCAGCGTGCGGAACCACATCGCATCATCGGTGGCGACGAAGCTGGCCGATTCGTCCTTCATGTCGCCGATCAGCAGCGGGATATGCGCCGACAGCGCCGAGGCATTGGGCGCGAACATCTGGCGTGGCAGAACATCACCGTCCACCACCGGCCCAAACGGATAGCGATCCAGCAGCGGCCGCGCCGAGGGCCCCAGTGCGCGCTGCGCCGGCCCCACCGCGGCCATCAGCCGCTCCAGCGGCACCGCGGCCAGCCCTGCGGCATCGGTGCCCAGTTCCTTCAGCACCGCATCGGTCAGCCGCGCCGCGCGTTCCTGCGTGCGATGCAGCACCACGGCACCGCTCTGCACCACGGCGCGATGGAACAGCCCCTGCGCCGCCGGCATGCCCATCAGCGTGCACACCTTCCCGCCGCCGCCGGATTCGCCAAACACCGTCACGCAGCCGGGGTCGCCGCCAAAGGCCGCGATGTTGTCCCGCACCCATTCCAGCGCCGCCACGATATCCAGCATCCCGGCATTGCCTGAGTGCCGCCACGAATCGTCCTGCGCCGACAGATCGAGGAAGCCCAGGATGTTCAGCCGGTGGTTCACGCACACCACCACCACATCGCCGCGCCGTGCCAGCCGGCTGCCGCGGCTGCGCTCGCCATTGCCGGTGCCGTAGCTGAACGCCCCGCCATGCAGCCACACCATCACCGGCCGCTTCGCGCCGTCTGCAGCGGGGGTCCAGACATTCACCGAAAGGCAGTCCTCCGTCGGCGCGGAGGAATCACCCACGCCGTACAGCTCCGCCAACTCCGGGCGAGAGGCGGGCCGAAGCCCCATCTGCGGCGCATGGCCCGAATACGCGGTGGCATCACGCACCCCGGCCCAGGCCACCGGCGGCGAAGGCGGCAGGAAGCGCGCCGCCCCGGCGGTGGGGGCGCCATAGGGCACGCCCTTGAAGGCCAGCACGCCATCCACCACCGCACCGCGCACCCGCCCGGCCTGCGTCTCAACCACCGGCGCCGTCGCGCCTGCCGCATCGCCTGCCATGTTCGGTCCCCCACCCTGCCCAGCCAGCATGGCCGTGCCTGGGCAGGCCGTCCATCAGTCAGCTCGCGGCAACAAACGCCCTGCCATCCTCCAGCAGGCGCGCCATGCGCTCCTCCAGCTGGGCGATGGTGAAGGGCTTGCGCATCACCTGAGCGGAATCGATCAGCTCGGCCGTCTGCGATTCCGCATTGCCGGTCACTAGCAGCGCGCGCAGCCCGGGTTGCAGCACCTGGGCCGCCTGGATCAGCGATACGCCGTTCATGCCGGGCATCACGTAGTCCACCAGCATCAGGTCGAACGGCTGCTCATGCGCGGCAGGACCATCCAGGATCGCCAGTGCCTCCGTGCCATCCACCGCCGTCACCACGTTGTGGCCGCGCTCCATCAGCATCTCGGCCGCCATCTCGCGCACCGCCCGGTCGTCGTCCACCACCAGCACGCGCAGCCGCCGCAGCCGTGCCTGCGCCTGCGGCCCCGCCTCCGCCCCGGGCATCGGCATACCGATCGGCGCGCGCGGCAGCAGCACTTCCACGCAGGCCCCGAAGCCCGACCGGCTGGAGATGCGAACATCCCCGCCCGACTGCACCGCCAGCCCATGCACCTGGGACAGGCCCAGCCCCGCCCCTTCACCGGCCGGCTTGGTGGTGAAGAACGGCTCGAACACGCGTTCCAGCACCGCGGGGGCAATCCCGCTGCCGGTATCGGTCACTTCCAGCGCCACGTAGTCCCCGGGCGCCGCGTTGGGATAGCCGTCATTCCCGTCGTGCAGCGACAAGTTGCGGGTGCGAATGGTCAGCACCCCACCATCCGGCATCGCATCGCGCGCATTGATGGCGAGGTTCAGCACCACCGCCTCCAGCTGAGTCGGGTCCACCATGGCCGGCCACAGATCGGGCGAAAGATCGGTCTCGATGCGGATGTTACGCCCCAGCGTGCTGGCCAGCAGGCCCGTGAGCGCCAGCACCGGCACGTTCAGGTCGGTCGGCGCCGGCAGCAGGCGCTGGCGGCGGGAGAAGGCGAGCAGCTGCGCCGTCAGCCGCCCACCGCGCTGCGCCGCCTCCAGCGCGTTCTCCACCAACGGCCGCAGCTGCGCCTGCTCCGGCGGCAGCCGGCGATGAATCAGGTCCAGCGCGCCCACCACGGCGGTCAGCAGGTTGTTGAAGTCGTGCGCGATGCCGCCGGCCAACTGCCCCACCGCCTGCAGCTTCTGCGCCTGTTGCAGCTGCGCCTCGGTGCGCTCGCGCTCCGCGATCTCATGCTCCAGCCGGTTGCGGCTTTCCTCCAGGTCACGCGTGCGGTCCTGCACGCGGGCTTCCAGCGTGGCGTTCAACTCCTCCAGCTCCGCCCGCCGCCGGCCCAGCGCCTCCGCCATCGCATTGAACGCCGCCGCCAAACGGCCGAACTCGGAACCCGGCGCCTCCTGCAACCGCGCCCGCGCATGCAGGTTGCCTTCCGACCACCGCCCCGCCGCATCCAGCAGCGCCGCCGTCGGCCGGCGCACGAAGCGCTCGCCCGCGAAGGTGGCCAGCAGCAGGGACAGCGCCGCCCCCAGCAGCATCAGCAACAACCCCTGCCAGGCGGCGTCGTCGATGTCGGCCAGGATGTCCGGCGCAAAAAGCCCAATGCTGACGAAAACGCCCTGCCCCGGGATGCCCGCCGGCACATAGCCCACAATCCGCTCCCGCCCGTCCATCCCCGTGGCCCAGACATTGCCGCGCTGCGCGGTGCCCACGCGCGGCAGCACGACATCCGGCAGCTTGCGCCCGGCCATGCCCTGGTCGGGCACGCGCACCAGCACCGTGCCCTCCCGGTCGGCAATCCCCACGGTGCTGCGCGTCGGGAGCGGCAGCTCGGCGATGTGCCCGGCCAGCCAATCCAGGCTCAGCTCCAGCACCAGGAAGCCGATTCGCCCCTCGGTGGCGGGAAAGGCGATGCACAGCGGCAGCACCGGGCCCCGATTCCCTGTGGCGGGCGTGAACAGCCCCGTTCGCACCACCCACGGGTCCGGCGCATGGCCGGGGCGCGTGCAGTGCTGCTCCAGCGTCGCACTCGCCGCCTCGGGGTTCGAACTGCACACCAGCCGCCCCTCGCTATCGCGCACGGAAACCACGGCATAGGACGGCAGATCACCCTGCACCTCCAGCATATGGCCCACGCAACGCGCATCCAGCGCGCGCACCGTGGCATAGCGCGCCATCGCCGCCCCCAGCTGGCGCGCCCCCTCCATCACGCTGCGCATATCGGAATTGATCAGTTCGGCCTGCTGCAGCGCCTCGCCCGGAATCCGCTCCATGCGATCGTTCCGCAGGTCCTGCTGCAGGTAAACCAGCACCAGCAACGCCGGCATGGTGGCCGCCACCACCAGCACCAGCAGCCGCGCGAAGAGGTTGCTCCGGAAGATCACTCGGCCACACCCTCGTTACAACCGGCATCGCACGAACTGGTGCGAGAGGGGGGATTCGAACCCCCATGACTTGCGTCGGTCGATTTTGAGTCGACTGCGTCTACCGTTCCGCCACTCTCGCTCCACCCCCTCTATAGCGCAGCCATCGCGCACCACCAATGCGCGAGGCAGCCCTGCGCAAGCGAAACCGACATTCTTGCCACAACCTGGGTTGACCGCACCGGCGGTGGAATCTAGATAGTTGGCCTCCGCACTGGATGTTCGGGTGTAGCTCAGCGGTAGAGCAATCGGCTGTTAACCGATCGGTCGTAGGTTCGAATCCTACCGCCCGAGCCATCCTGTGGGGCGACTTTCTTTAGCCCCGCGCAGCGGCCACAAGCCCCGCAGCGGCGCGGGCCCAGGCACCATCGATCTGATCGGTCCAGGCATCGCCCAGCGCGTCACGGAAGGTCTCGATCACCGTGGCATAGAACCGGTCGAACATCTCGGCCGGCACGCCCAGCCCGCCATGGTTCACCCGCTCGCTGCCCACGAAATACGTGGCGTAGGTCCCCTGCCCCGCGAAATCCACCAGGCACTCCAGCGTCGTCGTCAGCATGTTGCCGCGAATCATGCCGGTCACGTCGCGCACGAACAGCGCCTCCAGCTCCGGGAACTGGGCGAACAGCCGCGCATAGACCAGCGGCGCCGGGTCGCCCACGCGCTCGGCCACCAGCTCCAGGCTGTGCTCGATCAGCGCCGAATCATCCATCAGCCGAACCCGCAGGCCGCCCGCACCGCCGCCCCCACCGCCGGCGCGCGCAGCGCCGCGATCCGGTCCAGCCGCCGCTGCAGCTCCTCCGGCGTCATCTTCGCGTAGTGCGGGTTGTCCACATGCGTCTTGCGGTGCCAGGCCTGCAGCACCGTGCCGATCGCCGCGCGCACCGCCGTCAGGATCGGCAGCAGCGCCACCTCCTCCGCCAGCAATGGCCGCACCGCATGGAACCCGCCGACGAATCGCGCCAGGGCCTCTGGCACCGGCATGTCGTCCCCCACCGCGGTGATCGCCCCCACCGCCACGTCGATCACCACCGCCGTGTGCACCAGGTCGCCGAAATCGATGATCCCCACCACAGCGTCCGGGTGCGCCGGGTCCACCAGCGTGTTGCCATGGTTCATGTCGTTGTAGAGCACCTGGTGCCGCAGCCCCGGCAGCACCGGCGCCACCTCGCGCTCGTAATCGTCCAGCAGCCCGCCGATCGCCCGCTCCGCCGCCGCATCCTCCAGGTTGTGCAAAATCTCGCGCAGCCGCAGCGCATGGGTCAGGTCCCAGATCAGCTCGTAGCGGCTGTCCGGATGTGAGAACCCCTGAAGCGCCAGCCCCAGCCGCGCCAGCGCCCGCCCGCAACTCTCACGCTGCGCCGCCGTGCGCGGGGCATAGCGGATCGGCGTACCATGCACCCAGGACAGCAACCGCACCCGCGCCGGCTGCGGCGCCCGCGGCACCACCGCCTCGATCGCGCCGCCCGGCAGCGGGATCATGCGCGGCACGTTGAACGCCGGATCCGTCCGCGCCACGTGCTTCAGCGCCTTGATCTGCAAATCCGTCACCCCCGGCGGCTCGGCCGGGTTGGCGAATTTCAGCACGAACTCGCGCCCGTCCTCGGCCACCAGATGGAAGTTGCGGTCGCGCTCGCCGGTCAACAGCTTGGCGCGCGCGGCGATGCCCCAATGCGCCCGCGCCACCGCCACCGCCTCCTCGTCGGAAACGTCGTCGGCCGGAACGGTCATGGTGGCGAAGATCGGATGAAGGTCGGTCATGCCCGCACTCTAAGGGGCGGAACGCGCGGGTGGGAACTCCCCCGGGGGCAAGCAAGGAAGCGCGTTCTTTTTTGAAAAAAAGAACCAAAAAACTTTCATTCGCTTGCAGGCGCGCCAGGCGCCCAGCAAACGAACAAACGCCTTTGCCTACTGAATCCGGCCCCACCCCTCAGCCGTCAAATGCGCCGGCACCCCGCCCACGATCGTCCCCACCAGCCTGGGCGCCGGCCCGGAGCCGTCCACCAGCACCAGGTCGCCGCGCTTCCCCGGCGCAATCTCGCCGCGGTCCGAAAGCCCGCCCGCCGCCGCCGCATTGGCCGAAACCAGCGCCCAGGCCTGCGCCAGGCTCAACACCCCACGCCCCGCCAGCACGAACGGCGCCCGCAGCAGGCAGGGGTAGTAGTAGTCGCTGCACAGCACGTTGCAGATCCCCGCCTCCGCCAGCGTCGCCGCCGAGGCCCAGCCGAGATGAGACTTGCCGCGCACCACGTTGGGCGAGCCCATCGCCACGAAATCCCCTGCCGCCCGCGCCGCCACGCCAACCTCCTCCGCCACCGGGAACTCGCAGATCCGCGCCCCCTCGGCCCGGAACCCGTCCCGCGTGGCAATCGTGTCGTCGTCGTGGCTCGCCATCGGAATGCCGGCCGCCCGCGCCGCCGCGGCAATGCGCGCCTGCGCCGCCGGCACCTCACCCGCCCGCGCACCCACCCGCGCGGCGATGGCGCGGAACGCGTCCAGCCCCATCCCGGCCCGCTCGCTGTATTTCGCCGCCTTGGTGTCGTCCCCCATGCGCCGCAGGATCGCCGGCGTGTGGTCGTTGAACGCCAGCAGATGCACCCGCCCGGCGGCGATATCCCCAATCGCCATCTCCAGCGCATCGAGGTTGTAGGCCTCCCAACGCAGATGCACGCGCATGTCGCAGGTCCAGGCCCGCGCGGCCAACCCGTCCAGCATCGCCCGCCACGCCTCGGCGCTGCGCAGGCCCGGCTCCCAGGACAGCGTCACGCCATGGAACGCCGTGGTCACGCCGCAGGCCAGCAGCTGCCGCTCCGTCTCCTCCAGCGCAAGATCGGTCGGAAACCCCACGCCCGGCCGCGGCTGGAACTGCCGCTCGAAGGCGTCGCCATGCATGTCCACGATCCCCGGCAGCACCAGCAGCCCGCGCGCATCCAGCACCTGGGCCCCTTCCGGCGCCCCGCCATCGATCACGCCGTCGCGCAGCGTCACCTCGCCCTCGGTCAACCCACCCTCGGCCAGCACGTTCCCGCCGGTGATCCGCAATGCCCGCATCGTCCCGTTCCCTTGCAATGTCCCGGCCGCTCAGGGCTCAAAGACGAGCTGCACGCGCGGAGTCGGATAGCGCGAGAGGCCGAACTCGACCACCGCGCCCGCCGCATCCACATTGATGTTTTCCGTCACCAGCAGCGGCCGGTTGCGCGGCATGCCCAGCAGCGCCGCCTCCGCTTCCGTTGGCATGCGCGCCGAAACCCGCGTCACCTGGCGTCGGTAATCCTCCACCCCGGCCTGCGCCAGCGCCTCGGAAATGCCGGCCCCGCCGCGCAACGCCGCCAGCAGTTTCGGAAACCGCGCCGCCGGGAAATGATGCACGCCGATGCTCACCGGGCGCCCATCGGCCAGGCCCAGCCGCTCCAGCCGCACCACCTTGGCCCCCGTGCGGATGCCCAGCCCGGCCGCCACCGCCTGGTCGGCCGGCACCTCGCGCAGATCCAGCGTGCGGCCCGAAGGCTCCTTGTTGTGCCGCCTGATCCATTCCGAGAAGCGGGTGCGCGGCCCGATCGTGTAGTCCAGCACGTCCTCGGCCACGAAGCTGCCGCGCCCCTGCTCCACCCGCACCAGCCCGTTGCGCGACAATTCCTCCAGCGCCCGGCGCACCGTGTGCCGGTTCACGCCGAATCGCGCCGCCATCTGCGCCTCAGTCTCAAGCTTGGCGCCCGGCGCAAGCGCGCCCGCCGCGATCTCCTGCTCCACCGCTTCCACGATGCGCCGCCACAACGCCACGCCGCGCACGCCCATCGCCCGCGCGCCGGCCTCCATCGTCATCGGAACTTCATCCACGCGCCGCGCCTGATCGTGCACTCATGGCTTGACGATACAGGCCACGCCCGGTAGCTGTCTAGTTGTCTAGATATCCGCTTCACCGGAACCCGCCGCATGCCAACCCCCGCGCCAGAGACCGCCACCCGCCAGCGCTGGATGTCCGTCCTCGCCCGCGCCAGCGCCGATGCCATCGCCGCCCATCTCAAAGCCGCCCCAGCCCTGCCCCCCAGCACCGTTCTGCGCGGCCCCGAATCGGGCCTTGTGATGATGCGCGGCCGCGCCGGCGGCGGTGGCTCGCCCTTCAACCTCGGCGAGATGTCCGTCACCCGCTGCACCGTGCGCAACGCCCAGGGCTTCGTCGGCCACGCCTACGTGCAAGGCCGCGACCAGCACCAGGCCCGCCTCGCCGCGGAGCTGGACGCCGCCCTGCAAGACCCCGCCCACCACGCCGCGCTGGAAGCCGCCGTCATCGCCCCGCTCGCCGCCGCCCAGCAGGCCGCGCGCGACGAAGCCGCCGCCAAGGCCGCCGCCACCCGCGTGCAATTCTTCACCATGGCCACGATGCGAACCTCATGAATATCGATCTCCCCGGCTTCGCCGACCCGGTCGCCCAGGCCCAATCCACCTTCCGCGCCGTGCTGGATGCGCTCGCCCGCCCCGGCACGCTGCACCAGGCCGGCGCCGCCCTCACGCCCCCCGCCCCGCTCGCCCCGGCCACCGCCGCCGTGCTGCTCACCCTGGTGGACCACGACACGCCGCTGCACATCGCGCCAGACTGCGCGGAAGCCACCGCCTGGCTCGTCTTCCACTGCAGCACCGCGCCAGCCGAATCCGCTGCCACCGCCGCCTTCGCCGTCGCCCGCGCGCTGCCGGATCTCGCCACCCTGAACGCGGGCAGCGACGAAGCCCCGGAATCCTCCACCACCCTGGTGCTCCAGGTGGCCGCGCTCGGCACCGGCCCCGCCTTCACCCTCTCCGGCCCCGGCCTGAAATCCCCCACCATTTTCCGCGCCGAAGGCCTGCCGCCCGATTTCGCCGCCCGCTGGGCCGCCAACCACGCCCTGTTCCCGCGCGGCATCGACCTCATCCTCTGCGCCGGCACCACGCTTGCCGCCCTCCCGCGCAGCATCACCGTCCGGGAGGGCTGAGCCATGGCCTACGTAGCCGTCAAAGGCGGCGAGCGCGCCATCGACAACGCCCATGCCTGGCTCGCCGAAGACCGCCGCGGCAACCCCGCCGTGCCCGAACTATCCCTCGCCCAGATCCAGGAACAGCTCGGCCGCTCCGTCGATCGCGTCATGGCCGAAGGCTCGCTCTACGACCCGCACCTCGCGGCGCTCGCCATCAAGCAGGCCCAGGGCGACATCATCGAGGCCGCCTTCCTGCTGCGCGCCTACCGCACCACCCTGCCCCGCTTCGGCTACGCCACCCCGGCCGACACCGCCGCCATGCAGATCCGCCGCCGCATCTCCGCCGTCTACAAGGACCTCCCCGGCGGCCAGGTGCTCGGCCCCACCTACGACTACACCCACCGCCTGCTCGATTTCATGCTGGCCGCCGAGGGCAAGCCCCCCGCCCCAGCCCCCCTGGCCGAGGCCACCGAGCCCACCATGCCCCGCGTCTCCGACATCCTGCGCGGCGAAGATCTCATCGAAGGGGACGGCAACCCCAACCCCGCACAGGAACCCGGCGACCTCACCCGCGAACCGCTGGCCTTCCCCGCCAGCCGCGACGTGCGGCTGCAGGCGCTGGCCCGCGGCGACGAGGGCTTCCTGCTCGCCATGGGCTATTCCACCCAGCGCGGCTACGGCGGCAACCACCCCTTCGTCGGCGAGATCCGCGTGGGCGAGGTGTCCGTCGAAATCGTGCCACCGGAGCTGGGCTTCGCCATCGACATCGGCGACGTCACCCTCACCGAATGCCAGATGGTCAACCAGTTCAAGGGCAGCAAAACCAAGCCGCCCCAGTTCACCCGTGGCTACGGCCTCGTCTTCGGCCACGCCGAGCGCAAGGCGATGGGCATGGCCCTGGTGGACCGCGCCATGCGCCACGACGAGTTCGCCGAGGAACCGAACGCCCCGGCCCAGAACGTGGAGTTCGTGCTGTACCACAGCGACAACATCGAAGGCACCGGCTTCGTGGAGCACCTCAAGCTGCCGCACTACGTCGATTTCCAGAGCGAACTGGAAACCATCCGCCGCATGCGCCGCGAGGCAGAAGCGAACAATGCCGCGGCCGCGCTGCAGGAGACTGCCGAATGAACGGCTACAACTTCGCCTACCTCGATGAGCAGACCAAGCGCATGATCCGCCGCGCCCTGCTCAAGGCCGTCGCCATCCCGGGCCACCAGGTCCCCTTCGGCAGCCGAGAAATGCCCCTCCCCTACGGCTGGGGCACCGGCGGCATCCAGGTCACCGCCAGCGTGCTTGGTGCTGCCGACACGCTGAAGGTCATCGACCAGGGCGCGGACGACACCACCAACGCCGTCTCCATCCGCCGCTTCTTCGCCCGCACCGCCGGCGTTGCCACCACCACCGACACCAACGAAGCCACCATCATCCAAACCCGCCACCGCATCCCGGAAAAGGCACTGCGGGAGGACCAGATCATCGTCTACCAGGTCCCCCAGCCGGAGCCGCTCTCCAAGCTCGAACCCAGCCGCGCCGAAACCCGCCGCATGCACGCGCTGGCCGAATACGGCTCCATGCATGTGCGCCTCTACGAAGACATCACCCGCTTCGGCCACGTCGCGATCAGCTACGACTACCCGGTGATGGTGAACCACCGCTACCTGATGGCCCCCTCGCCCATCCCCGCCTTCGACAACCCCAAGATGCACATGATGCCCGCCCTCCAGCTCTTCGGCGCCGGCCGCGAAAAGCGCATCTACGCCATCCCGCCCTACACCGACGTCCGCAGCCTGGATTTCGACGACCACCCCTTCCGCACCACCCGCGCGCCCCAGTGCTGCGCCCTCTGCGGCGCCGATGACAGCTACCTCGACGAAGTCGTCACCGACGACCAGGGCGGCCGCATGTTCGTCTGCTCCGACACCGACCATTGCGAAACCCGCCAAGCCGAGGGCCACACCGGCACCGGCGAGCCAGTCGTGAAGGAGGCCGCCGAATGACCGAGGAAACCCTTCTTTCCGCCCGCGGCCTCAGCCTGCACTTCGGCAAGGTCCCGGCCCTGGTCAACGTCGATGCCGATCTCTGGCCCGGCGAGGTCCTGGCCGTCGTCGGCGAATCCGGCTCCGGCAAGACCACCCTGCTCAACGTTCTCTCCGGCCGCATGCGTGCCGATAGCGGCGTCACCTGGTATCGCGATCCCCAATCCCGCCTGCACGATGTCCACGCCATGCCCGCCCCCGCGCTACGCGCTTTGCACCGCTCCGACTGGGGCTTCGTCCACCAGAACCCGCGCGACAACCTCCGCATGTCCGTCTCCGCGGGCGGCAATGTCGGCGAACGCCTGATGGCCGCCGGCAACCGCCACTACGGCAACATCCGCGAGGCCGCGATCGACTGGCTCGCCCAGGTGGAAATCGACCCCGCCCGCGTGGATGACATGCCCCGCACCTTCTCCGGCGGCATGCTGCAACGCCTGCAGATCGCCCGCACCCTGGTCACCCATCCGCGCCTGGTCTTCATGGACGAACCCACGGGCGGCCTCGATGTCTCGGTCCAGGCCCGCCTGCTCGATCTCATCCGCTCCCTCGTCGCCCGCCTCAACATCGCCGTCGTCCTCGTCACTCACGACCTCGCTGTCGCCCGCCTGCTCGCCCACCGCATCATGGTGATGCAGCGCGGCGAGGTGGTGGAAACGGGCCTCACCGACCAGGTGCTGGACGACCCACAGCACGCCTACACACAGCTTCTCGTTTCCTCGGTGCTCCAGGCATGACCGCCGGCAGCGAAGCGCGAGGCGCAGAAATGATCCCAATGTTGCAAGTGGACAGCCTGGAAAAGCAGTTCACCCTCCACCTCCGCGGCGGCCTCTCCCTGCCCGTCCTGCACGGCGTCAACCTCACCGTCCATGCCGGTGAATGCGTGGCGCTGTCCGGCCCGTCCGGCGCCGGCAAATCCACCCTCCTGCGCTCCCTCTACGCCAACTACCGCGCCGATGCCGGCCGCATCCTCATCCGCCACGAAGGCGAAATGGTCGACATCGCCGCCGCCCCGCCCCGCACCGTCGTTCAGGTCCGCGCCAAAACCCTCGGCTACGTCAGCCAGTTCCTCCGCGTCGTCCCCCGCGTCTCGGCCCTGGACATCGTCGCGGAAGCCGCCCCCGACCGCAGCCAGGAAAAGGCCGCCGCCCTGCTGCACCGCCTCAACATCCCCACCCGCCTGCACGCCCTCCCGCCCGCCACCTTCTCCGGCGGCGAACAGCAGCGCGTGAACCTCGCCCGCGGCTTCATCGGCGGCCACCCGATCCTGCTGCTCGATGAACCCACCGCGAGCCTCGATGCCGCCAACGCCGACATCGTCATCGCCATGATCACGGAAGCGAAGGCCAGGGGGGTTGCCATCGTCGGCATCTTCCACGATGCCGAAGTCCGCAACCGCGTCGCCGACCGCCTCCTCCACGTCGCCCCTCTGCAGGACGCCGCATGATCCCCGAGACCATCCTCACCAACGCGCACCTCATCCTGCCGACAGAGGTCGTGTCTGGCACCATCGTCCTCCGCGACGGCCGCATCGCCGAGATCCAACCCGGCCGCAGCCACGCCGCCTCCGCCATCGATCTCGGCGGCGACCACGTGATGCCCGGCGTGGTCGATGTCCACACCGACAATTTGGAACGCCAGGTCGAACCCCGCGCCGGCGCCCGCTGGCCCTCGCGCTCGGCCATGATCGCGCACGACGCGCAATGCGCCGCCGCCGGCGTCACCACCGTGCTCGATGCGCTCTGCCTCGGCGACCTCGGCTTCGATAAGGAGCGCGTGAAGACCTTCCGCGACGCCGTCGTGGACCTGGACGCCCTGGTCCCCACCGGCATCCTCAAGAGCGACCACTACCTGCACCTGCGCTGCGAGCTTCCCGCCGTCGAAATGATGGAGCTGGTCGACCCCGTCGCCGACCATCCCCTGGTGCGGATGGTTTCGCTGATGGATCACTCCCCCGGCGTCGGCCAATACGCCAACATGGACCGCTACTGGGCCATGCGCCGCCGCGCCGGCCTGCGGGATGAGGAAATCCAGGCCCGCATCACCCACCTGCTGGAACAGCGCGCCCGCACCCGCGATCCCAACCGCCGCGCCCTCCTCACCCGCGTCGCCCATCTCAACATCGAGCTGGCCAGCCACGACGACCGCACCGAGGAAGAGATCGCCGAGAACATCGCCGACGGCATCCGCATCAGCGAATTCCCCGTCAGCATGGTCGCCGCCAACGCCGCCCGCGCCGGCGGCATGGAGATCATCGCCGGCGCCCCCAACATCGTCCGCGGCGGCAGCCACTCCGGCAACATCGCCGCCGCCGACCTGGTCCGCGCCGACCGCGTCGACGCCTTCGCCAGCGACTACGTCCCCGCCGCCCTCGTCGAATCCGCCTGGCTCTGCGTGGAACAAACCGGAATCACCCTGCCCCAGGCCGTCGGCTACATCACCGACAAGCCCGCCCGCATGTCCCGCCTGCCCGATCGCGGCCGCATCGAATCCGGCCTGCGCGCCGACCTCGTCCGCGTCCACGTCCACGAAGGCCAGCCCATCGTCATGCAGGTCTGGCGCGGCGGGGAGCGCGTGGCCTGATGCGCGTCGCGCTTTACTACGCCCCGCCGATCGAAGACCCGCTCCACGCCGCCGCCTCCACCTGGCTCGGCCGCGATGCCGAAACCAACGCGCCGAAGCGCCAGCCAGACCTGCCCAACATCGCCGCCATCACCGAGGATGCGCGCGGCTACGGCTTCCACGCCACGCTCAAGGCCCCGTTCCGCCTGGCCGAAGGCGTGCACTGGAACTCTTTCGTCGAAGCCGTCGAACACCTCGCCGCCGGCATCCGCCCCTTCGATCTCCCGCCGCTCGCGGTGCAAGACCTGCACGGCTTCCTCGCCCTGCGCGAAACCCAGCAAAGCCACGCGCTGCAAGCCCTGGCCGACCTCTGCGTCGCCGGCGTCGACCATCTGCGCGCGCCGCTCTCGGAAGCCGAGCTCGCCAAGCGCCGCAAGAACGGCCAACTCCCCCCCGCGCAGGAAGCCCTGCTGCAACGCTGGGGCTACACCTACGTCTTCG
The DNA here is from genome assembly GCA_947460455.1 of Rhodospirillales bacterium. Taxonomy (GTDB): domain Bacteria; phylum Pseudomonadota; class Alphaproteobacteria; order Acetobacterales; family Acetobacteraceae; genus CAMDGX01. Next base: position 15,002 of record CANHKG010000028.1, on the reverse strand, counting down.
GCGAATTCTTCTTCCACATGACCCTCACCCGCCGCCTCACCGCGGCCGAGAAGGAGCTCTACCTGCCGGCCGCCACGGATTTCTTCGATCCGCTCCTGGAACAGCCGCGCCGCGTCACCGACATCGCGCTCTTCACCCAGGCCGCTCCCGGCGCCCCCTTCACCATCGCGCAACGGGTGCCGCTCAAAGGGTAAGCGTCTTCTTTTTTCTGAAGAAAAAAGAAGCAAAAAAGACTTAATTTGCTTGCCTCCGTGCCAGACGACCAGCAAACGAATAAAAGTTTTTTGGTTCTTTTTTACAAAAAAGAACCGCTTGCTTCCTTCAACACCCGCACCACCGCCTCCGCCCCTTCTTCAGCGGACCGGTCATTCATCACCCGCGCCAGCCGCACCCCCTCCGGCAGCCCCACCTCGCGCGCCAAGCGCCGGGCGATATCGTCCGCCGTCTCCCGCCCCCGCGCCGCCAACCGCTTCGCCAGCACGTCGGCCGGCGCCGTGATCTCCAGCGCCAAAGTGGGAAACTTCAAGGCCGCCTCAGCGATCTTGGCCCGCGAGATATTCGCGATCACCACCCGCCCGGCCGCCACATCCCCGGCCACATCGGCCGGAATCCCATACCCCAGCCCATGCGCCTCCCAAGACAGCGCATAGGCCCCCGCATCCCGCCGCGCCGCGAACTCTGCCGGCGTCACGGGATCATGATCCTCCCCCCCCGCCTCCGCCGGCCGCGTGATTTCGCGCCGCACGAACCGAAAGCGCGGGTCGTCGCCAAGCATCTCCCGGGCACGGGCCATCAACGTATCCTTGCCCGCCCCGGAGGGCCCAACGACGACCACAAACATGCAGGTTTACTGCGCGACGGAACGCGAGGTCGGCACAATCCGCTGCACCACGGTGCCGGACCGGTCGAGCAGCGCCGGAATCCGCGGCGCGATCGTGTTCTTCCAGAAATCGCTCTCGTACACGTCCTTGTAGAGCTGCACCCGCTGCTCCTCGCTCTCGAAGCGCCGGATCCACACGTAAACGCTCTCGTCCGTCTCGCCGCGGAAAGACCCGGTGATCACCATACCCTTGCCCACCTGGAACGGAATGATCTCCTTCTCCATGCACTCCAGCCACTCGGCCATCTTGCCCGGCTGGATCTTGTATTGGCGCAGTTCAAAAAAAGCGGCCACGGCACGTTTCCCCATTTGGTTGCGTGCCCCGAGTGTGCCGCCATCGCCTCATGCCGGCAACGGCCCGATTTGGCCCCACCGCCGCCGCGCGCTACCTTCCTGCCCGACTCACGCACGGGAAGCCCGCCATGTTCACCACCCGCCCAGAAATCGCCGGCACCTTCGGCGTCGTCGGCACCACCCATTGGCTCGCCAGCGCCGTTGCCATGGCCGTGCTGGAGCGCGGCGGCAACGCCTTCGATGCCGCTGCCGCCGCCGGCTTCACCCTGCAGGTCGCCGAACCCCACCTCAACGGCCCGGGCGGCGACGCCCCCATCATCATCCACGATGCCAAGGCCAACCGGCAGCACGTCATCTGCGGCCAGGGCGGCGCCCCCGATGCCGCCACCCCCGCCAAGTTCGCCGAGCTGGGCCTGGACCTCGTCCCCGGCACCGGCCTCCTCCCCGCCGTCGTCCCCGGCAGCTTCGATGCCTGGATGCTGATGCTGCGCGACTGGGGCACGATGGAATTCGCCGACATCATCGAATACGCCATCGGCTACGCCCTGAACGGCGTCCACCTGGTCCCGCGCATCCCCGCCGCCATCGAGTCGATGCGCCCGATGTTCGAGCAGGAATGGAAAACCTCCGCCGAAGTCTGGCTCCCCGGCGGCAACGTTCCCGCCCCCGGCGCCCTGTTCCGCCGCCCCGCCCTGGCCGCCACCTGGCAGCGCCTGGTCCGCGAAGCCAGCGGCGCCTCCCGCGAAGCCCGCATCGACAGCATCCGCAACGCCTGGTACCGCGGCTGGGTCGCCGAAGCCATCGGCCGCTTCTATGGCACGCAGGATATCCTGGATTCCTCCGGCCGCCGCCACCGCGGCCTGCTCACCAGCGACGACATGGCCCGTTGGGCCGCCAGCGTCGAGGATCCCGTGTCCTACGGCTACCACGGCCACACCCTGCTGAAGGTCGGCGTCTGGAGCCAGGGCCCCGCCCTGCTGCAATCCCTCGCCCTCCTCAAGGGCTTCGACATCGCGGCCATGGACCCGAACGGCCCCGATTTCGTCCACACCCTCACCGAGGCGATGAAGCTCGCCTTCGCCGACCGCGAGGCGTACTACGGCGACCCCGAGCAGGTGCAGGTCCCACTCGATCACCTGCTCAGCGACGCCTACAACAACGAACGCCGCAAGCTCATCACCGACCGCGCCAGCACCGAGCTCCGCCCCGGCACCATCCCCGGCTTCACGGCGCAGGTCGATCTCGCCGCCGCGGTGAAGCGCATCGAGCTCCTCACCCGCGCCCCCGGCGTCGGCGAGCCCACCGTCGCCCGCCTCGGCGCCATGGGCGGCGATACCTGCCACGTCGACATCATCGACCGCTGGGGCAACATGGTCAGCGCCACCCCCTCCGGCGGCTGGCTGCAATCCTCCCCCGTCATCCCCGAGCTGGGCTTCCCGCTCTCCACCCGCGGCCAGATGTTCTGGCTGGAACCCGGCCACCCCAACACCCTGGCCCCGCGCAAGCGCCCCCGCACCACGCTCTCCCCCAGCATGGCTTTGCGCGATGGCAAGGCCTGGCTCAGCTTCGGCACCCCGGGCGGCGACCAGCAGGACCAGTGGCAGCTGGTCATGTTCCTGCGCATGGTCCACCACAACCTCACCATCCAGCAGGCGATCGACGCCCCCTGCTTCCACTCGGAGCACTTCACCAGCAGCTTCTGGCCCCGCGTCGCCCGCCCCAACAAGCTCGTCCTCGAAGGCCGCTTCGACACCTCGGTGCGGGATGCCCTCATCGCCCGCGGCCACGACGCCAGCCTGGGCGAGCCCTGGAGCGAAGGCCGCCTCTCCGGCGCCCGGCTGGAACCGGATGGCCAGATGTTCGCCGGCGCCAACCCCCGCGGCATGCAGGGCTACGCCATCGGCCGCTAACCCACGTCCGGCAACAATCACGATAACGTTTACAGTTACGCGGCCCGTTGGCACCCAATCCGGGTGACCAACGGCCGCACGCCATGCGACACTCGCCGCAGGCACGTTGGTGCGCAGGCGAAGGATGTGAGCAATGGCTGGCAGCATCTTCCTGCGGAAAACCCGAACCCCGATCGCTGAATCCAACACCACAACCAACACAGATCTCGTGCGCACCGGCCCCACCGTCGGCGCCGTCACCCTCCAGCAGGGAAACGTCGCCGATACCGAGGGCCTGGCCATCCTCGCGATCTCCGGTGCCGGCGTCACCCGCGCCGAAGGCACCAGCGCCACCGGCGGCACCACCCCCTACACCTTCACCGTCACCCGCTCCGGCATCACCTCCACGGCCATCAGCGCCGCATGGTCCGCCGCCGGCGCCGTCGATCTCGGCACCACCCCGGCCGCGGCCAGCGACTTCGCCGGCGGCACCCTGCCCTCCGGCCGCGTCAGCTTCGCTCCCGGCCAGACCAATGCCAGCGTCACCATCAACATCGCCGCGGATTCCATCGGCGAACTGAACGAACGCTTCGGCGTCACCCTCTCCGATGCCTCGCCAGGCGCCACCATCGCCACCGCCTTCGCCAGCGCCGCCATCCTGAACGACGACGTCGTCCTCTCCCTCAACCCCACCACCCAGTCCCGCCACGAAGGCGACACCGGCACCCAAACCTTCACCTTCACCGCCACCCGCCGCGGCGCCGGCCCCACCGCCACCGTCGATTGGCTCGTCCAGCCCCACGGCGCCGAGGCGTCGGATTTCGTCGGCGGCGTCCTGCCCTCCGGCAGCCTCACCTTCGGCCCGAACGACACCACCCGCACCATCACCGTCCAGACCACGGGCGACATCGAGTACGAGCCGGATGACTGGTTCAAGGTCGTCCTCCAGGTCCCCTCCGCCGGCGCCACCATCACCAACAACACCGCCTTCGGCACCATCCTGGCCGACGATTCAGAGATCACCATCTCCAACACGAACCTGGTCGGCTACGAGGCCAACAGCGTCGCCTCGCCCTACTCCTACGTCCTCACCCGCAACAGCGCGACACCCGCCGGCCAGACCGTCGCCTGGTCGGTCCAGGGCCTCGCCGGCCCCGGCACCGTGCCGGCCAATGGGGCCGATTTCGTCGGCGGCGTCCTGCCCTCCGGCACCGTCACCTGGGCCGAAGGCGAAGTCCGCAAGGAACTCATCATCCAGGTCGCCCCCGACCGCATCACAGAGTTCAACGAGCGCTTCCAGGTCACGCTCTCCAACCCCACCGGCGGCGCCCATCTCGGCAACAGCACCGCCACCGCCGTCATCATGAACGACGACGCCCACTTCGCCATCGCCCCCAACGCCGTCTTCGCCGCCGAGGGCAACACCGGCACCACGGCCATGACCTTCACCGTCACCCGCACCGGCTACCTCAACACCATCGCCGGGGTGAACTGGAGCGTCGCACCAGGCACCGTCGCCGGCACCCTGCCGATCTCGGCCGATGATTTCGCCGACGGCCTCCTGCCCTCCGGCGACCTCGTCTTCGCCAACGGCGTCACCACCCAAACCATCACCGTCAACATCGCCACCGACCGCCGCGCCGAGCTCAACGAAAGCTTCAACGTCACCCTCTTCAACGGCTCCGGCGCCGACATCGCGTTCCCCACCGCCCGCGGCATCGTCACCGACGACGACACCATCACCGGCACCACCGGCAACGACAGCCTCTCCGGCACCACCGGCCCCGACCTCTTCCTCATCGGCCAGGGGCAAGACACCATCACCGCCGGCGCCGGGCGAGACCAGTTCCGCTTCCTCCCCAGCGCCATCGGCCCCGGCAACAGCACCACCTTCACCGATTTCAGCCCGGCCGACGGCGAAGTGCTGGACCTCTCGCGCATCGACGCCATCGCGGGCACACCGGGCAACGACGCCTTCACCGTCATCGGCACCAACGCCTTCAGCGGCACCCCGGGCGAACTGCGCTGGCAGGATCTCGGCGGCGGCATGCTGCTGGTCCAAGGCAACGTCAACGCGGACCCGGCGGCAGACCTCACCATCACCCTCGCGCTGGGTGGGCCCGTGCGATCGGGCTGGTTTGCCCTTTAGGAAGCAAGCGCGTTCTTTTTTGAAAAAAAGAACCAAAAAACTTTTATTACTTTGAACGCGGCCCAACCGCGCGCAAACGAACAAGATTCTTTTTCTTCGGGAAAAGAAGAGTCTTGCTAAAACCTCGTCGTCAAATCTGTCAGCCATTCCGGTGAGGCCCGCACCAGCGCCGCCTCCAACGCCTTGTCCCACCCGGTCAGGATCAACCCGGCCACCGCCATCGCGCCCACGCCCAGCACGCTCTTCCCCGCCTGCCCCGCGCCCAGCATCCGCCCCCGCCAGCGCTTCAGCGCCTCGCGCGACAGGCTCGCCACCAGCGCCAGCGGCAACGCCGCCCCCAGCCCGAACGCCGCCATCACCGCCGCCACCGCGCCCAGATCCTGCCCTTGCGCCGCCAGCACGGAAGCCGCCCCCAGCGTCGGCCCCACGCACGGGGACCAGATCGCCCCCAGCACCAGCCCGATCACCGCCTGGCCCCACAGGCCGCCCGGCGCCAGCCGGTCCAGCAACCGGTTCCCCGCATCCCCCACGCCGGAAGCCGCCATCGCCAGGCGCGCCTGCAGCCGCCCGCTCAGCAGCACCAGCCCCAGCCCGGCCAGCAGCACGGCCGAGCCCGCGCGGAACACATCCGCATCCAGCCCCACCGAGAAGCCGATCGTCGCCACGAACAGCCCCACCCCCACGAACGACACCACCAGCCCCGCCGCCAGCGCCGCCGCCCCCCACCGATGCGCCGCCGCCGCCCCGCCCAGAACCAGCGGCAGCAGCGGCAAGACGCAGGGCGAGAGCGTCGACAGCAGGCCCGCCAGGAAACCCAGCCCCAGGCTGCCGACCCCCGTTTCCATCGCCGTCAGGCCATCACCTTGGCGAGCAGCGCCTTCAGCGCCGCCTCGTCGGTCACACCCACGGAACGGTCACGCTCCGCCCCGCCGCGGAACACGATCAGCGTGCTCTGCTTCTGCACCCCGAAGCGCTGCAGCAGGTCCTTCTGCGAGTCGAAATCCACCACGAACATCACCAGCCCCTTCATCGCGGGGTCGGACCCCAGCCTGGACAGGATCGGCTTCTGCTTCGTGCAAACTGGGCACCAATCCGCATGCACCGAAACCAGGATCGGCTTGCCCGCCGCCTGCGCCGCGGCAAACGCCGCCGCATCGAACTTGTCGCCCGCCGCGCGCGCCGCGCCGGCCATGGCCGCCGTGCCCACCAGGGCCGCCGCCATCAGGAATCGCCGTTGCATCATGGTCTTCTCCCCATCGTCCGCGCCGGCACCACGCCGCGCTGTAACGATGTTCGCTCCGGCGGCGTCCTGGGTTACATGCCGTCCGCACGCGGCAACGCACAGGAACCAAGATGCCGCCGACCGACACCGCCTCGCAGGAAGATCCGCCTGATGATCCCACGGGCCCCGAAGCCTGGTCCGCCCTCATGGCCCGCACGCAGGAAGGCGACCGCCGGGCCTACGCCACCCTGCTCGCCGCCATCGCGCCCCGCCTGCGCGCCCGCGCCCGCCGCGCCCTGCCCAACACGGCAGAGGCGGAAGACGCGGTGCAGGACACCCTGCTCACGCTGCACCGCATGCGCCACGCCTACGACCCCGCCCGCCCCTTCGCCCCCTGGCTTGCCGCCATCGCCCAGGCCCGCATCGCCGACCGCCAGCGCCAGGGCTATCGTCACGCAAAGCGCGAAACCCCGCTCGCCCCGGAGCATGAAACCTTTTCCGCCCCCGCCACGAACCATGATGAAAGCACCGACCACGCCCGCCTGCACCACGCCGTCACCCACCTGACCCCGGCGGAACAGCAGGCCGTCCGCCTGCTCAAGCTGGAGGAACTCACCCTGAACGAAGCCTCCGCCCGTACCGGCCTTTCCACCACCGCGCTCAAGGTCGCCTGCCACCGCGCCCTGCGCCGCCTGCGCACCCTGCTGGACCCCGCATCATGACCCGCGATACCGAGGCCCTCATCGCCGCCCTCGCCGCCCACGCCACGCCGGTGCGCCGCCTGCCCCCGCCCTCCCGCCGCGTGCTGTCCTACCTCGCCTTCGCCGCCCTGCTGCTGGCCGCCCTCGCCGTGGCCCGCGGCCCGCGCGGCGACCTCGCCCAGCGCCTGGCCGACCCCGCCTTCGTCGCTGCCATCGCCGGCGGGCTCGCCACCGGCATCGCCGGCGCGCTGGCCGCCCTGATGCTCGCCGCCCCCGACCGCTCGCGCGGCTGGATCGCCCTGCCGCTGGCCACCGCCACCGCCTGGCTCGCCGCCATCGGCTTCGGCTGCCTGGGCAGCTGGGCCCCGCTCCAGCCCGGCGGCATCGAAGCGGCGGAACTCGCCAACTGCTTCGCCACGGTGGCCCTCACCGGCACGCCGCTCACCCTGGCCATGGCCGTCCTGCTGCGCCGCGCCGCGCCGCTGCGCCCGGGCCTGCCGCTGCTCTCCGCCGGCCTCGCCGCCGCGGGCCTCGCCTCGGTGGCGCTCAGCGTGCTGCATGGCGTCTCCGCCAGCGTCATGATCCTGGCCTGGACTGCCCTCGTGCTGGCCCTCTGCCTCGGCGCCAGCGCCGCCGCCGCCCGCCTCCTCCGCGCCGCCTGACCTCCCCCTGGGGCGGCTCGCGGCTCAACCGGCCGGCAGCGCCCGCCGCCGCGCCCCGGCCAGCCCCAGCAGCGCCACCGCGAACACAGCCACCGCGCCGGGCCCCGGCACCGCCTGCACGAAGGCCTCCACGCGGAAGATCTCACCGTGCGCCTTGGTCACCACATACAAATTGCCCTGGCCATCCGTCCCCAGCCGCGCGTCGGCGCGCTCGGTGCCCAGCGCCGCCAGCAGCGGCTGGTGGATGCCGTCCACCACCGTGTCCAGCTCCGCGAATCCCACCACCCCATCGGGGTCGTTGTCGGAAACCAGCCCGCCGGCATCGGCCACGAACAGCCGCCCGTTCACGATGTCGGTCGCCACCAGCTTGCCCGCCAGCCCCGGTATCGCCGTGCCCTGGTAGATCAGCCCGGCGCCGATCGCCCGCCCCTCGCCATGGTCGTACTGCGCCACGGGAAACAGCAGCCCCGCCTCTGGCGCGTCGCCCAGCGCGAACACGCTGTCGTCATAGCCCACACCCAGCGATGCCTCCCGCCAGGTCGCGAAGGTCCCCTCGCGGATCGACCAGCCATAGTTGCCGCCCGCCACCCCGGTGTTCACCTCCTCGATCGCGCCCTCGCCGATGTCGTTGATCAACATCGTCCCCGCCCCGCCCCCGGGCAGCGAATCCCGTAGCCAGGAAAGGTACTGCGGGTTGCGCAGCCCATAGGCCCAGATCGTCTGCTCCACCCCCTGCTGCCCCACGAAGGGGTTGTCCGCCGGCACGGTGAAACTGCTCCCCACCCCGGGCGTCGGGTCAATGCGCAGCACCTTGCCATAGGGGTTGGAAAGGTCCTGCCCGTTCAGCAGGTAGCTGCGATTGTCCCCGGCATCGCCCATGGAGATGTAGAGCTTGCCGTAATCGGCATTGCCCACCGTCGCGTTCGGGTTGAACGCCACCATGCCGATCGCATGCCCGTTGCTCGGCTGCGCCACCCGCAACACCTCGCGGGAGGTGCCGGAGAACGCCGCCGCACTCGGGTCGGTCGCGGTCCACTCCCGCACCACCATGTCGAACACCGTGCCGCCGGAACTCGGCAGGGGCGCGATCCCGGTGCCGGGCAGGGAATAGGAACCGGTGTAGAACTTGCCCGAGCTGGCGAAATCCGGGGCGAATGCCACCCCCATCAGCCCGCCATAGCCCACGCTGGTGATATCCAGGTAGGGCGCCGTCAGCGTCCCACCGGTCGTGGTCAGGAACAGCTTCCCGCCGGTTTCATGCACCGCCAGCCGCCCGCTGCCATCACCCACCGGCTGGATCAACTGCGGCTGGCCCTGCGGCACCGTCGCGAACGGCACCAGCCGCACACTGATCCCCGAAGGCCCGATCGCCGGCATCGGGTCCGCCACCGGAACCGCCGGCACCACCGGCTGTGCCGCGGCGGGGCGCGGCGCCCCCATCAGCAGGGCCGAAACCGGCAAGGCGGCCAGAATAGCCTTCCAGGGCAGCATGCAATCCTCCGTGGACCCCGGCGAAACTGGCCTCCGGGCCGATCAAATTTAATCCCCAACGCTACCCTGCCGAAACATTCACATCAACCTTTACGTACGGAACGCCCCGAGTACGTACGGGAAAATTTCCCTTGTTCACCGGCAATATGTTAGTTAAACATCCCCCCCATGGACCCGCACCCCTCCCACCTGGCCGACGAGTTCGCCGCCCTGCGCATCGCCGCGCAGGGTTCGGCCGCGCTTGCGCGCCGCTCGCTGGGCGCGGTGCTGCAAGCAATATTGCTCGCGATTGTGGTCCGCCTCCTGCGCCGGCTGGAACGCCAGATCCGCGCCATCCCCACCGGTGCCCATATCACCGCGCACCCCCACCAGGCCGCCCACGCGCCCCATCTCCCGCGCTGGTACCGCCGCAACCCCCATGGCGCCCTGCGCCGCGCCCGCCGTGCCGCCGCCCTGATCGGCTGGGCCTGCCGCGGCCTGCCGGGGCTCGGCATGCGCCCGGCCCATCGCCCGCCGCGGCCGCACCTCCCCACACCCCCCGCCCGTCCCCCCCCGCCCGTCCCCCGCCGCCCGAACCTGCCCGGATCGCTTTTTCCAGCCGCCCGCCCGGGCCGCCCACCCACGCCTATTTTGTTACGTTATCGTAATTGAAATTCCCCCCCTCGCCAACCCGCCCCAACCGCGCCACCCTGCACCGGTCACGCCGGAGGAAACCATGATCAACGCCGCCGCCATCGATGCAGCACTCCAACGCGCCACCGAAGCGCAGGAGATTGCCGGCGCCGTCGCCATGGTCACCACCGCCTCCGAAACCCTCTACCAGGGCTGCTTCGGCACATCAGACCTCTCCACCGGCGCCAAGCTGCGCCCAGATTCCATCTTCCGCCTCGCCTCCATGACCAAGGCGATCACCTCGGTCGCCGCCATGCAGCTGGTCGAGCGCGGCAAGCTCAGCCTCGATGCCCCCATCGCTGCCGTCCTGCCCCACCTCGCCGCGCCCATGGTGCTCGATGGCTTCCAGGGCCCCATGCCCATCCTGCGCCCCGCCGCCCGCCCCATCACCCTGCGCCACCTCCTCACCCACACCTCCGGCCTCGGCTACGATGTCTGGAACGCCGATCTCAAGCGCGCCACCGATGCCCTCGGCCTCCCCGGCCGCCCCACCAGCGTGGACGAACTCGCCCGCTTCCCACTTCTGTTCGACCCCGGAAGCCGCTGGAACTACAGCATCTCCACCGACGTCGTCGGCCACGCCGTCGCCGCGGCCAGCGGCATGGCGATCGACGAATACCTCGCCACCCACGTCACCGGCCCGCTCGGCATGGCCGACACCACCTTCACCCTGTCCGACGCCCAGCGCCCCCGCCTCGTCGCCGTGCACCAGCGCCAGCCCGATGGCTCCCTCGGCGCCGGCCAGCGCCCCGCCGGCAACGGTCCCGGCTTCCTGGCCGGCGGCGGCGGCCTCGTCAGCACGGCCGGGGACTACACAAGCTTCCTGCGCATGCTCCTCCGCGGCGGCACGCTGAACGGCGCCCGCATCCTCGCCCCCGAAACGGTGGCCGACATGGCCCGCAACCACATCGGCGATAACCGCGTCGTCCCCATGGTCAGCGCCATGCCCAGCAGCAGCTACGATTGCGACATGTTCCCCGGCATGGAACAGAAATGGGGCCTCGGCTTCCTCATCAACACGCAGCAAGGCCCCAACGGCCGCAGCGCCGGCAGCCTTGCCTGGGCCGGCCTGGTGAACACCTATTTCTGGATCGACCCCACGGCCGGGATCGCCGGGCTCATCCTCACCCAAAGCATGCCCTTCGCCGACCCCAAGGCCCTGGCCTTGCTCGCCGCCCTGGAACGCGGCACCTACGGCCTGGGCTGACCCCTGGAACCAAGGCCTGCCCATCCCCACCTCAGGCGGGAGCGAAGGACCTGCCCAGGCGTTGCGCAGGGCCGTAGCCATGGAACCACGATGACGCTCCACAAGCGCCTCCTCGCCGCGCTCACCGCCGCCGCCCTGGCGGCCACCCCGGTATGGCAGGCAGCCACCCCCTGGCTTCCCCCCACCGCCGCTGGCCTCGTCGTGGCCGGCGCCGCCACCGATGCCTGGGCCCGCGCCGGCGGCAGCCGCTCCAGCGGCGGCTATTCCCGCCCCTCCACCCGCACCCCGTCCTTCTCCGCCCCCTCCACCTCCGCCCCCCGCACCCCCTCAACCAGCGGCGGCTACGCCCGCCCCTCCGCCCCCTCCGCCACCCCGTCATTCCGCGCGCCCCCCTCCGCCGGGGACCAGGCCATCTCCCGCCAACGCGCGGCAGACTCCCTGCGCCAGCAGCAGGCCACCGAGCAACGCCGCCAGGAAGCCCAGCGCCCGGCCCCCCAGCCCACCCCCGCCCCGTCCTACACTGGTGGCAGCAACCGCAGCTGGTGGAGCGGCGGCGGCAGTGGCAGCCGCACCCCCAGCTCCGCCCCGCCGCCGCCGGCCGGCGGCTGGTTCGGCCAGCAAGGCTGGGCCCCGCCCGCCTACGCCGCCGCCGCCCCGCGCAGCTTCGGCATCTGGGACGGGCTGTTCCTCTGGTTCATGCTGGACAACCTCACCCGGCCAGGGACCACCGACTGGTTCCGCAGCCACCGCACCGACCCCGGCGTGCAGCAATGGCGCCAGCAGGCCGACGCCCTGTCCCAGGACAACGCCGACCTTCGCCGCAAGCTCGCCGAACTCGACCAGCGCGCCCCCCCGGGTGCGGCGCCCGATAGCGGCTGGGTCGAAGTCCCGCCCGGCATCCCGCCGGAAGTCGCCGCCGCCGATTCCGGCAAGCAGCGCACGCCGAGCACGGAAGGCGGCGGCATGGGCCTGTTCGGCATCACCTTCAGCCTCCTCCTGATCGGCGGCGCCGGGTGGCTCGCCTGGCGTGCCACGCGCACCCACGTCCGGGACAGCAAGCAAAGGAACCCGGACGTGAACAGGCTGGTCACCGAAGCGGCCATCAAGCGCAGCTTCCGCGTCGGCATGGTCCTCACCGCCGACCTCTCCCCCTTCATCCTCGCCGCCGGGGCGACCAGGGTCACGCCGCCGGCCGCCTCCGCCGCAGGCCGCATGTCGGTCGCAGCCGTCGGCCGGCCGGACATGGGCAGCTTCGTCCGCCTGCACCTGGACGACCGCCGCGGCATGTTCCAGCTCCACCTCGACGGAAGCGGCCAGCCCGACGAATGCCGCTACTTCTCCCTGTTCGATGAAGTCACCCCCGCCGATGCCGGCGAATGGGAGGTCTGGCTCAACCCACAGGACGGGCTGATCGGCTGGCCGGAATTCCAGGCCAAGGACGGCAAGCTCTACCAGCGCGTCTGGTCCCCCGGCACCTCCAAGGTCGCCCCCGTGCCCATCACGGAGGAGATCACCACCGTCGACGGCACCGAGCAGGTGCGCCAGCAAGCCATGCTCTACGGCGCCTCCACCGGCCTTGCCGCCCCCGCGCCGCAAACCGAATACATCCTCGTCACCGCCGTGCAGCGCCAAGGCCAGGCCTGGGTGGAACTGCGCGCGGGCATCGACATCAACCCCGCCACGCTGGAGCTTTCATGAGCGGCATCCTCGACGTTCTCGGCTCCGGCCTGCCGGTGCTGGTGCTGCAATTCGCCACCACGCTCGCCCTGCTCGGCATCGGTGCGGCGATCTACATGGCGCTCACCCCATTCCACGAACGCGAGCTGATCGCCGCCGGCAACACCGCCGCCGGCATCGTGCTCGCGGGCACGCTGGTGGCCCTCGCCATCCCGCTCGCCGCCACGCTGGCCTCCAGCCATGTCACGCTCGACATCCTGATCTGGGGCGCGGTCTCGCTCGTCATCCAGCTTGCCACCTTCCGCCTCGCCGCCCTGCTCGTGCCCGGCCTGCGCGGCATGATCGAGCAAGGCAACTGCGCCGCCGCCTGCGTCCTCACCGGCATCCAGCTCGCCGTCGCCCTGCTCAACGCCGGCGCGATGTCCGGCTGATCCTCCATCGCCACACAGGAGCCACCCCCATGTTCTCGTTCATCCGCAACCTGGTCGGCGTGAAGACCGACAACGCCGTGAATTCCGCCATCGAGGCCATCGTGCGCTGGGACCCCAAATCCGCCACCGAGGCGGAGCTTCGCAGCATGGAGGAGCACCTGGACTCCCTCGGCCTGCAGGTCGCCCAGGCCCGCATCGCCTATGACAAGGAGCGCAAGGAGGCCGAGGCCATCCAGGCCCTGTCGCAGCAGCGCATGGCCGCGGCCGAGCAGCTCAACGCCCGCCTGGCCGGCGAGACCGATGCCAGCAACCGCGCGGCCCTGGAACACAGCCTCGCCACGCTGGTGAACATGCTGGAAACCATGGCGCCGGACGTGGACCGCGAAAAGCAGGACGTGATCGACGCGGAAACCTTCCTGCGTTCGCTGGAGGAAACCTACCAGCAGGCCGGCCAGAAGCTGCGCGGCGCCCGTTCCGACCTGGAGCGCGCCCAGCGCGACATGTCCCGCGCCGAACAGCAGAAGCAGCTGGCCGAGCAGCGCGCCGAGGGCGCCCGCCAGGCCGCCGGCCTCTCCGGCGCCACCAGCGGGCTCTCGGTCGCGCTGAAGGCCATGCAGGACAACGCCGCCCGCAACCTCGCCCAGGCCGAAGCCGCCAACGCCAAGGCCAGCCTGCTGCGCCAGACCAAGCCGGAACAGGACGACCCCAACATCGCCGCCGCCATGGCCGCCGTCTCCGGCAAGCCCTCGCCCACCGCCAATCTCGGCGACCGCCTCGCCCAGCTGCGCGTCAAGCACGGGTAGCTTGCCCACCGGCGCGGCCGGGGATCAAACTGGCGCCCAAACCTGGGGAACCGCCATGCTCAAGATCCACGGCCGCGCCAATTCCATCAACGTGCAGAAGGCGCTCTGGGCCGCCGATGAATGCGGCGTGCCCTACGAGCGCACCGACGTGGGCGGCGCCTTCGGCGGCAACGACCAGCCCTGGTACCGCGACATGAACCCCAACGGCGTGGTGCCCACCATCGACCACGACGGCTACGTGCTGTGGGAAAGCAACGCCATCGTCCGCTACCTCTGCGCCACCTACGCCGCCGGCACCCTCTGGTCCACCGACCCCAAAGCCCGCGGCGAAGCCGATCGCTGGATGGACTGGCAAGCCACCACCGTGATGTCCGGCATGACCACGCTGTTCTGGGGCCTGATCCGCACTCCCGCCGAAAAACGCGACAATGCCGCCATCGACGCCGCCCGCCCGGCCACCTCCGCCATCTGGGCTCGGCTCGATGCCCACCTCGCCACCCGCCCCTACGTGGCCGGCGACCAGTTCTCCATGGGCGATATCCCCGTGGGCGCCGTCTGCTACCGCTGGCTCAACCTGCCCTTCCGCCGCGACGACCTGCCCGAACTCCCCCACCTGCGCGCCTGGTACAACCGCCTCACCCAACGCCCCGCCTACCGCCGCCACGTGATGATCACCATGACCTGATGGGCGGGAAGGGAAAGCAAGGCCAGGGGCCCTGCCCCTGGACCCCGCTGGGGCCTTAGGCCCCAGACCCCGATACCTTTTCCGCCTTCGGCGGGGAGGGGCCGTCGAGGCGGTGGAGAGACCCGGGCGGCCCCCTTCTTGGCTGGGCTTGTTATAATACGGAGCGACGAGCAGGAAGGCGTCGGCGCCGGCTTGGTCGGCCCGCTTGGTCAGGTCGAGGGCCTCGGTGGTCGCGTTGG
>CANHKG010000027.1 GCA_947460455.1 Rhodospirillales bacterium | reverse complement strand
GCCATGACAGCGTGCGCTCATCCCCCGCCTGCCCCGCCGCGGCGGCGATGCGCAGCACCAGGCGCGACTGTTCCGCATCCAGCGGGCCCGTGGCCGGCAATTCGTTGCGCGCGAGGGCCGATAGCGCGGCACTCGCCGCCGGCCAATCCTTCGCCTCCTCCAGCAACTGTGCCCGCAGGCGCAGCGCCGGCTGCGTGCCGAGTTCCGACAGCGCGGCAACCCCGGTGCGCAGCCCCCCGGTGGCCGCGGCGGCGCGCGCAAAGGTCAGCGTGCGGCGCTCCAGCACCTCCGGCGGCAGCGGGCCTTCGGCAACACTGTCCTGCAAGGCGGCCAGTGCCTGCTCCGGGGCACCGGATTCGAGGCGCAGCGCGGCCAGCGTGCCGCCCAGCGTGGCGCGCGCCACACCCGGCGGCGCCTGGTCCACCAGCTTCTCCAGCACCGGGCGCGCGCGCTCCGGCAGATCCAGCGCCACCAGCTTTTCCGCCAGCCGAGTCGCCAGCGCATGGCCGGCCGGGCCGGCCGGCAGCAGGTCGGCGTTCTCCTCCGCCAGCGCCACGAGGTCGAGCGGCGCGATGCCGTCCTGCGCACCGGGGGCGAGGCTTCGTGCGAGCACATCGGCCAGCGCACGGCTGGCCGCCTCGCTCTGCTCAGGAAACAGCTGCCGCAGTTCGCGCAGCAGCGCCAGCGCGGTGCGCCACGCGCCAGACTGCGCGCGCAGTTCCGCCACGCGCAGGCGGGTGGCGATTTCCGTCTGGTCACCACGCCAGGCAAACACCAGCTTCTCCAGCGCATCCGCCGCCTGCGCGGCCGTGATGGCGCCGGAGGCCAGGCGCAATTCCACCGCCTCGCGCGCCGCCACGGCCCTCGCACGGCGATCGGTGCCACCGGCCACGCGGTCGAAATGCGCCAGGGCACCCGCCGTGTCGCCAGCGCGCTGCGCCACCAGCCCACGCGCGAGATCGAGCGCGCCCATTCCCGGCAGACGTTCCAGCACGGTGCGCGCCGCCCCCGCCTCGCCACCGCGCGCCATCGTCTCCAACGCCATCGGCAGCAGCCGTTCGCGCAGCGGGGCGGGATAGGACAACAGCAGCGGCACGCCAGAGGCGAAGATCGCCGCCGCCCGCGCCGAATTCGGGTCCTGCTGCGCCAGCCGCACGGCGCGCCACACCGCAATCTCGTCGGTGCCGGTCAGCCGCTCATCGTCGATCGCCGCGGCCTGGTCGGTGCGGCCGGACAGCAAGGCGGCGATGGCCGACAGGCCGGCGATGTCGGAGTCTTCCGCGGCGCGGGCATCCTCGGCCACCGTGGCGGCCAGCACGGCCTGCATCTCCGGCCCCATGCCCAGCGCCAGCATGGCCTCGGCCACGTCGCGGCGCCGCGCGGCGCGCGCCTGCGGTTGGGCGGCGGCGGCGGAGAGGCGGGCGGATTGCAGCCGGCGATGCAGTGCCTCCAGCGGCTGGGCCGGCAGGTCGTAGCGCCGGCTGGCGCTGGCGGCCTCGGTCATCGCCTGGGTCTGGCTTTCGGCAGCGGAAAGGGTCAGCGCACCATCCGCCGCGGCGGCGAGGCGGAAGCCTTCGGGATGCGGGCGCAGGGCCAGCGCATCGGTCAGCGGCAGCACGGCCACGCCCTGCCAGGTGGAGAGCAGCGCGAATTCCGGGGTGCGGCGGTCCACCGGCACCCATTGCCCGGCGCTGCGCTGCGTGCCGACCAGCATGGTGCCGCCGGTCAGCGGATCCGGCACCGCCACCACCTGTCCCGGCGCATCGGCCGGCAGGCGCAGACGGCCTTCCACGGTTTCGGCACGGATCGGCCGCCCGCCGGAATGGGTCGGCACGGCGGTAACGGTCCAGCCGGCATCGGCCTTGGTCAGGCGCAGCGCGTGCCCATCGGGCAGCGGCACGCGCAGCACGGTGGCGCCGGGCAGCAGGCTCACGGTCGCGGCGCCGAACACCGGGTCGCCACGCAGCGGGGAGAGATCCACCGGCCGGCGCTCATCGAACACCACCAGCGCGGCATCGCCACGGCGCAGCGCGGCGGCGCCGGTATTGCTGGAGAACGGCAGGGTCACGGCCGGCAGCGCAGCATCCCCGCCGCCATGCGGGCCAGGCGCCTCACCCGGGGAAAGCGTGGCCGCCAGGCCCAACGGCGCGGCGCGCACTGTCTCGATCGGCGCTTCGGCAAGCGGCGGCGCCGGCACATCCTCCCGCGCACGATGGCGCGCATCCGGGGACTGGCCGCGCGCGAGGTCCAGCCGCGGTGCCTCGGCCACGGCAGGTGCGGGGGCAGCGGGTGTGGGTGCAGCAGGCGGGGTGGCGGCGCGCGCTGCTGCCTGCACCGGGGCAGGCGCGGGCGCAGGAGTAGCAGCCGCAGGCGGAGCAACGGGCGCCGCCCGCGCCGGCGTGGGTGCGGGCGCTGCTGCGGCCTGCTCGCCGGCCACCGGGTCTGCCACGTCCACCACCAGCCGCTCGCCCATGCGATAGCTGCGCGGGCGCGCGCCGGGGGCGAGTGTCAGTTCCACCGTGCCATCGCGGGCCACGATCCCCACCACGTTGCGCGGCATGCGCCCGGGGGCGGCAAGGCCGACCGGCCCGGCATTGGATTCCAGCTTCACCGTCAGCGTGCGCCCATCGGTCGCCACGCTCTGGCGCACGCCGGGCACGAGATCCAGCACCACGCGGCCGAAACCGGCATGGTCACCCGTGCGCACGGCAACGGTCGGCGCAGATGTCGCCGCGGGCGCCTGGGCCCAGGCAGGCAAAGGCTGCGCCATCAAGGCGGCGATCAGCCATGGCGTGGTGCGGCGCATTCTGTGCCTCCCCATCCGTGTTGGCGGCGTTCCGATTGTCGGTGCGCCGTGGGTCAGTCGAAGCTGGCGAGCAGCTTGTCGATGTCGCTCTGGTCCATCGCGCTGGCGGGCAGCTGCGGCCCGTTCAGCAGCGACTCCTCCGCCGGCAGCGGCTTCGGCGTCGGGCGGCCCTCGCGATTGTCGAAGGTGGCGATGATGTGGCCCACCTTGCTGTCGATCGCCTTCAGCGTGGCCACCACCTTGGTGATGCGCTGGCCGGTGATGTCCTGGAAGCTGCACGCCTCATAGATGCGCGTCGTCGCATCCTGCAGCACTGCCGCCGCATCGGTATCGAGCGTGCCGGCCACGCCATCCAGCGTCTCGCACACTTCCAGGATCGAATCGGTCGCCGCCGCGGTGTGGCTCACGATCGCGTCCAGCTCGTCGGTCGCCGACGGGATGTGGCTGGCGGTGATGTCGTCCACCTGCAGCGCCGCGATTTCCGCGCGCGCATTGGCGATGGTGCGGCCCAGCTCGGCCACCTCGTTCAGCAGCGAGGATTCCACGCGGGTGAGGTCGCCGCGCATGCTGGCCAGCACAGACTGAACCACCTCGGCCACCATGTCGGGGTCGCAGGCCGGCCAGCGCGAGGAGATGCGCGCGAGGTCCGCGGATAGCGCTTTGGCGGAGGATCCATCCGCCAGGCGGGTCGGGGCGTCAGGCATGTCCCAGCACCTTTTCGATCTTCTCGCGCAGCGTCTCGGCGTTGAACGGCTTCACGATGTAGTTGGAAACGCCGGCCGCCTTGGCGGCCACCACGTTCTCCACCTTGCTTTCGGCGGTGATCATGATGAACGGCGTGGTCTTCAGCCGCGCATCCGCGCGCACTTCCTGCAGCAGCTGCAGGCCCGTCATCGGCTGCATGTTCCAGTCGCTGATCACCAGGCCATAGTTGCTGGCGCGCATCTTGGAGAGCGCCTCGGCACCGTCGGTGGCTTCGTCGACGTTGTTGAAATCGATCTGCTTCAGAAGGTTGCGGATGATCCTCAGCATCGTCTTATAGTCATCGACGATCAGCACGTTCATCGACTTGTCGATCGACATATCTGGCTCCTGGTGGCGAACGCGGCGGCCGGGATAGGCCGAGCGGTTGATTAAATCGGGTGCCTCACCCGCCTGGCGCGCGCGGCGGGGCGGGGTCGGCGGGGCGGTTGGACTGGGTCCGGCGCTGGGCCAGGTCGGCGGTGATCTGCCGCGCCCGCTCCGGCTGCATCGCCGCCAGCACGGGGGCGGCCTTGGCTTCCTTCATGCGGTCCAGCACCGCCAGCAGCACCGGCCGGTCGAGGTCGTTGAAGATGGCGGCGGCATCGCGAGGCTTCATGGTCTCGTAGAGCTTTACGAGACCTTTCCAATTCTCCTCGTCGCGCTCACGCCGTGCGGTTTCCAGCGCTTCCAGGCGCTTCTGCAGGTCTGAAAGCTCGCCGGCGCGGTCGGTCAGGCGCTTTTCCGTGGCGGCCAGGATCCCCTCGCGGGAGGCGAGGGCAGCCTCGCGCGACTCGAGTTCGGTGCGGCGCTTGCGCAGGTCCAGCAGCAGGGCGCGCTCGGCGGCACTCACCGGCGGCTCGCCGGGCACGGCGGGGGCAGGCGGGGCGATCACCTCGGGCGGCGGCTCGTTCGTCGGCACGGGCGCGGGCGCGGTGGCGGCCCCGGGCGGCGGGCGCTGCGAAGGCGGCTTGGTGGCGGGCGTGCTGGCTGCCGGAGGGGCCGCACCTGCCATCGCCTGGCGCACCAACCCGGCGGACTTCACGCCGGCCAGCGCCACCAGGGCCACGATCACCACGGGCAACAGCCGCGGCACAAAGGGAAGCCGGCGCATTACGTATGTCCTATCGCGCGATGCGCAGCGCGCGCATCAGGTCGCGCTCCGCCTGGCTGCGCAGCCGCGGACCGCCGGTGGGGTCGAGCGCCGGCACCTCCGGCAACGACATCTCGCGCGGCGCCGGCTCGGGCTCCGGCTCCGGCATGGGGGCGGATGCAGAGGGCGTGGCCGGACGCGCGGTGGCAAGGTCCAGGCTGCGCCCGGCGCGCACCAGATGGTCCAGCCGGTCTGCCACCGTCGTGCCGCGCTCGTTCAGGAACACCAGATCGTCCTTCAACCGGTTCGCCGCCTCCACCTGTCGGGCGATCTGCCGCCCGGCGCCATCCGCCGCCTGCTTCAGCCGCTCGATGCCCTGCTCTGCCGCGCGGGTGGAATCGTTGAAGCCGGCCACCAGCTCCTCCAGCGCCGCGCGGTCGCGCTTCAGCACGCCGAGTGCGCGTTCGAGGCGCACTGCGTGGAACATCGTGGCCAGCAGCAGGCCGATCAGGGCAATTTCGAGAAGCCATTCCATGCCTGCCATCCCGTTCCCATTTTGGGCGCGATTGGGTGAAGGATTCCTTGAGACGGCGCCGTGCCGCGCTCATCGTTCGGCCAGCGGTGTGCGCGGTACCTCGCGCTCGATACGTACCGCCAACTTGCTCTTGCGCCGGCCCACCTGGCCCTCGAACAGCGTGACGGTGCCGCAGCGCAGTTGCACCGTGCCGCCGGGGGAGGTGTTCAGCACGATCCGGCTGCCGGGCTTCAGGTCCATCACGTCCGACAGGCGCATCACCTGCTCATCGAGCACCACTTCCAGGTCGATGTCGGTGTTCCACAGCTCTTCGGCCAAGTGCGTCTCCCAGATGGAGTCGCGGCCGAACTTCTCGCCCATGAACTGCTGCAGAAGCAGCTCGCGCACCGGCTCCAGCGTGGCGTAGGGCAGCAGCAGCTCGACCCGCCCGCCGCGATCCTCCATGTCCACCCGCAGGCGGGCGAGCACGGCGGCGTTGGACAGGCGGGAGATGGTGGCGAAGCGCGGGTTCACCTCCAGCCGCTCGAACCGGAAGGTCACGGGGCAGAGCGGATCGAAGCTCTGCGACAGGTCGGCGAGCACCACCTGGATCAGCCGTTCCACCAGGGTGCGCTCGATGGTGGTGTAGGGCCGGCCCTCGATGCGCATCGCCGCCGTGCCGCGCCGCCCGCCCAGCAGCACGTCCACGATCGAGTAGATCATGGCGCTGTCGACGACCATCAGGCCGTAATTGTCCCATTCCTCCGCCTTGAACACGGCGAGCATGGCGGGCAGCGGGATGGAGTTCAGGTAGTCGCCGAAGCGCAGCGACAGGATGTTGTCGATGCCCACTTCCACGTTGTCGCTGGTGAAGTTGCGCAAGGACGTGGACATGATGCGCACCAGGCGATCGAACACGATCTCCAGCATCGGCAGGCGCTCGTACGAGACGAGGCCAGAGCTGATGATCCGCTGCATGCCGGTGCGGTTTTCGCCATCCGACGGGCCGGCATCGAAGCCCAGCAGGCTGTCGATCTCGGCCTGGTTCAGCACCCGCTGCGGCGGCGCCGACGGGGCATCGCCGCCCGCGTCGCCACCGGCGGGCGGGCTCTCATCCTCCAGCTCTGCGCCCCAGGCGGCGGCGAGTTCCTCCTCGGACTGGGTGCCGCTCATTGCACGATGATCTCCGGGAACAGCACGTCCACGATGCGGGCGGGCGCCACGGCGATGTTGGCGCGGGCCAGCAGCTCCTCCCGCAGGCGATAGGTGCCGGCGCTGCCGCGCAGCTCCTCCGGGCGCATCTCGCGCAGATAGGTCTGGAACAGGTCCATCAGGCGCGGCATCGCCGCCTTGATCGCGGCTTCGTCCTCCGCCTTGGCCAGTTCAAGCTTGGGGCGCAGCTTGATGAAGCTGTTGCGGCGCGGGCCGGCGTTGAGGTTGGCGATGATCTCCGGCAGGTCCATGAACACCGGCGCCGGCTTGGCATCCGGCTTGGGAACGGCCTTGCCGTCGGCCTTCGCATCGCCCTTGCCATCGCCGTGCCCGGCGTCCTCCGCGGCGTGCGGGTCCGCTTTCTTGCCCATGCCGAGCAGCGGCGGCAGGATGCCGCCGAACCACAGGCCGGCACCTGCGCCTGCCAGCAGCAGCACAAGCGCCACCAGCACGATCAGCTTCTTCTTTCCGCCCTTCTTGGCGGGCTGGGACTCGGCGTCGTCGCCGGCCGCCGCTTCTGCCGCTGCCGCCATGATTCCCTCGCGTGCGATTGATGCCGCGTATGCAGCCACATTGGCCGCAGCGGCACATTGGCGAGGGACGGTTAACGAAGCCTTTTCCTCTGGCCGATCGTGCCCGGCGGAAACTGCCGGGTGCCGGGTTCATCCGGGCAGGTCCTGCCGGTCGCGCGGCCGAAAAGGCGCTGCGACTCGGGTTTTGGGCCCCGGCGGGGCTGGCACGGCGGTTGCGTAGGGCATCCCAGCTTTTTCGCCCTGCCGAGGATCCCGATGCAGAACACCACCTCCGTGGCACTTTCGCGCCTGACCGCACAGCAGCGGGCGCTGGACGTGACCGCCAGCAACATCGCCAACGCCAACACGATGGGCTACCGCGCCGAGCGGCTGGTGTTCAGCGACTTCCTGGTGAAGAACCGGGGCCGCGATGTGCCGCCGGGCGCGGAGACGATCACCTTCACCCAGGACCGCGCCAGCTGGCGCGACCAGCAAACCGGGCCGATCACCCATACCTCCAACACCTTCGACATCGCGCTGGTGGGCGACGGCTACTTCCAGGTGGAAACGCCGCGCGGCCCGCGGCTGACGCGGGCGGGGCATTTCGAGCTTTCCGCCACCGGCAACGTGGTGAACAGCGACGGCCATGCGCTGCTGGATTCCAACGGGCAGAAGCTGCAGCTCTCCACCACCGACACGCACATCACCATCAGCAGCGACGGCGCGATCAGCAGCGAGAACGGGCGCATCGCGCGGATCGGCGTGGTGAAGCCCAACGATCCCTACCGGATGAAGCCGGAAGGCGGGCGGCTGTTCGCTGCCGAGGGCCAGACCACGCCGGTGGAGAAGCCCAAGATGATCCAGGGCGCCATCGAGCAGAGCAATGTCGCCCCCGTGGTGGAGCTGACGCGCATGATGCGCGAACTCCGCGAGTTCGAATTCACCAGCAAGATGGTGCAGGCCGAAGGCGAACGGCAGCAGACCGCCATCGACAAGCTGACCCAGAAGCGGAGCTGAACCCATGCGGTCCCTTGATATCGCCGGCACCGGCATGCAGGCGCAGGCGACGAATGTTGAAGTGATCTCCAACAACATCGCCAACATGACCACCACCGGCTTCAAGCGCCGCCGGGCCGAGTTCCAGGACCTGATCTACCAGAACCTGCGGCGCGTGGGCTCCAACAGCTCCGACGCCGGCTCCGTGGTGCCGGCCGGTGCGCAGGTGGGCCTGGGCGTGAAGACGGCGGCGATCTACCGCATCAACGAGCAGGGCAACCTGCAGCAGACCTCCAACGCCTTCGATATGGCGATCCGCGGCAACGGGTTCTTCCAGGTCACCCTGCCCTCCGGCGAGACGGCCTATACCCGCGACGGCACCTTCGCGCTGTCGGCCGAGGGGCAGATCGTGACGGCGGATGGCTACGTGGTGCAGCCGGGCGTGACGGTGCCGGCGAATGCCACCAACGTGACGATCAACGCCTCCGGCCAGGTGCAGGTGACGCTGGATGGGCAGCAGGCGCCGGCACTGGTGGGGCAGATCCAGCTGGCCGTGTTCCCGAACGCCGGCGGCCTGGATGCGCAGGGCGACAACCTGTTCCTGGCCACCACCGCGAGCGGCGCGGCGGTGACGGGCACGCCGGCCTCGCCGGGGTTCGGTTCCGTGCTGCAGGGGTTCGTCGAGACCTCCAACGTGAATGTCGTGAGCGAGATCACCAACCTCATAACTGCCCAGCGGGCGTACGAGATGAACAGCAAGGTGATCACCACCTCCGACCAGATGCTTTCCACGCTGACCAACCTGCGCTGAGGCATGCCATGAAGCTCCTGACCCCTTTTCTTGCGGCCATGATCACGGCGACCCCGGCCTGGGGTGCGACGGTGCGGCCGATCACGACGCTGTCGGCGCCGGTGGTGAAGCTGGCGGATCTGTTCGACGGGCTGCCCGCGGGCGGCGAGCTGGTGCTTGGGCCAGGCCCGGCGCCGGGCGGGCGGATCGTGGTGGAGTCTGCCCAGCTTGCGGCGATCGCGCGGCAGTTCGGCGTGAGCTGGCGGCCGAATGGCGGCGAGCGCTCGGTGCTGGAGCGGCCCGGGCGGCTGCTGCCGCGCGAGGATGTGCTGGCCGCACTGCGCGGGGCGCTGGCGGGCGTGGGCGCGCCGCCGGATGGCGAGCTGGACCTGCCGGGCTATGCCGCACCGCTGGTACCGGCGGAATCGCAGGTGCGGGCCGAGGTGGAGCAGATGGAATATGACGGCGCCTCCGGCCGGTTCAACGCCACCATTTCGGTGAGCGGCGAGGGCATGCTGACGGTGCGGCAGCGGCTGGTTGGCACGCTGCATGAGATGGCCGAGGTGCCGGTGCCGGTGCGGCGGCTGACACCGGGGATGGTGGTGCTGCCTTCGGACCTGCAGTTCCAGCGGGTGCGAGTGGCGGCCCTTCGCGGCGAGGTGGCGCGGATGCCGGAGCAGGCGGTGGGCATGGCGGTGCGCCGCGTGATGGTGCCGGGCCAGGCGCTGACGCTGGCCGATCTGTCGCGGCCGTTGGCGGTGCAGAAGGGGGCGCGGGTGATGATGCAGTTGGTCTCCGGCGGGCTTTCGCTCACCGCGCAGGGCCAGGCGCTGGAGGCGGGCACGGTGGGCGAGCGCATCCAGGTGCTCAACCCCAATTCGCGCGCCGTGGTGGAGGCGGAGGTGGTGGGGCCTGACCGGGTGCGGGTGGCCTCCGGATCCTCGCCCGTTGTTTTGACCGGCCCGCAGCGGGTCAGCCAGGTGATCGCACGATGAAACATACTCTTCTTCTCGCCACCATCCTTGCTCCGGTTCTGCTGGGGGGATGCGGCAACCTGCAGCGGCTTTCGGAAGTCGGCCGGCCGCCTTCGATGACGCAGCCGACCGATCCGACGCAGGAGGCCAGCTACCGGCCGATGACAATGCCGATGCCGGCGCCGCAGACGGCGGTGCCGATGGCGAATTCGCTGTGGCGCAGCGGCAGCCGGGCCTTCTTCAAGGACCAGCGGGCGGCGCAGGTGGGCGACATCCTGACGGTGCTGGTGAACATCGCCGATACCGCGAGCCTGAAGAACAACACGGCGGCGAGCCGCAAGGGCAATGAGAGCCTGGGGCTGCCGAACCTGCTGGGGCTGGAGACGACGGCGATCCCGCGGCTGCTGACCGGGGCGGACATGAACAACCTGGTCGGGCTTTCCAGCGCGAACGGCAATACCGGCACGGCGGAGATGAAGCGCGACGAGACCGTGACGCTCCGGCTCGCCGGCGTTGTCACCCAGGTGCTGCCGAACGGGAACCTGGTGGTGGCCGCCCGGCAGGAGGTGCGGGTGAATTCGGAGTTGCGCGAACTGGCGGTGGCGGGCGTGATCCGGCCGCAGGATATCGGCAGCGACAACACGGTGCGGCACGAGCGGATGGCCGAGGCGCGGATTGCCTATGGCGGGCGTGGCCAGCTGACCGATGTGCAGGCGCCGCGCTGGGGCCAACAGGTGCTGGATATCGTGCTGCCGTTCTGAGGTTCCGGTTAAGTTACGAATACGGAACAATTAGGACGTGAGTCGGCCCGGCGGGCCAGGCGCGAAATTTTCGCGGCTGGCCCGTTGGCGCGTTCAGACGGATCGGCGGGGACGAGGTGACAGGTGCGGCGGCCCATTGCGGTCGGACGCGACTGGGGCGCGGCATGGTGCGACATGCGGCAGCGCGCGGCGAAGACCGGCGGCGGGTGCGCGAGACGGAGTGCGCCTGCCGGATGGCTTTCCGGCGGCGGGTACGACGGGAGTGCACGGGGGACGAGGCGAGGCGGGCGGCAAGCCAGGCGGTGTAGAGCGCCTCCCATTCCTCGGCCGTGGCCGCCATCCGGGCGCGCAGGCGCGCGACCGCCGCTTGCGGCAGCCCCAGATGGAGGGCGATCGCGATCAGCAGGCCGAAGATCACTTCGGCGAGCGCGCGGCCCAGGTTGATGGTGTCGTCTGTGTGCATGGTTAGAATATGCACTAACACGACACTCGGCGCAAGAGGCCATAGGAAAAAAATTTCGGGCCCTGCGAGGGGCCCGAAACCTTAGTCTTATCCGATGCTTGGTGGTGCAACCCCCTGCCCTCCCCGCTGGTGGGAGGAGGGCTTTCGGGGGCGTGCGTTAGCCGGCGGCGTTTTCCTTGTCGAGGATCGGCTTGAAGGCCTCGGTGGCCTTGGCCAGCTCGGTCTTCACGTCGGCACCGCCAAGGGTGTTGGTGAGGGCCACGCCATAAACATCGCGGAATTCCGTGACGCTGACGATTTCCGGCAGGCCCGGGCGGCCGATGCGCTGGCATTCCGCCGAGGTTTCGAACCACTCCTTGGGGAAGGGCGAGCCCTGCTGGATCGACTGGTCGCGCCAGATGGAGGCGCGCGGCGGGGTGCCGGCGCCGAGGCGGACCTGCTCCTTGCCCATTTCCTTGCCGGCGGCCCACTGGATGTAGAGCCATGCGGCAAGCTTGTTCTTCGACGCGGCCGGGATCGACAGGCCGGAGCAGAAGGTGGCGGAGTGATGCGACTTCGGGCCCGGCGGGACCGGGGAGAAGCGCACGTCCTTGGCGATGCGGCTTTTGTTCGGGTCGATCAGCGGGGCGGAGAATCCGATGCCGTCGATCCACATGGCGATCTTGCCCTGGCTGAAGCTGGTCTGGCTCTCGCTCCAGTTGAAGCCGATCACGCCCGGGGGGGCGGTTTCGGTGAGCAGGCGCTTGTACATCTCGCCGGCCCAGATCGCCTGGTCGGTGTTCATCAGCAGGGACTTGCCGTCGGCCGAGACGGTGTCCTGGTCCATGCCCATCAGGAAGGAGGTGTAGAGCGGCAGGTTGGCGTTCTTCAGCCCACGGCCGACCATGCCGTAGATGCCCTTGGACTTGTCGGTGAGGGTGCGGGCGGCGGCCAGCATCTCATCCATGGTCTTGGGGAAGGTGACGCCCTTTTCGGCGAACAGGGCCTGGTTCCAGAACATCAGCCACACGTCGTAGTTGCTGGCCAGGGTGTGCATGGCGCCATCGGCGCCGGTGCCCCAGCGCAGGGCGGGGGCGGCGAAATCGGCGAAGTCGAAATCCGGCGAGGTGACGTCCGGGTTGCGGATCCAGGTGCGCAGGTCTTCCATCCACTTGCCGCGCTCCACCAGGCGCTTCTGCACGTGCAGGGCGACGGCGACCACGTCGAAGGTCGGGCGGCCGGTGGACATCTCCAGCGCCACCTTGGGGCGCTGCTGCTGCTCCGGGATCTGCTCCGAGCCGACGCGGATGCCGGTGAGCTCCTCAAACTTCTTGTGGTTGCGTTCCAGGACGTCGGCGTTCGGGCCCTTCTGGAAGTTGACCTCGATCTTGGCGCCGCGGGCCATCTTCCAGTCGAACTTGGACTGGGCGTTGGCGGTTTCGACGATGTTGAAGATCGGCAGGGCGGCGGATGCGGCCAGGAGACTGCGGCGGCGGATCATGCGGAGGGTCCTCCCTTGGGGTGGTGAAGCAAGCAAGCGTCTTGTTTTTTGTCGAAAACAGAACCGCCTGCCTGCTTTTGTTGGGTCTCGCCCCCTCCCCGAAGGAAGGGGGGTAGTGCCAGGCTAGCCCGCGAGTTCCTTGGCCAGGACCGGCTTGAAGATCTCGGTGGCCTTGACCAGCTCGGCCTTCGGATCAGCGCCGGTGATGGTGTTGGTGAGGGCCACGCCGAAGACATCGCGGAATTCGGTGACGCCGACGATGACGGGCAGGCCGGAGCGGGCGATCTTGAGCGAGGCCTGCACCGTGTCGAACCACTCCTTCGGGAAGACGGAGCCGTTCAGCACCTTGGGGTCGCTATAGGCGCTGGCGCGCGGCGGGGTGCCGGAGCCGGTGCGCAGGTATTCCGCGCACATCGCCTTGCTGGTGGCCCACTGGACATAGAGCCAGGCGCCGCCGCGGTTCTTGGCGCCACGGGCCACGCCGACGCCTTCGATGAAGGTGGCGGAATGCTGCGCCTTGGGGCCGCGCGGGATCGGCATGAAGCCGACGGTGTCGGCCACGCGGGACTTGGTTTTGTCGATCAGCGGGGCGGAGAAGCCGACGCCATCCAGCCACATGGCGGCGCGGCCCTGGGCGAAGGTGGTCTGGCTTTCGGACCAGTTGAAGCCAACGACGCCCTGCGGCCCGGCCTCGCGCAGCAGCTTGCTGTAGAAGGTCGCGGCCTCGATGGCGGCGGGGGTGTCCATCAGCAGGGTGGTGCCGTCGGCGCTGATCGTTTCCTGGTCATGGCCGAGCAGGATGGTGGTGTAGAGCGGCAGGTTGGCGTTCTTGAGGCCGCGGCCGACGAAGCCGGCGATGCCCTTGGACTTGTCGGTGAGGGCCAGCGCCGCGGCCATCATTTCATCCATGGTCGCCGGCGGCTTGATGCCTTTCTCGGCGAACAGGGCCTTGTTGTAGAACAGGATGAAGAGATCCTGGTTGACCGGGATCGCCATCAGGCGGCCATCGGCGGCGGTGTTGGCGGCCATGCCGGGGGCGGAGAAGTCGCCGAGGTCGAAATCGGGCGAGGTCATCTTGGGGTCGGCGACCAGCGGGCGGAGGTCTTCCAGCCAGTTGCCCTTCTCGACCAGCTTCTTCTGCACGTGCATGGAGACGTTGACGACATCGAAGCTGGGGCGGCCGGAGGCGAGTTCGAGCGCGATCTTGGGGCGCTGCTGCTGTTCCGGCACCTGTTCGAAGCCGACGCGGATGCCGGTGAGTTCCTCGAACTCCTTCTGGTTGGCCTGCAGCACGTCGGGGCGCGGCGACTTGCCGAAATTGACCTCGAGGCGGGTGCCCTTGAACTGCTTCCAGTCGAAGGCGGACTGGGCGCCGACCTTCTCCACGATGGCGGGCGCGGCGAGGGCGCCGGCAGTGGCGGCGAGCAGATGGCGGCGGCGGATCATGGAGCGTCTCCCGTATGGCGCACCCCTTGCTTGGGGTGCCGTTACGGGCGTTCTAGAGCAGTTTCGGCGCCGTGCGGAAGGGGAAACGGTGTGCGGGGGAGGCTAGTCGTCGCGGTGAGCGCGCGGAAGGCTAGTCGTCGCGGTGAGCGCGCGGAGGCCTAGTCGTCGCGGTGAGCGCGCGGGAGGCTAGTCGTCGCGGTGGACGCGCTCCATCCGCTCGTGGCGTTCCTGGGCTTCGATCGAGAGGGTGGCGATCGGGCGGGCGTTGAGGCGGCGCAGGCCGATGGGCTCGCCGGTTTCCTCGCAGAAGCCGTAGCTGCCGCTGTCGATGCGCTGGAGGGCCTGGTCGATCTTGTTGATGAGCTTGCGGGCGCGATCGCGGGTGCGCAGCTCCAGCGCCCGGTCGGTTTCGACGGAGGCGCGGTCGGTGATGTCGGCCTCGGTGATGCCACCCTCGGAGAGGCTTGCCAGCGTGCCGTCTGCCTCGCGCAGCAGGTCGGCTCTCCAGCGGAGAAGCTTCTGGCGGAAGAACTCCACCTGAAGCGGGTTCATGAACTCCTCGGTATCGGACGGCACGTAATCAGGCGGGAGCGTGACCATCATCCTGGGGCGATCCTGCGGCGTTGTGGCCGGCAGGGGTCGCCGCGATGGGCCCCGAGGATCAGGGTACCATCCAGGGCCCCCCCGGGCCTTCCAGACCGGCCGGCTTATAACGGGGCGATGTTGCGGCGCCAAGGGGTTGTCGACATCTGGTCATGACGATTGGGTGTCAGGCGCCGCCTGGGGGGGCTTGGCGGGTGGTTTCGAGGCGCGCGGCCTCGATGCGGGCGCGCAGGACGAGCGCGGAGATGGCGGCGCGCAGGGCGGGATCGGAGGCCTGGGGCACATCCTGGGCGAGGCGGGCGAGGGCTTCGGCGTCGATCGGGCCGGCGCCGAGCAGGGCGCGCTGGAGGGCGGCCAGGGCGGCCAGGATATCCTGCCCGCGGCGGCGGGCCTCGCGGTCTGCCAGGTGTGGGTCGGGCATCTCCTGCAGGGCGAGCATGGAGGGGGTGCCGACGGCGGCCGGACCGGAGACGCCGGTGGTGGGGGCGGATTCGGATTTGGGCAGGCGGAAGCCGCCGGTCTCGCGCACCTGGCGGGTGCCGCCGGAGACGGGCGGCGGGGCGCCGACGCCGCGGATCATGGCGGGTGCGGGCCGGCGGCGGCCGGCTGTGGCGGGGACGCCAAGGAATCGTTCATCGGCATGGCGCATTTCCTTCTCAACGGCCCCCCGCGGCCGGCAGTGCGTGCCTCCCGGCAGGGATTGCCGGGTGGCGGGCGCCCTGCCCTCCCCGAGGCTTTCCGCTGAGGCCCTTGGAAATCAAGGCGTTGCGGCTGGCACGGGGATTGCGAGGCGGGAGTGAGGGAAAGACTGCGATGCAAAGATTGCTGAACCGTTCCCGTGATCCTGGAGCGCCTGCCGTGATCCGACTTGTTTTCATGCTGTTCGTGCTGCTCGGCGCCTTCCCAGCGAATGGGCAGGTGCGGATCAAGGATATCGCGGACATGGAGGGGATCCGCGGCAACCAGCTGGTGGGGTACGGGCTGGTGGTGGGGCTGAACGGCACCGGGGACAAGCTGGATTCCGCGGTGTTCACCCGGCAATCCTTGATCGGCATGCTGGAGCGGCTGGGCGTGAACACGCGCGACCAGGAGGCCAAGCTCAAGACCAAGAATGTGGCCGCCGTGATGGTGACGGCGGAGCTGCCGCCGTTCGGGCGGACCGGGAGCCGGATTGATGTTTCGGTCTCGGCGCTGGGCGATGCGACGAACCTGACGGGCGGAACGCTGCTGGTGACGCCGCTGCTGGCCGCCGATGGCGAGGTGTATGCGGTGGCGCAGGGCGCGCTGGCGACCGGGGCGATTGCGGCCGGGGGGGCTGCGGCTTCGGTGACGCGCGGGGTGCCGACGGCGGGGCGGATTCCGAACGGGGCGACGGTGGAGCGCGAGGTGGCGTTCCAGCTGGCGAGCCGCAACGCGCCGCGGCTGGGGCTGCGCAATCCGGACCTGACCACAGCGCGGCGGATGGCCGATGCGATCAATCGCGCGCTGGGCGGCGGCACGGCGACGGCGACGGATCCGCGCACGGTGGCGCTGAACCTGGCCGGGCGGGATGTGGTGGATGCGCTGGCGCGGATCGAGGTGCTGCGCGTGGAGCCGGACAGCCCGGCGGTGGTGGTGATCGACGAGGCCAGCGGCACCATCGTGATGGGGGCGAATGTGCGGATCAGCACCGTGGCGATCGCGCAGGGGAACCTGACGATCCGGGTGACGGAGAGTGCCGATGTGTCCCAGCCCGGGCCGCTGTCGCAGGGGCAGACGGTGGTGACGCCGCGGAGCCAGGTGCAGATCGACGACCAGAGCGATCGGCGCCTGGGGATCCTGCCGCAGAACGTGACGCTGCGCGATTTGGTGGCGGGGCTGAACGCGCTGGGGGTGGGGCCGCGGGACATGATCACGATTTTGCAGTCGATCAAGGCGGCGGGTGCGCTGCAGGCGGAGCTGGTAGTGCGATGAGTTCGGGCGTGGTGATCCAGGGCGCGAAGCCCGGCGTGGCGGAGCTGGCCGATCCGGCCAAGGCCCGCGTGTGGAAGACGGCCCAGGATTTCGAGGCGATGGTGCTGGGGCAGCTGGTGGCGCCGATGTTCGCGACCGTCGACACTTCGAAGGGGATGTTCGGCGGTGGGGTGGCGGAGGAGCAGTGGCGGCCGATGATGTCCCAGGAGATCGGCAAGCACGTGGCCAAGGGCGGCGGGCTGGGGCTGGCGGTGCCGGTGTATCACCAGATGCTGCGCGCCCAGGAAGCGGCCGATGCGGCGAAGAAAGCGGCTTTGCAGGAGGCGAAGGAATGACCGTGAACGCGATGATGGCGGCCGAGGGGCTGGCGGAACTGCTGGCGCGCGAAAACGCGGCACTGGCGGCGATGGACCTGCCGACGGCCACGGCGTTGGTGGAGGTCAAGCGGGCGGCGACGGATGCCTTCGTGGCGGCGCATGCCCGTGCAGCGTCCATGGGGGCGGCCAGCACCGGCGCGGTGCCGGTGCCGGAGGTGGTGCGGCGGCTGGGCGAATTGGCGGCGGAGAACCGGCTGCTGCTGGAGCGGGCGATGGCGGTGCAGCAGCGCGTGCTGGCGATCATCGCCGAGGCGGCGCCGCGGGCGAGCATGGTCGCACCCCGCTATGGCGCCGCGGGCGGGCTGGTGGGGGCGCGGACGGCGCTGCCGGTGGCGATAGCCGCCTCTGCCTGACGAAGGGTGGCGATCGCCGCTTCTGCCTGATTGGCGGCGGCTGCGCGCCCGTGATACTGCGGGCGGCGATGCCGCCCCCTGACATTCCTTCGGATGATATCGACGAGGCGGCCTGGCGGCGCGTGCTGGCGCGGGCGCCGGGGGCCGGCGGGTATCCGCGGCTCTATGCGCCGTTCCTGGGGCCGGCCGAGATGCCCGATGGGTGCTTCGTGTTGGGCCGGATCGCGCAGACGCTGGATGGGCGGATCGCGACCGAAAGCGGCATGTCGTTCTGGATCAGCGGGCCCGAGGACATCCTGCATACCCACCGGCTGCGGGCGGTGTGCGATGCCATCGTGGTCGGCGCCGGCACGGTGAAGGCCGATGATCCGCTGCTGACGACGCGGCTGTGCGAGGGGCCCTCCCCGGTGCGGGTGGTGATCGATACCGACCGGCGGCTGGCGGATGGCTACCGGCTGTTCCAGGGCGAGCCGGCAACGTTGCTGATGGTGGCAGACGATATCGTGGGGCCGGGCCGGCTGGGGCAGGCCGAGGTGGTGGCGTTGCCGCGTGGCCCCGGTGGTGGACTTTCGGTGCCCGCGGTGGTGGCGGCGCTGGCGTCGCGGGGGTTGAAGCGGATTTTCGTGGAGGGCGGCGGGATCACGGTCTCGCGCTTCCTGGCGGCGGGGGCGTTGGACCGGCTGCATGTGACGGTGGCGCCGCTGCTGCTGGGGTCGGGCATTCCGTCGTTCACGCTCGCGGGCGTGCCGAAGCCGGAGGATGGGCTGCGGCTGACCTGGGAGGTGTATCGGCTGGGGGCGGATCTGCTGTTCGATATTCCTTTGGTGCGGCGATGATCGCGCGGGCTTTCTGGACGGTGGCGGCTGGGCGGGGGGAGATACGCGAGGAAGTGCTCGGCCCCGTGGCCGAAGGCATGGTGCGGCTGCGGGCGGTGGCGTCCGGCATTTCGCGCGGGACGGAATCGCTGGTCTTCGCAGGAAGGGTGCCGGAGAGCCAGTTCGCGGTGATGGGGGCGCCGTTGATGGGGGGCGCGTTCCCGTTCCCGGTGAAATACGGCTACAGCGCGGTGGGGGTGGATGGCGCGGGGCAGCGGTTCTTCGTGCTGCATCCGCACCAGGATCTGTTCGATGCGCCGGCGGGCATGTGCATTCCGGTGCCTGATGCGGTGCCCTCGGCGCGGGCGGTGCTGGCGGCGAATATGGAAACGGCGGTGAACATCGCCTGGGATGCGGCGCCGCTGGCCGGTGAGCGGATGATGGTGGTGGGCGCGGGGGTGGTGGGGTTGGTGACCGCTTCCCTGCTGGCGCGCATCCCGGGGGCGGTGGTCACGGTGGTGGATATTGATCCCGCGCGGGCGGCGTTGGCTGCGGCGCTGGGGTGCCGGTTCGCGCTGCCGGGGGATGCGCCCCTGGAGCAGGAACTGATCGTGCATGCCTCGGCCAGCGAGGCGGGGCTGCGGACGGCGCTTTCCTGCGCGGCGTTCGAGGGGCGGATCGTGGAGGCGAGCTGGTTTGGGGACAAGACCACTGCCCTGCCGCTGGGCGAGGCGTTTCATGTGCGGCGGCTGCGCATCATCTCCACGCAGGTGGGCAGCGTAGCCACGGCGATGCGTGGGCGGCGGACGTATGGCCAGCGCCTGGCCCTGGCGCTGGACCTGCTGGCGGATGCGGCGTACGACGCCTTGCTGGAGCCGCCAACGCGGTTCGAGGACCTGCCGGCGGCGATGCCGCTTCTGCTCGCGGGCGGGCTGTGCCACGTCGTTTCGTATGGGGATGGGTAGGATGTTCAGCCTGACGGTTTGCGATCACATCATGATCGCGCACAGCTTCCAGGGCGAGGAATTCGGCCCGGCGCAGCGGATGCATGGCGCGACCTATGCCGTGGAGGCGGAGTTCCGGGCGCCGAGGCTGGATGGGCACAATCTGCTGATCGATATCGGCCTGGCCAAGACGGAGCTGCGCCGCATCCTGGATACGGTGGACTACCACAACCTGGATACGCTGCCGCAGTTCGCGGGCCAGAACACCACCACGGAATACATGGCGTTCCACATCTGGGGCCTGCTGGCCGCGGCGCTGAAGGACGGCACGCTCGGCGAGGGCGGGCGCGTCACCACGGGGCTGAAGGTGCTGCTGCGCGAGGCGCCGGGCGCCTGGGCGGCCTATGAGGGCGCGCTCTACTGATGCGCATCGCATTGCTGGTGCCGGGGCCGATTTCGGCGATCTCCGGCGGGTATGGGTATGACCGGCGGATCGTGGCGGAGCTGCGCGCGGCCGGGCATGCGGTGGATGTGATCGAGCTGGAGGGGCGGCATCCCGTCTCCGACGGCGCGGCGCTGGAATCGGCGCGGGCGGCGATGGCCCGGGTGGCGCCGGATGCGATTCCGGTGATCGACGGGCTGGGTCTGCCGGCCTTCGGGGCGGGGCTGGAGCGGCCGGCGGTGGGGTTGATCCATCATCCGACCTCCCTGGAAGCCGGGTTCGCCGCCGATGACACGGCATGGCTGCGCGAGGTGGAGGGGCGGATGTTCCCGGCTCTGGCGGGGTGCATCGTGACCAGCCCGACCACGGCGGAAACGCTGGCGAAGCAGTTCGGCGTGCCGGCCGAGCGCATCATCAGCGTGGTGCCGGGCACGGAGGCGGCGCCGCGCAGCATGGGCTCCGGCGGGCCGACCTGCCGCATTCTGTCGATCGGCACGCTGATCCCGCGCAAGGGGCATGAGCTGCTGTTGCGGGCGCTGGCGCGGCTGTTCGACCTCGATTGGCACCTGACCATCGCCGGCGGGGCGCCCGACCCGGTGTACGCGGCGACGCTGCGCAACCTGGCCGAGGAACTGAAGATCGCGCAGCGGGTGGAATTCGCCGGCGTGGCCACGGGCGAAGCGCTGGAGGCGCTGTGGCGCGGGGCCGATGTGTTCGCGCTGGCGACGGAGTACGAGGGCTACGGCATGGCGATCGCCGAGGCGCTGAAGCGCGGCTTGCCGGTGGCGATCACCAAGGGCGGCGCGGCCGGCGCGCTGGTGCCGGTGGAGGCCGGGGCGGTGTGCGAGGTGGGCGACCTGGTGACCTTCAGCAAATCCATCCGCCGGGTGATCTTCGATACCGAGCTGCGCGTGGAGATGGCGCAGGCGGCATGGGAGGCCGGGCAGACGCTTCCTGATTGGACAACGCAGGGGCGGGAGTTCGCCGCCGCGCTGGCGAAGCTGGGGTAGATGGTAGAGACCTTCGACGGCGATTGGCTGGCGCTGCGGGAACCGTTCGACGCGGCGTCGCGCAGCGTGGCGCTGGCGCTTCGGCTGGGCGCGGCGTTGCCGGCGCGGGCGCGGCTGATTGATCTCGGCGCGGGCACCGGCAGCCTGTTCCGCTGGCTGGCGCCGATCCTGGACCGGCCGCAGGAATGGACGCTGGCGGATGCCGACGCGGCGCTGCTGGAGCGGGCGTTTGCGGAGATCTCGCGCTGGGCGACTTCGCGCGGGCTGCCGGTGACGGCGACGGCCTCCTCCATGGTGGTGCGCACGCCGAAGGGGGCGTGGAAGGTGGAGGCGGAGGTGGTGGATCTTGCAGCACCGCTCTCCGGGTTGGGGCTCAACCGGCGCGATGCGGTGGTGTGTTCGGCGCTGCTGGACCTGGTGTCTGCCGAGTGGATGACGGGGTTGGCCGCGGTGCTGAAGAAGCCTTTGCTGGCCTGCCTTTCCGTGGATGGGCGCGATCGGCTGTATCCCGCGCATCCCGTGGACCGGATGGTGTTTTCCGGCTTCCGGCGTGACCAGCAGCGGAACAAGGGGCTCGGCGTGGCGCTGGGGCCGAAATCGCCGGAGGCGTTGCGGGTGGCGTTCGCGGCGCGGGGCTGGACGGTGCGCGAGGCGGCGAGTGACTGGCGCATTCCGGCCGATGCGGCGGATATGCTGGACATGCTGGTGGCCAGCCACGGCGAAGTGGCGGCGCGGCGCCTGCGGGACCGGCGCGAGATGGTTCGGGCCTGGGCGCGGCTGCGGGCGAAGCAGGTGGACCGCGGGCTGCTTGCCATGCGGGTAGGGCATCGCGACAGCCTGGCCTTGCCGCCGGGCTTGGTGATCGAGGGAGAATGAGCATGGCGTTGCTGGGGTGCATTGCGGACGACTTCACGGGTGCGACCGACCTCGCCTCCATGCTGGTGAAGAACGGCATGCGGGCGGTGCAGGTGATCGGGGTGCCAGAGGCCGGCGCGCCG
Organism: Rhodospirillales bacterium; assembly: GCA_947460455.1. Taxonomy (GTDB): domain Bacteria; phylum Pseudomonadota; class Alphaproteobacteria; order Acetobacterales; family Acetobacteraceae; genus CAMDGX01. The sequence goes on along the minus strand of CANHKG010000027.1, from coordinate 10,828 downwards.
GTGCCGGAGGCCGATGCCATCATCGTGGCGCTGAAATCGCGCACCGCGCCGGTGCGGCAGGCGGTGGGTGAGAGCCTGGCGGCGCTGGCGTGGCTGAAATCGGCCGGGTGCAGCCAGTTCTTCTTCAAATACTGCTCCACCTTCGACAGCACGGAGGCGGGCAATATCGGGCCGGTGGCCGATGCGCTGGTGGAGGCGCTGGGCTGCGGCTTCGCGCTGGCCTGCCCGGCGTTCCCGGTGAATGGGCGCAGCGTGTACATGGGCCATCTGTTCGTGGGCGGCGTGCTGCTGAACGAGAGCGGCATGGAGAAGCACCCGCTGACGCCGATGACGGATGCGAACCTGGTGCGGGTGCTGGGCCGGCAGACCGAGGGAACGGTGGGGCTGGTGCCCTATGCCACGGTGGACCAGGGCGCGGCGGCCATCCGCAAGGCGATGACCGGGTTGAAGGAACAGGGGCGGCGCTATGCCATCGTGGATGCGGTGTCTGACGCGCATCTGCAGGCGATCGGCGAGGCGGCGGAGAACCATGCGCTGATCACCGGCGGCAGCGGCATCGCGATCGGGCTGCCGGAGAATTTCCGCCGGGCGGGAAAGCTGACGGTGCTGGGCGACCCCGGCGCGCTGCCGGAGGTGGAAGGGCATGCGGCGGTGCTGGCGGGCTCGTGCTCGCGCGCCACGCTGTTCCAGATCGGGCGGGCGCGGGAGCGGTTGCCGACGCTGCAACTGGATGCGCTGGCCACGCCGGATGCGCGCGCACTGGCAAAACAGGCGCTGGACTGGGTGGACGGCAAGCTGGGCGCGGTGCCGGTGCTGATCGCAGCCTCTGCCCCGCCGGAAGTGGTGGCGGCGCTGCAGGCCAAGCTGGGGCGCGAGGCCGCGGGCGCGCTGATCGAGGACGCGCTGGCAGAGGTGGCCGAGGGGCTGGTGGCGCGCGGGGTGCGCAACCTGGTTGTCGCCGGCGGCGAGACCTCCGGCGCGGTGGTGACGCGGCTGGGGGTTCGGAGCCTGCGGATCGGCGGCGAGATCGACCCCGGTGTGCCGTGGACCCTGGCGCAGGGGAGCGGGCCGGCGATGAAGCTGGCGCTGAAGAGCGGGAATTTCGGCGCGCCCGATTTCTTCCTGAAGGCATTTGCCAGCACGGGGGCGGCGTGAGCGAGGAACAGCTTCGCGCCGAGATGGTGGCGCTGTCGGCCTCTCTGTTCGCGCGTGGGTTTTCCGTGGGGTCGGCGGGGAACATCAGCGCGCGGCTGCCGGATGGGTTCCTGATGACGCCGACGAATTCCTCGCTGGGGTCGCTGGAGGCCGGGCGGATTTCAAAGCTCGGGCCGGATTTCGCGCATGTCTCCGGGGACAAGCCGTCGAAGGAGGTGTTCATGCACCGGGCCTTCTACCAGGCGCGGCCGGATGCGGGGGCGGTGGTGCACCTGCATTCCACGATGGCCACCGCGGTGGCGTGCCTGCCGGATGTGGACGCGGATAATCCGATCCCGCCGCTGACACCGTATTTCGTGATGCGGGTGGGGCGGCGCATGCCGGTGGTGCCGTATTACCGGCCGGGCGACGGGGCAATGGAGCCGGCGATTCATGCCGCCGCACAGGGGGCCAAGGCGGTGCTGCTGGCGAACCATGGGCCGGTGGTCTCGGGCGCCACGCTGCGCGATGCGGTGTTCGCGGCGGAGGAGCTGGAGGAGGCGGCGAAGCTGTTCCTGCTGCTGCGCGGCCAGAAGATGCGGCTGCTGACGCCGGGGCAAGTGGACGACCTGCTTTCGACCTTCGGCTGATCACAGCTGCAGGAATCAAAAAGGGCGCCACCGTGGTTCGGTGGCGCCCTTTTCATTTGGCCCCTGCCCCGCTGGCTGTAGGCCGGCGGGGAAAATGGTGCGGCAGGCTACTTCGCGGCAGCCTTCTTGGGCGCGGCCTTCTTCGGAGCAGCGGCCTTGGGGGCAGCGGCCTTCTTCGCCGGAGCAGCGGCAGCCTTCGGGGCGGCGGCCTTCTTCGCCGGAGCAGCGGCAGCCTTCGGGGCAGCGGCCTTTTTCGCCGGAGCAGCGGCGGCCTTCGGGGCGGCGGCCTTCTTCGCCGGAGCAGCGGCAGCCTTCGGGGCAGCGGCCTTCTTCGCCGGAGCAGCGGCAGCCTTCGGGGCGGCGGCCTTCTTCGCCGGGGCAGCGGCAGCCTTCGGGGCGGCGGCCTTCTTTGCCGGAGCAGCGGCAGCCTTCGGGGCGGCGGCCTTCTTCGCCGGGGCAGCGGCGGCCTTGGGGGCGGCGGCCTTCTTTGCCGGGGCAGCGGCGGCCTTGGGGGCGGCGGCCTTCTTTGCCGGAGCGGCGGCAGCCTTCGGGGCGGCGGCCTTCTTTGCCGGAGCGGGCTTGGCGGCGGCGGGCTTGGCGGGGGCTGCGGCTTTCTTGGTGGCGGCCTTCATGGCAAGCGCCTGGGCCGGCTTCTTCATTTCGGTCATGTGATGGCACTCCTTGTCTGCCAGATTGTGTGGGCAAGGCCAGTCATGCAAAGAGGCGGCGTGGCACCGCCTGGAAGGCGAACGCGAAAAGCGAGGGCGGAACAGACCCGCTGGCCTGGCGGCCCCGACGGTGAACGTTGCGTGCCCGCGCCGGGTTGCAGGGCCTGTTGACGAGACAGCGGTCCATCGACCGTACCTTCCCTGTTGCCTCCGCAAGACCGAACGCAATGCGTTTGCGAATCGACCGGCGCGGACGCTTGATTCCGCTATCCGCCTTCGCCCGCGGCGCTGTCAACAAAAAGCAAACGTTACTTGGCGGAGAGCATAAAAAAAGGCGCCGCGACCTTGCGGCCGCGGCGCCCATTTACACTGCTGCGCAGGTGCCTCAGGGGCGTTGCGCGAGCGGCACGAACGGCTTGTCGTCCGGCCCCACGTAATTGGCCGTCGGGCGAATGATCTTGTTGTCCACTCGCTGTTCCATCACATGCGCGCTCCAGCCGGAGGTGCGGGCGATGACGAACAGCGGCGTGAACATGGCCGTGGGCACGCCCATCATGTGGTACGAAACCGCGCTGAACCAATCGAGGTTCGCGAACATGCGCTTGGCATCCATCATCACCGATTCGATGCGGTCGGCGATGTCGAACATCTTCATGGAGCCGGCCTCGGCCGACAGGCGGCGGGAGACTTCCTTGATGATCTTGTTGCGCGGATCGGCGATCGTATAGACCGGGTGGCCGAAGCCGATGATGACCTCTTTCTTCTCCATCCGCGCCTTGATGTCGGCCTCTGCCTCGTTCGGATCGGCGTAGCGCTTCTGGATTTCGAAGGCGACCTCGTTGGCGCCGCCATGCTTGGGGCCGCGCAGCGCGCCGATGCCGCCGGTGATGGCGGAGTACATGTCCGAGCCCGTGCCGGCCACAACGCGGCAGGCGAAGGTGGAGGCGTTGAACTCATGCTCGGCGTAGAGGTTCAGCGAGGTGTGCATGGCGCGCACCCAGCTGTCGCGCGCGGGCTTGCCGTGCAGCAGCGTGAGGAAATGGCCGGCGATGGTATCGTCGTCCGTCTCCACCTCGATGCGGCGGCCGTTCTGGCTGTAGTGGTGCCAGTAGAGCAGCATGGAGCCGAGCGAGGCCATCAGGCGGTCGGCGATGTCGCGCGCGCCCGGCTGGTTGTGGTCGTCCTTTTCCGGCAGCACGCAGCCGAGGGCGGAGACGCCGGTGCGCATCACGTCCATCGGGTGGGCGGCGGCGGGAATGGCTTCCAGCACGGTGCGCACGGCGGCGGGAAGGCCGCGCAGGGCCTTCAGCTTTTCCTTGTAGCCGGCGAGTTCCGCCACGTTCGGCAGCGTGCCATGGACGAGCAGATGCGCCAGTTCCTCGAACTCGCAGGTCTCGGCGATGTCGAGGATGTCGTAGCCGCGGTAGTTGAGGTCGTTGCCGCTGCGCCCCACGGTGCAGAGCGCGGTGTTGCCGGCGGTCACCCCGGAAAGGGCGACCGACTTCTTCGGCTTGAAGTTGCTTTCGCTCATTGGCGTTGTTCCTCTGTGCGGGTCCTAGCCGAAGATCCCGGGCTTGCTCTCAACAAGCGTGCCGGCCGGCAGGGCCACGTTGAGCTGGTGCAGTTCGCCCGCGGGCAGGCTGGCGATGTTCTGCGCCGCCTCGATGAAGCGGTTCGCCTCACGGGTGGTGATGATGCCGTCCGTGAGGATGCGGAACTTGCGGATGTAGTCCTCCCGCGCGAAGGGCTTGGCGCCGAGCGGATGGGCGTTGGCCACGGCCATCTCGTCGATCAGCTTGGTGCCGTCCTTCATGATCACTTCCAGGCGCCCGCCGAATGCCAGCTCGTTGGGGTCCTTGGCGTGGTAGCGCTTGGTCCAGGCCGGATCCTCGCGGGTTTCGATCTTGTGCCACAGCTCCACCGTGTCTTTCCGCTGGGCGCGCTTGGGGGCGTAGCTGTCCACGTGGTGCCACTTCCCGTCCTGCAGGGCGACGGCGAGGATGTACATGATGGAGTGGTCCAGCGTTTCGCGGCTGGCCTTGGGGTCCATCTTCTGCGGGTCGTTGGCGCCGGTGCCGATCACGTAGTGGGTGTGATGGCTGGTGTGGAGGATGATCTTCTCCACTGCGCTCCAGTTGCTGATCTTCTCGCGCATGCGGAAGGCGAGGTCGATCAGGGCCTGGCTCTGGTACTCCGCCGAATGCTCCTTGGTGTAGCTGTCCATGATGCCGCGCTTGGCTTCGCCGAGTTCGGGCAGCGGCACGTGGTAGACGTGTTCCGGCAGGCCCTTGTCGCGGGCGGTGCGGCCGGAGAGCATCCAGGCCATCACGCTGTCCTCGCCCTCATAGATCGGGCTCGGGGCACCCTCGCCGCGCATCACGCGATCGACTGCTTCCACGGCCAGCTTGCCGGCATGGGCGGGGGCGTAGGCCTTCCAGGAGCTGATCTCGCCCTTGCGCGACTGGCGGGTGGAGAAGCTGGTGTGCACGGCCTGCTGGACGGCCTGGTAGATGACCTCCTGCTTCAGGCCCAGCAGCGTGCCGATCCCTGCGGCCGAGGCCGGGCAGAGATGGGCGATATGGTCGATCTTGTGCTCGTGCAGGCAGATGGCGCGCACCAGGTCGATGTGGATCTCATAGCCGGTGGCCAGGCCCCGGATGAGGTCCTTGCCGGAGCGGCCCATGTGCTGGGCGACGGCGAGCACGGGCGGGATGTTGTCGCCGGGGTGGGAGTAGTCGGCGGCCAGGAACGTGTCGTGCATGTCCAGCTCGCGCACCGCGGTGCCGTTGGCCCAGGCGGCCCATTCCGGCGAGTAGCGGCGGCCGGCCGGCACGCCGAACACGGTGGCGCCGTCGCGCTCGCTCTGCTTGGGGTGCGGGTGGCCGAGCGCCATGCCGCGGGCGGAGACCACCGGGCGGCGGTTGATGGCGGCGATGGCGACCGAGGCGTTGTCGATCACGCGGTTGATGATCATCTCCGCCGTGTCCTTGGGCACCGCGACCTTGTCGGTGGCGACGCCGGCAATCTTCCAGGCCAGCTGGTCCTCGCGGGCCAACGGAACCTTGGACGGATAGACCTTCACATCGTGCAGCTTCATCAGGGGACTCCCTTCGTGCGACTCTGTTCCTGAGCCGGCCTTTGTTCTGGGCAACCTTCCGGCGTGTGTTTCCCGCGGGGTCGCGGGATTGGCGGATGGCGGCGCGCGGGCTAGCGTCGGCTCTTGAACGGCCTTCGTAGGAGCGCGCGCGGCCTGCGGCAAGACGTGCCGATTCTCCGGCGCGACGGACGGGCCACAGCAGGAACGGGCAGAGAGCCATGGCGACCCCCTTCGACCGCGTTTTTCTCGGCGATATCGTGACCTCCAGCGAGGTGATCCGCGGCGGCTATGTGGCCGTGCGGGGCGAGACGATCGCGGCCATTGGGCGCGGGGCGCCGCCGCCGGCGGGCGAGATCATCGACCACTCCGGCAAGATGATCATGCCGGGGCTGGTGGATGGGCACATGCACACTTCCTCCGCGCTGGGCTGGCCGGGGATCGAGCTGGCCTCGCGCAGTGCGGCGGCGGGGGGTGTTACCACCTGCGTGGACATGCCCTACGACGTGCCGCAGGCGGTGACCTCGGCTGCGGTGCTGGCGGAGAAGATCGGCTGGGTGGAGCGCACCTCCTACGTGGACATGGCGCTGTACGGCACGATCAAGAAGAACGGCGGGGTGGATGAGATCGCCGGGCTGGCGGCGGCCGGCGTTTCCGCCTTCAAGCTCTCCACCTACGAATACGACGCGGTGCGGTTCCCGCGCATCGACCACCCGACGATGGTTGCCGCCTTCCGCGAGATCGCCAAGACCGGCCTGCCCGTTTCTGTCCATAACGAGGACCAGGAGCTGGTGGAGAAGCTGACCGCCGAGGCGAAGGCGGCGGGGAACACCGATCCGATCTGGCATTGCCGCACCCGCCCGCCGCTGGCCGAGACGATGGCGGATTTCGAGATCTTCGAGATCGGGCTTGAGACGGGCGCGCATGTGCACATCGCCCACTCCTCGGTGGCGCGCGGCTTCACCATCGCCGAGACCTTCCGCGCTCAGGGCGGCATGGCCACCGGCGAGGCGTGCATCCAGTATCTGTGCATGACCGAGGAGGACATCATTCGCCTGGCGGGCAAGGGCAAGTGCAACCCCCCGTTCCGCACCGCCGCCGAGGTGGAGCGGATGTGGGAGGCGCTGCTGGCCGACAAGATCGCCTATGTCTCCACCGACCACGCACCCTGGCCGCTGGACCGCAAGCTGCTGCCGGACATCTTCGCCTGCGGGGCCGGGCTGACGGGGATGCAGAGCTTCGCGCCGCTGATGTTCACGCTGCTGGAGGAGCGCGGGCTGTCGCCGACGCTGATGGCGACGTATTGCGCCGAGCGTTCGGCGAAGCTGCATGGGCTGTGGCCGAAGAAGGGCGCGATCAAGCCGGGCTTTGATGCCGACCTGCTGGTGATGGAGCGGGCGGAATACGACTTCGACGAGGCGATCATTGTCGATCGGCCGGAGACGCGGTGGTCGCCGTATCACGGGCGCAAAATGCGCGGGCGCGTGGTGGAGACGGTGCTGCGCGGGCGGACGATCTGGGACGGCAAGACTGTGATCGGCAAGCCGGGTGACGGTAGCTTCGTGAAGCGGCAATCCGCCTGATGGCGGTGCTGCGGATCGCCTTTCTGGGCGACTCGATGACCAATGGCGCGGGCGACCCGACCATGCTCGGTTGGGTCGGGCGCGTGTGTGCCGGTGCCTGGGGGCGTGGGCATGACGTGACGGCCTACAACCTCGGCATACGGCGGGATACGAGTGCGGATATTCATGCGCGCTGGCGGGAGGAGGTGGCGGCGCGGTTGCCGCCCGAGCATCCGCGGGCGCTGGTGTTCTGCTTCGGGGTGAATGATTGCGTGCTGGAAGGCGCGGCGCCGCGGGTGCATCCGGATGCGACGTTGAAGCATGCGCAGGCGATGCTGTCGGCGGCCATGGCGATCGGGCCTGTGCTGATGGTCGGGCCGCCGCCGATTGACGATGACGGGGTGAACGGGCGGGTGCGGGCGCTGGAGGCTCGGCTGGCCGGGTTGTGTGGCGAACTGGGCGTGCCGTTCCTGCCGGTGCTGGACGCGCTGCTGGACGATCCGCATTGGATCGCGGAGGCACGGGCTGGCGACGGGGCGCATCCCGGGGCGAAGGGGTATGCGGCGATGGCCGCGCTGGTGGAGGAATGGCCGGCCTGGCGGGCCTGGCTGGCGTAGGAGTTTTTGATGTCTCGTATCGTTCGCGTGGCCGGGGCCCAGATGGGCGGCACCCAGAAGGCCGATAGCCGCAAGCACACCATGGACCGGCTGATTGCGCTGCTGGAGCAGTCCGCGGCGCAGGGGGCGAAGCTGGTGGTGTTCCCGGAGCTGGCCTTCACAACGTTCTTTCCGCGTTGGTTCTTTGAGAACACGCAGGAGTTGGACACCTATTTCGAGCGCGGGATGCCGAACGTGAACGTTCAGCCCTTGTTCGACCGGGCGCGGGAGCTTGGGGTGGGGTTCAACGTGGGCTACGCGGAGTTGGCGGAGGATGGGCGGCGGTTCAATACCTCCATCATCGTCAACCCCGATGGGTCGCTGCTGGGCAAGTATCGCAAGGTGCATCTGCCGGGCTCCGTGGAGCCGCGGGAGGGGGCGCGGTTCCAGCAACTGGAGAAGCGGTATTTCGAGTATGGCGATCTCGGCTTTCCCACCTTCCGCGCGCCCGCGTTCGGCGGCGGGGTGCTGGGGATGTTGATCTGCAATGACCGGCGCTGGCCGGAAGCCTGGCGGGTGCTGGCGCTGCGTGGGGCGGAGCTGGTGGTGATCGGCTACAACTCGGCGGCCTATGACCCCAATGGCGGGGATGGCGAGGATTCCACGGTGCGGACGTTCCATTCGCAGATGGCGGCGCAATCGAACGCCTACATGAACGCCACCTGGGCGGTGACGATCGCCAAGGCCGGGGACGAGGACGGGTCCGGGCTGATCGGCGGTTCCTGCATTGTCGATCCCAATGGGAAGATCGTGGCCGAGGCGAAGACGTTGGGCGACGAGGTGATCGTGGCCGATTGCGACCTGGATGCGTGCCGGCAGGGCAAGGAGAAGATGTTCAACTTTGCCCAGCACCGGCGGCCGCAATGGTATGGGCCGATTACATCGCAGATCGGGGCGGAGTTTCCGGAATGAGCAGGACACTGACGGTTGGCGCGGCGCAGCTAGGGCCGATCCAGTTGGCCGAGGGGCGCGATGTGGCGGTGGCGCGCATGGTGCGGTTGATGGAGCGGGCGCACGCGCGGGGCGTGGAACTGGTGGTGTTCCCCGAACTGGCGCTGACCACGTTCTTTCCGCGCCACTACAGCGAAAGCCGTGCCGAGGCGGACAAGTGGTTCGAGACCTCCATGCCTTCGAACGAGACCGCGCCGCTGTTCGCGGCGGCGAAGAAGTTCGGGATCGGGTTCCATCTGGGCTATGCCGAGCGCACGCCGGAAGGGCGGCATTTCAACACCGCGATCCTGGTGAGCCCCGAGGGCGACATCCTGCTGAAGTATCGCAAGGTGCATCTGCCGGGGCATGCCGAGTTCGACCCCAAGCGCAGCGTGCAGCACCTGGAGAAGCGGTATTTCGAGGTGGGCGATCTGGGCTTTCCCGTGGTGCGGGCGCCGATGGGCGGGCTGGATGGCGTCAACATGGGCATGATGATCTGCAACGACCGGCGCTGGCCCGAAGCCTGGCGGGTGCTGGGGCTGCAGAAGGTTGAGCTGGTGATGTGCGGCTACAACACGCCGAGCCTGAACATGGCCGCCTCCGGCTTCGAGGCGCATCATCTGCGGGTGTTCCACTCCCACCTGAGCATCCAGGCCGGCGCCTATCAGAACGCGGCCTTCGCGGTGGGCACGGCCAAGGCGGGCACGGAGGATGGGTGCGAGCTGTTCGGGCATTCCATCATCGTGAACCCGCAGGGCGAGATCGTGGCGATGGCGACGAGCTGGGACGACGAGCTGGTGACGGCGGATCTGGACCTGCGCCAGTGCGAGCTGGGGCGGAGTACGATCTTCGCCTTCGACAAGCACCGGCGGCCGGAGGCCTATGGGCGGATCGTGGACCAGGTGGGAGCCGTTGATCCGCCGGTTTGGAGCAAGCCGTAGACGCGATTTTCATCGGGCGTTAGCGGGCGGGGGCTCAGGGTGGCGGGCCGCGAATCGGTCGCGGCGCCTGCCGAGTATTGGATGCCTGCCCCATGATGAAATTTGCACTCGCCGCCGCCTTCGCCGTGGCGCTGGCCTCGCCCGCCTTCGCGCAGGTGACCGACCCCGACATGAGCTGCGCCACCTACCTCAAGGCGCTGGACAGCACGCCCACGCCCAAGACCGGCGATGCCGACATGGACAAGCAGGTGGCGGCGCTGGAGAAGAAGGTGCGCGCCACGTGCACCGCCGATCCGAAGATGAAGGCGATGCAGGCGGTGATGAAGGCGATGGCGGACTGATGCCCCCTGCCCCGGCCGGGTGGCACCGCCCGGCCGGGGCCTATCGCTTGTTGGGGCCCTGCATTTGGGCATGAGTCGTCGCCGCGGGACGCGGGATTTTGGCGACGGATTCGGGGTGATTTTGGGCGCACGGCGGCTATGGGGGCGCGCGGGCGGCGTGCGGCGGGGGGAATACGGGCGCGTGATGGCCCAATAGGGACATGCCCCGGTTGGGCTTGCCGCGCAGCAGCCAGCCGATTTCGGCGCGGGCGCGGCGGAGCACGCGGAGTTCACGCCAGTTCTGGACGGGCTCCGGCTCTTCGTTGGGGTTGGTGTGCGCGGCGAGGAACCAGTCCTTGCGCGGCACGCGCATCAGGTTGCGCGGGGCCTGGGCCATCGAGAGGGCGCCAAGCAGGGCCAGCAGCAGGAGCTTGAGGGCGGCCGGAATCTGGGCGTGCAGGATCGCCCGCGCCCAGGGGCGCGGTGCGTCGGCTTCGCTCGGTGCGGCCGCATTGTTTGCCATCACTGATAACAATCGCACAGGCAAGGCCGGAGGGGAAAGGAATTTTTTACGTACGTATTTTGGTGATGGGAGTGTCGCTTACTCTGAGCGGTGGCACGGAAAAGCGTGGGTCCTTCGCCTTCGGCTCAGGATGACGGAAATAGTGGAACGCCCCGCCCTCCGTTCGGAGAGGCGAGGCGAGGCGTTGAAGTACGAACGAATAAAAGTCGGCGGTTTCAAGGTCCGGGTGCAACAACTGTCTATTACTGTGGCTTTGGTTGGTTCAAACGGTCGAATTCGATCATCTGCGTGAAGCACTCCAAGGGCGTCACCCCTTTGAGCCGTACCCGTGGGCGAGTGTTCAGGCGCAG
>CANHKG010000026.1 GCA_947460455.1 Rhodospirillales bacterium | reverse complement strand
CGCCATTCCTCATGCCGCTCCAGCAGCACGCGCAGCCCGCCCAGGCGTTGCATCAGCCCCTTGGTCGGGTCCAGCCGGTCGATCCCCAGGATCAGCTTCTGCCCATCCAGGCTGCGCCGCAGCCGCTCGCCGGGGGCGGAATACGCCATACGCGCCGCGGTGCGGGCGAAGGCCTGCGCCTCGATCTCCACCGGGAACACGCCCAGCTTCACCCGGCGCCCGTCGAAGATCAGTGCATTGCTCGGCAGGCGTTGCGCGCCGGCCAGTTGCACCGCCGCGGCGGCGAAATTGGCGAGGTCATTGTCGGTCTGGAAGCCGAGCAGATCGGCGGCGAGCAGGTCGCGCACCAGGGCGGCCACCTCGGGGGCGGCGGCCAGCACGTCGGGGGCGGCGAAGGGGATGTGCAGGAAGAACCCGATCGGGCACTTCACGCCGCGCGCCCGCAGGCAGGCGGCCAGCGGCATCAGGTGGTAGTCGTGGATCCAGATCGCGTCGGTCGGCCGCAGCAGCGGCTGCAGGCTGGCCGCCATCCGCACATTCACCTCGCGGTACACCCGCGCATCGCGCCGGTCGAACTTCATCAGCTCCGGCATGGTGTGAAGCAGCGGCCACAACACACCGTTGCTGAAGTTGTTGTAGTAGCGGTCATGCTCCTCCTGGGTCAGGTCGATGGTGGCGTAGTCCACGCCCTGCGCGCTTTCCACCTTGCCCAGCGCCGCCGTCGGCCCATCGGCGATCGTGCCGCTCCAGCCGAACCACAGCCCGCCGCGCTTCTCCATCAGCCCGTCGAGCGCCACCGCAAGCCCACCCGCGCGCGCACCGGCCGAAGGCAGCGGGACCCGGTTCGACACAACCACGAGGCGATTCATGCAGGCTCTCCCACGCGGCTTCCCGCCGTCCGCCGCGAACCTGCGCCAGAGACATGGCGAGATAACGGCAAAGTGAGCGCGTAATGAAAAAACCTTCTGGCGTCACCCCCCCATTTTCCCCTCTGGTCAGCCGCGCCCGGGAATGGAATGCTCCGTGCCATGGACAAGAAACTCGCTGAGACACTGACCGGGTGGCGCCGGCACCTTCACGCGAACCCCGAGCTGTCGCTCAATGAACGCAATACATCAGCGTTTGTTTGTGAGCGTTTGAAAGAGCTTGGAATTCCGTTCGTCGCCGGCGTCGGCGGCCATGGCATCGTGGCCACCATCACCCGCGGCAACTCCAACCGCAGCGTTGGCTTGCGCGCCGACATGGATGCGCTGCCGATCACCGAAACCACCGGCCTGCCCTACGCCTCCAACACCCCCGGCGTGATGCATGCCTGCGGGCATGACGGCCACACCACCTCGCTGCTCGGCGCCGGCGCCCTGCTGATGCAGGACACCAACTGGGCCGGCACCGTGCATCTCGTGTTCCAGCCCGCCGAGGAAGGCGGCGGCGGCGCCATGAACATGATCAAGGACGGGCTGTTCAGCCGATTCCCGATGGAGTCGATCTACGGCTACCACAACTGGCCCGGCCTCGAAGCCGGCACCGTGATGGTGCATGAGGGCCCGTGCATGGCCGGCGGCGGCCGCATCGAGATCACCATGGATGGCCTGGCCGGCCACGCCGCCCTGCCGCACCTCACGCGCGATCCGATGGTGGCCGCCGGCCATGTTCTGGTCGCGCTGCAATCCATCGTCGCCCGCAATGTGGATCCGCTCGACACCGCCGTGGTCACCATCGGCACGATCGAGGGCGGCAAGGCCGCCAACCAGATCCCCTCCAAGGTGACGATGCGCGGCACCCAGCGCTTCTACCGCGACGAGGTGCGCGACCTGCTGACCGAATCGATCAACCGCGTCGCCCACGGCATCGCCACCACCTTCGGCATGAAGGCGCAGGTGGATGTCAGCGTCGGCATCGGCCCCACCGTCAACCACAAGCCCAATGCCGGCCTGGCCGTGGAAGCCTGCAACGAGTTCGGCATCCCCGTGCGCACCGACATGCAGCCCGCCATGACCGGGGAGGATTTCTCCTGGTTCCTGCGCGAACGGCCCGGCGCCTTCGTGTGGATCGGCAACGGCCCCAGCGAACCCGGCCGCGACCTGCACAACGACGCCTACAACTTCAACGACGAGATCCTGCCCAACGCCTCCGGCTTCCTGGCCGGCGTTGCCCGCCGCGCCCTTCGCGGCTGATGCTCCCCCGGCGCCAGCTTCTCCGGCTGGCGCCGGCCCTCTTCATCCCTGCGGCAAACGCCCAGCCCGTTTCCGCGGCGGACGAAGCCGCCATCCGCCGCACCATCGAGGCGCAGATGGAAGCCTTCCGCCGCGATGATGACGCGGCGGCCTTCGCGCATGCCAGCCCGATGATCCAGGGCATGTTCGGCACCGCGGCCAACTTCATGGCCATGGTCCGCACCCTTTATCCCCCGGTGCACCGCCCACGTGCAGTGGACTTCACCGACCTCGTCGAGGAGGGCGGACGGCTGATCCAGAAGGTCGAGTTGATCGGCCCGGATGGCGCGCCGGCCCTGGCGCTCTACACGATGGTCCGTGGTCCCGAAGGCTGGCTCATCGATGGCTGCATGCTGACGGCCAGCGAAAGGCCCGCAGCCTGAAGCCCGGCCGCCGCCAATAGGGCAGGGGTCACCGCCTGCGGCTGTTCGGCCACCACTGCCGCGGCCCTGCGCCGCCACTCCGCCACCGCCGCCTGCCGTGTTCCCGCCAGCGGCACGCGCACCGGTGAATCCGCAAGCCCCGCGGGTGCCCGCCAGGCGAGATAGTCCGTCCATGTTTCGCGCCGCCACAGCGTGGGCGTTTCCGGCACCGCGCTGTCGCGCTGGAACGCGATCTGCCGCTTGTCCCCGCCGGACATCAGCCGCGTGCCCATCCGTGCCCCGCCGGCCCGCCAGCCCAGTGGCTCCAGCCCCAGCAGCGCCACCGTGCCGTCCAGCGCCAGTGCCAGCGCGCCCCATTCCACCGCGGCCGCGCCTTCCTCCTGCCGGAAGGACACCACGGCCAGCATCTCGCCCCCACATCCCACCGGCGCCAACATGCGCGCGCCGAGGGCCGGCAGCAGCAAGGCCCGGCGCACCCCGGGGCCGGTGAGGGCCACCTGATCCTCGCCGGCCTTCTCAAGCCGCAATCCCGCCCCGGCGGCACGCGCCGGCCCCGCCAGAAGCAGCGGTGCGGCCAGCAGCAGCGAACGGCGGGACAGGGTCATGCCGGCATGGTCGGGCAGGGTGGTTAACGGATCGCTTCCCGATAGTACGCAAAAACGCATGCGTTTTTTCCGCATCAGCCTTGCAATCAGCAATGCGGCCCTTATCTGGGCACGACAGCGTCGCGATCGGGCTGGAACAGGTGAAGAAAAATTTAGCATTGACGGGGTGAGAATGTCCCGCGTGCCGAACAAATTCACCCCCGCCCGGAGAATGACGCGCCAAAGCAAGGGGAAGCGAAGTGCTGAAGAATCTTTTGTCTCGCCGGACTGGCCTTGTGGCCGCTGGGCTCGGGTTGGCTGCGTTTCTGCTCGGGTCTAACCCGGCTGCGGCCCAGAATGCCTGGAAACTCGGCTCCGCCGCCCAGCCCGGTTCCCCGCTGATCCTGTTCGGCGATCACTTCATCAGCCAGGTCAACAAGACCTCCGGTGGCGCCATCCAGATGGAACACCAGTTCGTCGCCAGCGAGCAGGAGAACATCAACCAGGTCATCCGTGGCCGCCTGCAATCGGCCCAGCTGTCCTACGCCGGCAGCGCCGCCGTGGTGCCGGAGCTGGCGGTGTTCACCGTGCCCTATCTCTGGGCCTCGGAAGCCGAGCGCGCCTGGGTGATGGAGAAGCACGGCGAGGCGATTGCTGCCCGCTTCTACGCCGAGAAGGGCGTGGTGATGATCGGCGGCTACGACATTCGCTACGTTGGCGTGGTCTGCAAGATCGATTGCCGCAAGCCCGCCTCCCTGAAGGGGCTCAAGGCCCGCGTCTCGCCGGCACCGTCCTCGCGCGTGTTCTGGCGCCAGGTTGGCGCGGCCGGGGCGCAGATGTCGCTGGCCGATCTGTTCCCGGCGCTGCAGCAGGGCGTGGTTGAGGCCGCCGACCTGCCCTTCGTCTATTACGTCACCACCCCCGCGGCGCAGAGCAACCCGGTGTACGTCGACACGATGCACCTGCATCACCATGGCTCCTTCATCGTGAACAAGGCGGCGTTCGAGCGCCTGGCGCCCGCGGTGCAGGCCGCCCTGCGCGCCGCGCCGCTGCCGCTGCAGAAGACCGCGGAGATGAACATCGCCGCCGAGGCCGAGCTGCGCGCGAAGTTCCGCGCCAATGGCGGCACCTTCCACGAGGTGTCGGATGCCGATCGCGAGGAATGGCGCAAGCTGATCGTGCCGGCGCAGCTGGACGTGGTGAAGGAAATCGGCGGTCGCGCCCAGGAGGTTTGGGACGCGCTGCAGAAGGGCAAGGCCGAATACGCCGCCCAGCGCCGCTGATCCATCCGCCGGGCCCCGGGGCCACGCCCCGGGGCCCACCTGTTCCAGCCGGCAGGGCGCCTCGCGCGCAGGCGCCCTGCCGCGCCATGCGGAGTTCCCATGATCCCGAGATTCCTCAACGGCCTGTACTGGGCCGAGGCCATCCTTGCCGTTACGGCCTTTTCCGGCGTTGCCCTGGCGCTGACCGCCGATGTGGTCGGCCGCGAGATCTTTGGCGACGGCATCTACGGTGCCCAGAAATTCGCCGTGTATTGCACCGCGGTCGCCGGCATGACCGGCTTCGCCCTTGTGGTTGCCAAGGGTGGCCACCTGCGCCCGAAGTTCTTCGACCGCATCGTGCCGCAGCGCTACGACGCCCAGGCCAACCGCGTTGCTGACTTCGCCGCCGCCGCGATCTGCATCTTCCTGGGCATCTACGCGCTGCAGTTCGTCATCAGTTCCTACCAGCTGCAGGAGCGCGGGCTCGGGCTCAACATCCTCGTTTGGCCGATCCAGTCGATCATCCCCTACGTGCTGTTCTCGTCTGCGCTGCGCTACTCGCTGTTTGCGCTGTCGCCCGCGAACCGCCCGGCCGAGGAGGGGTTCGATCCATGACAACCGTTCTCTTCATCGGCCTCATCGCGCTGCTGCTGGCGCTGCGGCAGAACATCATCCTGCTGCTTGCGCTGTGCGCGGCTTATGTGCACGTCTTTTATGCCTCCAACAGCAGCATCGAATTCCTGATCCAGGACATCTGGTTCGCCATCGACCGCGAGGTTCTGCTGTCGATCCCGATGTTCATCCTCGCCGGCGCGGTGATGACGCGCGGCAGCATCGCCGTGCGCCTGATCAAGGTGATGACGGTGCTGACCTCGCCGATCCCGGGCGGCCTCGCCGTTGCCGCCGTGCTCTCTTGCGCGGCCTTCGCGGCGATCTCCGGCTCCTCCATCGTGACGATGCTGGCGATCGGCTCGGTGATGTTCCCGGCCCTGGTGGCCGGCGGCTACTCGCGCAGCTTCGCCGTTGGCGTGATCTGCTCCGGCGGCACGTTGGGCATCATCATCCCGCCCTCCATCCCCATGATCCTGTTCGGCATCATGACGGAGGTGTCGGTCTCCAAGATGTTCATGGGCGGCATCGGGCCGGGCCTGCTGCTGACGCTGTTCTTCGTGATCTACTCGTACTGGCTGCACCGCCGCATGCCGAGTTCGCCCTGGCGCCTGAAGGAAATCGGCCAGGCGGTCTGGGAGGGTGGTTTCGCGCTGATGATGCCCGTCATCCTGCTCGGCGGCATCTATTCCGGCATCTTCACCGCCACGGAATCGGCGGTGGTGGCACTGGTCTATTCGCTGCTGGTGGAACTGTTCATCCACCGGGAAATGAAGGCGAAGGACTATTTCGCCACCGGGCTGGAAACCGCGAAGCTGCTCGGCACGCTGCTGCCGCTGATCGCCATCGCCGGCAGCCTGAACACGATCCTGGATTACGAGGGCGTGCCGAAGGCCCTGGTCGCCGCCGTGACCAGCAATGTCAGCGATCCCTTCGTGCTGCTGGTCGGCATGAATATCCTGCTGCTGATCGTCGGCTGCATCATGGATATCGGCTCGGCGATCCTGGTGCTGGCACCGTTGCTCACGCCCATCGCCGCCTCGATCGGCATGGACAAGGTGCATTTCGGGGTGATGATGATCGCCAACCTGGAGATCGGCTACCTCACCCCGCCGGTGGGCCTCAACCTGTTCGTCGCCATGGCGGCGTTCAAGGAGCCGTTCACCATGATCGTGCGCGCGGTCATTCCGTTCATCGTCATCATGCTGGTGTGGCTGGTGATCGTGGCGGCCTGGCCAGGGCTGACGCTGTTCTTGGTGAAGTGAGGCAGCGACTGGGATGAAACCTTTCCCCTCCGGGTTCGCGCCCGGAGGGGAAAGGCGTTTACGCGCCGAAGCGGCCCATCGTCTTCAGCTTGGTTCCCTTCGTGGCACCCTCCAGCCCAAACCAGCCGGACATCGATGGGATTTCCACCTCTCCCTCCGGACCCGCGAAACGCAGCCCGCGCCCCAGCCCGAGTGCGAAGCGCCGGCCCGGCTTCGGGTTCAGCGCCGTGGTGACGGGGCCCAGCCCGTATTCCACGTGGTGCGAGATGTCGTAGTGGTGCGCCGCACCCACGGCGCGCAGGTTCAGCCAGCAATGGCCGGTGGGGTAGTCCGGCTTTTCCGCATAGACGAAGCCGCCGATCACATACACCGCCTCGATGCCCATGGTGCGCAGCGCGGCCACCGCCAGCGTGTGCATGTCCACGCAGGTGCCGGTGGCGAGGTCGCAGCCCAGCGCCGGCATGGCATCGAGGTCGTCGCCCAGATAGACCGGGCGCTTGCCGTACTGGAACCGGTCCGCCACCCACTGCGCCAGGGCCGGCACGCGTTGCGATGGCGGCCCGGGCGGCACGCCTTCGGCCACCTCGGCCGCGAGGGCAGGGGAGGCGATGTCGAACCGCGTTCCGGCGGGATGGAACGCCCAGGCCGGCCAGTCGCCGCCCTCGGCCGCGAAGCGGTAGCGGATGCGCGGGGTGGCACCTGCCTCCAGCCGGCAGAGCCAGGCCATCTGGCCGCTGTTGGTCGCGCGGATCATCGCCAGCGGCGCCATGCCCTCGAACTCGGTGGCCAGCACGTGCTGGTCCGGCGTGTCTGGCGCCACCGGGGCGATGTAGGTGCCGGCTTGAGCCACCGGGGCATCCAGGGTCAGGTCGAAATGCATGGCGTCCTCCTGCTGGCATCGGGGCGCAAGGGCAGGGCGGGCGCAAGCCCCTCGGTGAAAGTTTCATCGGCCTGTCATGGCGGGGCCATCGGTTGCGACCTGCTGCCCCCCGTCGCACACTCGTGCCAACAGGAGGGTCCCGCCATGCCAGCCGACCTCGCAGCCGATTTCGCCGCCCTTCAGGCGGCCGATGCCCGGGCCAGCGCGCACCACGAATTCATCCCGCGCATCGCCTGGCCCGAGGGCGTGCGCATGGCGGTGAACGTGACGCTGGATTTCGATGCGATGCTGCTGCGCCGCCTGATGAACGAGCCGCCCAGCCAGCTCGGCAAGGGCGAGTTCGGCGGGCGCGTGGGCATCTGGCGCATGATCGCGCTGTTCGACAGCCTGGGCATCAAGGGCACCGTGTTCACGCCGGGCCGCATCGTGGAACTGTATCCGGAGGCGCTGCGCCATGCCCATGCCCAGGGGCACGAGATCGCCGACCACATGTGGGAGCATCACGTTCCCAAGGACGCCGAACTGGAGCGGGATCACCTTCGCAAGGCGATCGGTGCCATCGAGGGCATCACCGGCAGGCGCCCGGTCGGTACCCGTTCCTGGCACACGCAGAAGCTGCTGCAGGAAGAGGGCATCATCTACAACTCGCACGGCCATGCCCACCATTTGCCGCACTATCATCGCGATGCCGGGACCGGGAAGGCGCTGCTGAACATCCCGTTCCATTACGTGATCGACGACGCGATGTTCTACAGCTTCGCCTGGCTTGGCAGCGCCAACCCCGCCCAGCGCATCTCGGATTCCGACCGCGTGGCGGACATGTGGTGGGATGCGTTCTGGCAGCAGTACCAGCAGAGCGGCTACCTCAACATCGTCATGCACCCGTTCGTGAGTGGCCGGGCCCTGCGCGTGGCGATGATGGAAAAGCTGCTACGCCGCATGCAGGCCATGCCGGGCGTCTGGTTCCCCACCATGGAGGAACTCGCCCGCCACGTGATCGCCACCCACCCGGCCAAGGGAGCCTGAGCCGATGCCGTGGAAACAGGGCTACACCGTCTCCGACGAGATCGGCCTGCGCGACGATGAACTGGCCTGGCCCGGCGGCAATCGTTGCGCCGTGCAGGTGGTGATCGACCTCAACGTGGCCACCGGCGCTGAGGGGATCACGCCCAGGGATCTGCAATCCGACCCCGCCGTGTTTGCCGCCACGGAGGGGTTGGCCCAGCTGCGCGCGGTGCTGGCCAAGCACGCCATCCGCGCCACCGTCTCCGCTCCCGCGGTGCTGGCCAAGTTGCGCCCCGCGACCATCAAGGCGCTGGTGGCGGATGGCCACGAGATCGCCGCCGGCGGCTTCAAGGGCGAGGATGTCAGTGCCCTGACGCGCGAGGAGGAAGCGGCTCGCCTCGCCACCACCACGGAATGGGTGGCCGAGGCCGCCGGCACCCGCCCGCTTGGCTGGTTCGGTCTGCCGCGCCAGAGCGATGCCTTCGCCGGCGGCACGGTCAGCGCGCACACGATCGACCTGCTGGTGGAGGGCGGCTATCGCTACATGGGCAACGGCCTGGCTGATGACATTCCGTATTACTGGGTCAGTGATTTCGAGGCGCGCCGCTCCCTGCTGACGCTGCCGTACTACTACCATTTCGACGACCAGTGGTTCTGCATGTTCCCCGGCAAGGGCACCGGCATGGAGAACCCGGATTTCCTCGCCCGCAACTGGCGTGCGGAGTTCGCCGCCCAGTATGGCCGCGGCCGGCACTTCCACATGGTGATCCACCCACAGCACTGCGGCTGGGCCAATCGGGCGCAGATGCTGGATGACTTCCTGTCCGATCTGCGCCGCCATCCCGGCCTTTGGATCGCCACCGGCACGGAGATCGCCGAGCACTGGGCGAAGGCCCACCCGCCGGAGACGCATCTGCGCCTCGCGCCCAGTGTCTGGAAAGACTATCCCGGCAGCCTTAGCTAAGGCGCCACCACGGCCTGGTCCTGTCCCTCGCGGGGCCGGGCCGGGTTTCCGGCATCGCCAGCGCCACCACCAGAACCGCGACCAGCCCCGCGGCCGCCAGGGTCCAGAATGCCGCCTTCACCCCGAAGCCGGTGGCGATCAGCCCGGCCACCGTGGTGGACAGCGCCGCCCCCAGCGTGCCCGCCAGCCCGAGTGCCCCCAGGCTCAGCGTGTAGCGCCCGCTGTCGCGCGTCAGGTCCGCGGCCACCAGCGGCAGCATCACGCCGAACACCGCCGCGGCCACTCCTTCCAGCAACTGCACCGGCACCAGCAAATAGGGGTCGTCCACCACCGCGAACAGCGCGGCGCGCAGGGGCAGGGAGGCGTAGCCCACCACCAGCAGCGGCCGCCGCCCGATCCGCTCCGCCAGACGCCCCACCCAGGGCGAGGCAACTGCCACCAGCACCTGCGGGATGATCACGAAGGCCGCGATCAGCGCGCCCGCCCGCATGCCGGCACGCCGGGTGATCTCGGCGGCCGCCACCGCCAGAAGGGCTGCCGAGGAGAAATGGAACAGCGTTACGCAGGCCGCGAAAACCTGCATCCGCCTGTCCGCCAGCAGCATCCGCACCGAGCCCTGTGGCTCGATCGCATCCGTCGGCGCCGCCGCGACCCGTCGGCGCAGCGGGCGGGGATGCAGCGACCACAGGGAGATCAGCGCCGGTATCACCAGCACCGCCGCCAGCACGAACACCGCCCGTTCCGACACCGCCGAGGCTGCCAGCCCCATCAGCGCGGCCCCCGCGCCGCCGCCGATCGAGGCGTATTGCACGTTGCGGCCCAGCCGCTCGCCCAGGTCCCGCCGCCCTACCATCGCCACCGTCACCGTCGCGATCCCCGGCGCGATGATGGCGCCGGCCAGCGCATGCACCACCAGCGCCAGCAGCACCGGCAACTGCATCGGCAGGGCTGCGATCACCAGCGCCGCCCCTGCCGCACCCAGGATCGCGATGCCCAGCACCAGCCGCCTTCGCCGCGTGACATCCACGAACGCCCCGCCCGGCACCTGCGCCAGCATGGAGGTGACGGTTTCCGCCGTCAGCACCAGGCCGATCTGTGCCTGTGTCCAGCCCTGGCCCGCGAGATAGGCCGGCACGAAGGCGCCGAAGGCGGTGCGCATGCCGGCCACGAAGGCGTTCAGCCCATCCAGCCCCCGCTTCCCGGGGGCGGCATGGCGCACGATCTGCCGCTGTTCCAGCCGGCGGAAGCCGCCCAGCAGCTTCACTTCGGGCGGGACGGGTCGAAGATGGTGGAGGGGTCCTCACGCCGGAACTCCGGCGCCCCGATCACCACGTCTGGCGCCACGTCGATCGACAGCCGCACGAATTCCGCGTGGGGGGTGAAGCGCAGCAGGGACCAGGCCAGGGCCACGCGGCGGGAACCGATGCCCATGAACCCGCCCACATCCACCACCGCGGCCAGTGGCTGGCCCGTGGCATCGGCGATGATGTCCACCACCCGGCCCAGCTCCTCGCCCGCCGGCCCGATCAGCCGCTTGCCCATCAGCGGCACCAGCCGCCCCTGTGCCCAGGCAGACCCGGGCAGCACCAGAAGGAGGGCGGCGAGCCCTCGCCGTGTCATGTCAGGCACGCAGCATTCAGCAGCCCCAGCCCCACCGAGGCACAGGCCAGCAGCGTGGCCTCGGCCATGTCCCCGGCCTCCACCCCGCCCTGCTCATGCCGGCGCAGGAAGCGAACGGCGGCATAGCTGGCCAACTGCACCAGCAGCGCGATCGCCGCCCACAGCACCATGTCCGACAGCGAGTGGGACCGCGCGATGGCCATCGCCAGCGGGAGGCAGAAGCCCAGCACGGCGCCGCCGAGCGCCACGGCGGCGGCCGTGTTGCCGGCGCGGATCATCTCCCAGTCCCGCACCGGGGTGACCAGGGTGTAGAGCGCCAGGAACGCCGCCAGCAGCAGAACGGCAGATCCGAAATAGGTGATGAAGGCCAGCAGGCTGCTCAGCATGTGCCCTCCGCGTCAGCCGGGGGTGAAGAAATGCGGCACGAAGCGGCTCGTGTCGCGCGTGATCGGTGTGTCGTCCTCGCGGATACCCAGGCCGACGGCAAGGCCGGCCACGAGCCAGCTTCCTAGCACGGGGTAGCGCCCATCGAAGCATGGCAACTCGGCCCAGGCCTGGTGCACGTAGCCCTCCGCGCCATAGGGGCCGGCGGTGGCGTGGCCCGGCGCGGTCACATTCGCCCCCTCGCGCCCCCAGAGCGGCTTGCGGATCTCCGGCCCGCCGGTGCGGCCAGGCTCGCGGAAGGCGGGCAGCAGGTTGGGATGGCCGGGAAACAGCTCCCACAGCAGCGCCAGGATTCCCTTGCCGGAGAGCACCATGCGCCAGGCCGGCTCGATCCAGCGCGTCGGTGCGGTGGCGATGTGGGTGCCGAACGCATCGCGCAGCAGGAATTCCCAGGGATACAGCTTGAAGCAGTGGGCGATCGGCGCGCCGGCGAGATCCCGGAATCGCCGGCCATCCCAGCCGATCTCGTCCACATGCAGGAAGGGCGCGGCCAGACCGGCCTGCATCGCGGTGTCGCGCAGGTAGTCCACGGTGCCGCGATCCTCGTCGCTGCCGCGCTGGCAGGCGAAGTGGATGCCGCCGGGCAGGGGCCGGGCCAGCCAGGCCGAAACCAGCGCCTCGTGCAGGCTGTTGAACTGGTCCGCCTCGGGCCGGGCGGATTGCAGCCACTCCCATTGCACCACGGCGGCCTCGAACAGCGCCGTTGGCGTATCGGCATTGTATTCCAGCAGCTTCGGCGGCCCGCTGCCGTCCCAGCGCAGGTCCATGCGGCCGTAGAGGCTGGGCTCCTGCGCGTCCCAGCTGCGCACCACCAGCGGCCAGACCGCTTCGGGAATGCCCAGCGCGGCATGGGCGCCACGGCGCACGGCATGGTCCACCGCGGCGAGGCACAGCCGTTCCAGCGCCATCGTCGCGTCGTCCAGCGCGTCGATCTCCGCGGCGCTGAAGGCCCAGCAGGCGGTCTCGTCCCAATAGGGTTGGCCGGCAATCTCGGCGAAGCCGAAGCCGATTGCCGCGAAGCGCGCCTGCTGGTCGGGGCGGGGCGTGATGGCGTGCCGGCGCACCCTCAGCTGCCGCTGCTGCTGGCGTGCGCTGTGCCGGTGGCCCCGAACCCCCCGCGCGCCACGCTGGCCGATGCGGTGCTGGTGGTGCCATCCGCACCCGTGCTGCGGGAGACGCTGCTGCCTGATGAGATGTGCGAGGTGGAGGTGCCGGGCGCGCAGCCGCTGCCCTGCTGCGCCGGTGGCTCACAATCGCGCTGGCGCCACAACGGCACGGTGGCGGCGGTGACCAACCCGCCCCCCATCAGCACGAGCAGAACCTGCGCCGATCGCCGCATGGGCGGAAGCCTATGCCGAAACCAAGCCGCCGCGGAAGGGGTGCGCCGGCGAACGCGGGAGGCGACGCATCAGCCCCCGACGAGTGCCAGCTCCTCGCGCAGCGGCGCCAGCTGCACCGGCACGAAAGGCCGCGTGGGCTCGTCGATCAGGTAGCCGGTGCCCCACACCGTGCGCACCAGGGTCGAAAGCCCCTCGGTGGCCAGGCGCTTGCGCAGCCGGTGCATCAGCACGTTGAGCGACTTCACGTCCGGCTCCTCGAACTCGCCATACAGCAGGTCCATCAGCGCAGACTTGCTCACCACCGTGCCCTTGCGCAGGGTCAGAAGCTCCAAGACATTGTATTCACTGGGAGAAAGATGCATGTCGCGGCCGAAGGCGGTGGCCGCGCGGCTGTCCATGTGCAGTTCCAGCGGCCCCACCGCGAGCACGGAGCGGGTGAAGCCGCGGGCCCTGCGCACCACGGCGCGCAGCCGGGCGCACAGCTCGCCGGTGTCGCAGGGAATGTCGATCACGTCGTCGGCGCCGGCATCCAGCATGCGTGCCCGGCCGCGCCCCTCCAGCTGCCGGGCCAGCGCGACCGCCGGCAACTGGCAGCCAACACCCCGCAGGCGGCGGATGAAATCCACCCCGGGGCCGCCGGCCTGGCCCGCGCCGAACATGATCACATCGTAGTGATAGTGCCGTGCCATCGGCGCCACGTCGTCGGGGCTCTCGGCACGGTCCAGCGAAAACGATTCGCCGCCCAGGATCACGGCGATATCGCCGGCCAGGAAGCCTTCAAGGGGGGCGAGGAGGATGCGCATTCTGGGCCTGCTCCGTTGCTGCTCCGGCATCCCGGTCCGGCCGTTTTTGGCCGGTGGCCCGGGGGGGCCGTGCGCGGGCAGGAAAGGCCAGCGCATTCCGGGATACGCAATCGCGATGCCAGCATGATGAAAGCAACTACGCGACAAACGGATGGCGAAACGTGTCGTCTCGTCGCAGCACAGCAAATGTCACGGTAAATCACCGTTAATATTGATGGTCGCCGCAACGGTCATTGCAGATTGCAAGGCGAATTGCCTCGCCGCCCGCTGCATCCTGCAACTGGCGTCAGCTTGCGTGAGAAAGGTGTTTCAGCCGGCCAGCTCCAGCGCGGCTTGGGCCAGCACCCGCACCCCGGCGGCATAATCGGCCTGTTCCAGCGCCTCGTGCGGGTTGTGGCTGCCGTTCTGGTTGCGCACCAGCACCATCGCCGCCGGGATGCCGGCCTGGGCGAACATGCCGGCATCGTGGCCCACCGTCGGCATGCGGTGGCGCCCGAGACCCAGCGCGCCGGCCGCTGCATCCAGCCGGTTCACCAGCGCGGGATCGAGCGGCGTGGGCTGGGAGCCGGTGTCGGCCCCCAGATCGAAGCGCACGCCGCGCTCCGCCTCGATCTCCCGCGCCCGCGCGGCGGCATATTCGCCGGACTGGCGCAGCACGTCGGAGTTGGTGGCGCCGAGGTTGAGCGTGAACGCCACCTCGCCGGGCACCTTGGTCATCGCATGCTGGTCTGCCCGGGTGGAGACGATGCCCACGGTGCAGACGAAATTGTCGTCGCCCAGCGCCATGCGCCCGGTCCAGAACGCGTCCATCGCCATCACCAGCTCGCTCACCGCCACCACGGCATCGCGCCGGAAGTCGCGCGGCACGGCGGCGGAATGGGCCCATTCGCCAAAGCACTTCGCCTGCGCGTGGCGGATGTTGCCGCGGATCGCGGTGGCGATGCCGATCGGCACATCGCGCCCGATCAGCAGCGGCCCCTGCTCGATATGCAGCTCCAGCCAGCAGGCGAGGTTCTCGGGCGAGAGCGACGGGCCGGGCTGCCCGCGAAAGCCAAGCTCGGCCATGTGGTCGGCCAGCGTGCGCCCGGTATCGCCACGCACCAGCTGGCCCATGGTGGCGTGCGGCACCAGGCCGAGCGCCATGCGGCTGCCGAGATAGGCGGTGCCGTACCACGGGCTCTCCTCCCCGCGCAGCCCCACCAGCCGCAGCGCCCGGGCCGGCGCCATGCCGCAGCGCTTCGCCGCCAGCAGCACTGCGAGCCCGGCCATGACTCCGGCCAGCCCATCGTAGTTGCCGCCATCCGGCACGCTGTCGAAATGCGAGCCGAGCCCCACCGCCGGCGCGCTGAGATCGGCGCCCGGCAGGATGGCATGCAGGTTGCCGAACCCGTCGTACTCCGGGGCAAAGCCGGCCTCGCGCAGCACTGCCTCGGTCGCTGCCGCCGCACGCTGCTCGGCGGCGTCGTAGGGTGCGCGGGTGATGCCCAGCGTTCCCTTCGTGTCGGCGCCGATGCGCTTCATCAGCGCCCAGCTTTCCGCGGTCGCCTTTTTCAGCGCCGCATCGAACCCGCGCATCAGCGTGCCCGCCCGAGCATGAGCTGCTTGGTGCGGTCGGTCGTGATCACCAGCCCATCCGCCGCCACGCGGATCACCGCGAACCATGGCTTGCCCGCCGCGCGCAGCGGCGTATCGGCCGGCATGGCCATCAGCAGGTCCGGCTCGATCCAGGACAGCGCCAACCGCAACGCGCCATAGTCGGAGCGGATGGTGAGCGAGCCGCCATCCGCCGAGACCACGGCATCCAGCCCCAGCGTGGCATTGGCATAGGCCCCGGCCAGCGCCGTGCTGCTGCCGGCCCCCGGCCGCACCCGGCGATAGCTGCGCGGCGCGCCGCACCAGCGGGCTGGGATCGTGTCGCCCTGCGGCAGCCCGAAGCTCAGATGCACCACCGCACGTTCCGGCGCGAACTCACCCGGCGCCAGTTGCTCGATCACGCCGCCGCTGCCGCCCTGGCTGGTGAATGTCGGCCGGCCGCCCTCGTCGATGATCTCGAACACATCGTCACCATCCGTCTGCCGGTACATCCCGGCCGCCGCGGCCAGGCGGTGCAGGTTGCCCTCATCCGGCACCGGCGCCAGCCGGTCGGCCAGGAAGATATCGGCCATGCGCCGCGCGATCGAGAACGGCGCGATGTCGTCGCGGTTGCCAAGGATCACGACTCCAGCCGACTCGTCAGGGAATCGAACCGACTCGGATCGCCCGCCGGCCACCCCGCCGCCATGCCCCACATTGCGCAGCCCGCGATAGCGGGTGACGGTGAAGCCGAGCGCGTACATGGAAAGCGAGCCATTTTCGAACCGTGTCGGCTGTTCCATGCGCGCCAGCAGATCGGCCATCTCCGGCGTCGGGTTCGCCAGATGCGCCTGCCAGCGCAGCATGTCCTCCAGCGTGGAGCTCATGCCGCCCTCGCCGCCGAGCACGATGCCCCAGTGGGCCCGCTCCCAGTCCCCCGCCGGCCCCTTGGTATGATGCATCGCCGCGCGCGGCAGGATCTGGCTGTCGCGGTGCTGCAGGATCGTGTCTTCCATGCCCAGCGGGCCGGTGATGCGTTCGCGCAGCAGCTCGTTGAAGCTGCGGCCCGAGACCTCCTCGATGATCTCACTGAGCAGGAAGAACCCGGTGTTGCAGTAGAGCATCTGCTCCCCGGGCACGTAGTTCATCTCGGCATGCCGCGCGATGATCGCCCGCGCCGTGGCGCGCGTGGAAGGGCAGGGCAGGGTGAGCCCGCTCCAGGTCAGCATCTCCAGGAAGTCGCGCATGCCGGAGGTGTTGCTCGCCAGATGCCGCAGGGTTGGCGCATGGGGCAGCTCGGCCAGCCACGGGGCATGGCGCCGCACCGGCGCGTTCATGTCCAGCTTGCCCTCGCGCTCCAGCATCAGCGCCAGCAGCACGGTGAACTGCTTGGTCTGGGAGCCGATGCGGATCACGCTGCGCGGCCCCAGCGGAATGCCCTGCGCCAGGTCGGCCATGCCATAGGCGCCCTGGTGCACCACCTGCCCGCCGCGCGTGGCGGCCACCACCAGGCCGGGCGTATCGGGCCCGGTCCAGCCTTCGAACAGGCGATCGATCTGTGCAGGCGTCGCGGTCATCGGCGTCTTCCCCCCGGTCGGTGGGGAAGCCTATGCGCTGGGCCGCGGCGGCGGAAGCGTGCTGCTAGGTTGGCTGCAGCGGATAGCAGGCCTGTGCCGACAGCGAGAGCCCGGTTTTCAGGATCGATTGCGCGCTCACCGGAAACGGCACCGTCGCCACCACCTTGCGCCCGCAGCTCTCCGTGGTGATGGTGAACACGCTCGCCGCCACCGACACGCCTTGCGTCTGGGTCTGCGCATAGGCCTTGGTGGCATCCGTCGTGCCGCAGGTGGCCACGTTGATCGCCGAGCAGCGCGCCGCGTTGGTGGTGGCGAACTGCAGCGCCGATTTCATGCGGATCACCATGCCCATCTCCACCACGCCGAACAGGAACAGCGTCAGCGGCAGCGCCACCAGCCCCATCTCCATACTCACAACGCCGCGACGGTCCCGCGGCAGCAGGCGCGCCCTCATTGGATGCGCGACAGCGCGGTGGCGGTCAGCACCAGCGGGTTGGTGACGTAGGGATAGGAGAAGGTGAAGTTGTAGGTGGCCTGCGCGTTCACCCGCACATAGGTGCTCGCCCCCGCCCCGTCCGCGCAGGCGGTGCCACAG
Source organism: Rhodospirillales bacterium (assembly GCA_947460455.1). Classification (GTDB taxonomy): domain Bacteria; phylum Pseudomonadota; class Alphaproteobacteria; order Acetobacterales; family Acetobacteraceae; genus CAMDGX01. The sequence goes on along the minus strand of CANHKG010000026.1, from coordinate 15,251 downwards.
GTGACGAAGCTGATCCCGGCGCTGCCGTTCGGGCACCCACACACCGTGGCCGGCGCGGGCGTGGCCGCCAAGGTGTTGAGCGCCGAGGAACTCGTGACGGCACTCGTGATCAGATTGGCATTGAACCCGTGCGCCGCGGCAAAGGCGGCCCCGATATGCGCGGCCGAGACCACCTGCATCCGCGTCCAGGAGGCGCGGCCGAAATCGTACACCCCGGCCATCGCCACCGCGAGGAAGCCGCCGGCAATGGCGAATTCCACCGCCGCCATGCCGCGCCGGCCCAGCCCGCCGCGCATCCGCCGCATCGCCATCCTCACTGCACCAGCACCAGCGCCGGCAGGCTGCCCGGCGGGTCTGAGATGCCCACGCCGCCGCAATCGTGCTTGAACGTGTTGTTGCCGTTGAAGGTGATGGTGCGCGCCACGATCTGCGTGCACTTGGCGCTGCCGTTGTTGCCGGAAACGGTCACCGGCGCATTGGCGGCATAGATCGCGCCGACGACTGCCAGGGTGGAGCCGCCACCGAAATCGATCGCCGCGGTGGTGGCGGCGCTGCGGTGCATCCACACCGCGATGCCCTTGGCGATGCCCGTGGTGGGTGCCGTGAGGTTCACCGTCTGGTTCCCCTGCACCTTCAGCGTGCCATAGTTGTTGCCGGTGGAACTGGTGAAGAACAGCGTCACCCCGTTGCCGTTGATCGTCCAGTTGCCGTTGATCGAAAGCTGGTCGCGGTCGATCATGTAGATGCCGGGGTTCAGCGTCAGCGTGTTGCCGCTGCCGGTCAGTTTCAGCCCGCCGCAGAACACCCAGATCCCGTCCGGCTTGGCCGTGTAGCTGGTGGAAGCGCTGTGGGCAGCGTTGTTGGAATCGCAGCGCGACGGCACCGCCGGGATCGCCCGCGTGGCATAGGGGTCGGCCACCGGGGAGGCACCGGTCTGCAGTGTCTTGCGCACGCACAGCCCGCGCTCGGAGACGGTGCCGGCATTCAGGCACGGCGCCACCTGGCTGTTCACGCTCCACCCGCCGGTGACATAGCCGTTGAGCGCGGTCAGCGTGGCGTTGTTGGTCAGCGCGATCGCGCTGTTGCTGGTGGAGTTGGAATAGACGTTGCACTGGGAGATGTTGACGGTGTTGGTGCCGTTCATGCTCACGCCGGTGCCGGTGGTGGCCAGCGCGATGATGCAGGCGCCGCCGCCGCTGGTGGAAGGTGCCGTGATGGCCCGCGCACTCACCACCGGCGGTGTCAGCCCCAGCACGCTGGCGAAGATGCTGGCCTGCGGCTGGGTCACGCTCACCAGGATCGCGGCCGGGTTGCCGGCATAGCTGCCGGTCGTCGGCGGGTTCTGCACCGAGATGCTCACCCCGCTTGTGCCATTCACGAACCCATGCGCGGCCAGCACCGAAACCGCCTCGGTGGTCACATTCGCATCGGAGCGATAGGCGCGGCCCGCGGCCACGGCGGCCTGGTCGGTGGCGCCCTGCAGCGAGACCTTGGCCGTCTCCCAATAGGTGGTGTCGATCGCCAGCCCCATGAAGCCGATCAGCACCGGGGTCGCCAAGGCGAGCACGGTGGAGACGCTGGCGCGGCGGTCGCGCGGCAGCATGGCGAGGGCGGTGCGAAACAATGGGCCAATGGCGCGCACGGGGAACCTCCTCTACGCCGGCGCGGCAGATCGGTGCGCGCCAGTGCTTGGGCATACATGGGCGCCGGTTTCTCTCATTCGGGTTACAGCGGTGGCGTCTCACCGGGTTCCGCAGCCAGATTCTTCGGGATGAATTCCTGAACCGTTTCAGAGGGTTGCATTAATGAATTAAACCGTTACCTTTCGCAACAACAAGGCCCGCAGCCGCCCCTGTTGCCCCCCGCCAGCGCCCGGGGGATCATCCCCGCAGGCACGGTGGAGGCAGGGATGGGCATCGCGGGGCGGAATTTCGACGTGATCGTGATCGGCGCCGGATCGGCCGGCGCGGTGCTGGCCGCGCGGCTCTCTGAAGACCGCGATCGCCAGGTGCTGCTGCTGGAAGCGGGCCGGGACTGGCGCGCCGGGGAGGCGCCGGACGGCATGCGCAGCGCCAACCCGCTGCGCATCATCGTGCCGCCAGAGATGCAGGCCGCCTGGCAATACCCCGGCCTCATGGCCCGCCGCACCGCGGTGCAGGAGCCGAAGCTCTACTGGCGCGGCCGCGGCCTGGGCGGCAGCTCCGCCGTCAACGCCCAGATCGCCATCCGCGGCGTGGCGGATGCGTTCGACGCCTGGGCCGAGGCCGGCTGCGAAGGCTGGTCCCATGCCGCCCTGCTGCCGCACATGAACCGCATCGAAGCCGACCCGCGCGGCGGCCCGCACCACGGCAGCGCCGGCCCCGTGCCGGTGTATCGCGCGCCCCGCGCCGCCTGGGGCCCGATCGACCGCGCCCTGCATGATGCCGCCATCGCCCAGGGCTACCCCGCCCATGATGACCTCAACGCGCCGGAAGGCGAGGGCGTCGCCACCTACCCGATCAACAACCGCAACGGCATGCGCGTCTCCACCAACGAGGCCTTCCTGGAACCCGCCCGCGGCCGCCCCAACCTCACCATCCAGGGCGAGGCGCTGGTGGAGCGCGTGCTGCTGGAAGGCCGGCAGGTGCGCGGCGTGCGCGTGCGCCTGCCGGGAAGCGGCTGGATCGACATCGCCGCCCGCCAGGTGGTGCTCTGTGCCGGCGCCGTGCATTCGCCCGCGATCCTGCTGCGCTCCGGCATCGGCGACCCCGCCACGCTGGCCCCGTTCGGCATCCCCGTCGCCCACGCCCTGCCGGAAGTCGGCCGCAACTTCATGGACCACCCGATGCTGCGCGCCGCCGTGGTGCTGAAGCCGGAGCATTGGCCCACGGACCCGGATGCCCGCCACACCAATCTCTGCGTCAGCTACTCCTCGGGCCTGGCCGGCACCGCCCGGCGCGACATGCTGATGATCGCCATGAACCACCGCGGCGTGCTCCCGGAAGGCACCGGCCCCGGCTCGCTGGTGGTGGGCGTGTTCGAGGCAAGGTCGCGCGGCGAGGTGCGCCTCCTGTCCGCCGATCCCGCCATCGACCCGCTGGTGGAGGAGAACATGCTCTCCCACCCCGACGACCTGCTGCGCCTGCGCGACGGCATGGCAAGGCTCGATCGCCTCGCCGCCCATCCCGCCATCGCCGGTATCGCCGAACGCATCACCGTCGGGGCCACCGACCTCACGCTGCCGCAGGCCATGGCGTTGCCGGTAGCCGAGCAGAATGCCCTGCTGCTGGCCGAAGCCAGCGACGCCCAGCACGCCGCCGGCACCTGCCGCATGTCCGCCTGGGAAGACCCGCGCGGCGTCACCAACCCCGATGGCACGGTGAAGGGCCTCACCGGCCTGCGCGTGGCCGATGCCTCGCTGATGCCGGCGGATTGCCGGGCCAACACGCATTTCACCTGCATGCTGATCGGCGAGAAGATCGCCGCCGACATGCGCGCCGCGTGAGAAGGGGGGGGCCTATTCGCCCGCCTGCTGCAGCCCGCCCTGCCGCACCGAAGCCACCGCCCGCACCCGCGCCGCCTTCCGCCCGGCCAGCCGGTCATGCACCGTCAATGCCTGCGCCACCACCTGGTCCATGTTGTAGTAGCGATACGTGGCCAGCCGGCCGACGAAGGTCACGTCCGGCTCCGCATCCGCCAGCGCCTGGTAGCGCGCATACAGCGCCGCGTTCTCCGGCCGCGGCACCGGGTAGTACGGGTCGCCCTCGGCACTCGGATACTCATAGGTCAGGCTGGTGCGCCGGCTCGCCTGGCCCGTGAGGTATTTGTATTCCGTGATCCGGGTGTAGGGCACCTCGGGCGAGGGATAGTTCACCACCCCCACCGGCTGGAACCACTCCCGCTCCACCGTCTCGTGCCGGAACTTCAAGGAGCGATACGGCAGCTTGCCCAGGCGATGGCCGAAATACTCGTCCACCGGCCCGGTGAAGATCAGGTGGCCGAACTCCACCTCGTCGCGGATATCCTGCCACTCGCAGCCCAGCATCACGGTGATGTTGTCGTGGTCCAGCATGTTCTCGAACATGCGCGTGTAGCCGTGCAGCGGCATCTGCTGGAACGTGTCGTTGAAATAGCGGTCGTCGTCGTTGCTGCGCACCGGAATGCGCCCGGCCACGGCCTTGTCCAGCGCGCTTGGCGGCACGCCCCACTGCTTCAGCGTGTAGCCACGGAACAGCGCCTCGTACAGCTCGCGGCCAACCTTGGAGAGCACGATGTCCTCGCTGGTCCGCACCTCGGCCACCGTCTCCGCCTTGCTGGCCAGGAACGCCGCCACCTCGCACTCGCTGAGGTCGAGCCCGAAGAACGTGTTCACCGTGGTGCGGTTGATCGGCACCGGCAGCATCATTTCGCCCACCCGCGCCAGCACCCGGTGCTCATAGGGCCGCCAATGGGTGAAGCGCGAGAGATACTCCACCACCCTGGGCGCGTTGGTGTGGAAGATGTGCGGGCCGTAGCGATGCACCAGCAGCCCGGCGCTGTTGGTCTCGTCGAACGCATTGCCGCCGATATGCGGCCTGCGGTCCACCACCAGCACCTTCGCGCCATCCGCGCGCGCCAGCCGCTCGGCCAGCACCGCGCCCGCGAAGCCGGCCCCCACCACGAGGTAGTCGTAATGCGCCGGGCGGCCGAGATGGGGGGCCACCACGCTGCGTTGCATCAGCGCGGGCGCGTTGGCTGCCATCTTGGCCGTGATCATGGCCCACATCGCCGCCCAGGTGCGGTCCCAGGACATGCCGGCCAGCATCCGGTCCACCCCTGCCAGCCAACCGGGCTGCCGCGTGTCGATTTCCAGCGCCGTGGCAATGCCGGCCACGAACGCCTTGGCACCGCGCGCGATCGCCACGCCGGGCAGGTCGCTGTAGTGCCGCACCACATCGGCCACCGGCGTGGACACCACCGGCCGCCCGGCGGCGAGGTATTCCGGCAGCTTGGTCGGGCTGATGAAGCGCGTGGAGTCGTTCAGCGCGAACGGCATCACCGCCACATCCCAGTGCCCGACATGATCGGGCAGCGCATCATACGCCTTGGCGCCGAGGTAGTGGATGTTCGCCCGCCGCGGCAAATCCTCGGCTGAGATCTTCACCACCGGCCCCAGCAACACGATCTGCCAGTCCGGCCGCGCCTCCGCTGCCTCGGCCAGCAGGTCGAGGTCGATGCGCTCATCGATCACGCCGTAATAGCCGATGCGCGGCTGGCCGATGCCGGCCTGGTCCGCCGGCTCCGCGCCACCGCTGCGCGCGCGCCCGAAATGCGCCGCATCCACGCTGCTGGGGAAGGGGTGGATATCCGGGTGCCGGTCGCGCTTGGCCTCGTACAGCCCGTGCCCGCCAGTGAACACCAGGTCGGCCCGCGCCATCAGCTGCGCCTCGCGGTCGCGCAGGCCAGCGGGCGCGCCGCGGAAGGCCGAAAGCTCGTCCATGCAGTCGTACACCACGGCCGCCGCCGGCAGGTGGCCGGAAAAGCCGAGCATCATCGGCGTGTAGTACCACAGCAGCGGGCGCTCGATGCCGCGCGCCGCCACCAGCCCATCCAGCGCCACACGCTGCGCCGCCTCGGCCGCCGCCGGGTCCATCCCCTCCGGCAGCCGCATGCGCATCACCTCCAGCTGCGGCGAGCGCGGCTCTATCTCCAGCATCGGTGCCACATCGGGCGCGAACACCGGCTCTTCCCAGAAGATCACCTTCATCTGGCGTGAAAGCCGGGTGATCAGGTGCTGTGGTCTCTGGAAAACAAAATCCCACCGCAGATGGGAAAAACAGATCGCCGTCTTCTCAATAATGTTGATACTGATCGAGGACTTCGCGATATGCTTGGGTGCCACTCTGCTCTCCACCGTCAACGCCGGTGCAGGAATGCTTGGCCACGCGAAAGGTTCCCCGTCGTTTCATTTGCACGGGGTGATAGGTTGCTGGGTACCCCGCCGGGTCGCTACAGCCCGGCCTCGCCCAGCCGCCGCGGCACCGCCATCGCTTCCAGCAGCGCCCGCGTGCGGGTGCCGTAGGACTGCGGCAGCCGCAGAAAGGCGGCGAGATCCACGGGATGGTCGATATCCATCGCAATCCCCGGCTGGCGCACCACCTGGGGCTCCATCCCGGCCGCCCGCGCGGCATCCAGATGCGGGAAGTAGGAGTTCTCGCCAAAACGCAGCTTCACGGCCATGGGCGGCGAGACGATCACCGTGTTCGATCCCTGCTCGTCATGCGCCGGCACGATGGTGAACCCCGCCGAACCCGCATGCGCCGCCAGCGCCGCATCGATCTCGCCCGGCACGGTGGCGGGAATATCGATCGGCAGCGTCAGGATGCCCGTAGCGCCCTCGGCCGCCAGCACGCGCCGCCCGCCATCCACGCTGCCGGTATGCCCGTCCCGCGCGCCGTCCTCGATCACCCGCCAACCCTCGCGCTTCGCAATCGCCACCGCGCGGGCCTCCAGCGTCACCAGCGCCACGCCGGCGAGCCGCGTGCTGCCGGCCAGCGCCGCCAGCACCTCCTCCATCATCGTGATGGCCAGGGCGTGCCGCTCCTCCGGCGACAGGAAACCGGCCAGGCGCTGCTTGGCGCCCTCCAGCTCCTTCACCGGGATCACGGCCCAGATGCCGCTCATGCGCGCAGGGAGTCAGCCAGCTCCAGCGACACCTGCGCCAGCGCCACCTTGTCCTCCAGCGAGGTCATCAACGTCGGCGCCAGCACGCAGCGCGCCGCCAGCCCCTCCGCCTCCGCCGCGTCCTGCGTGTCCAGCACGTAGCCATCCAGCAGCGCGCCGTAGCGCTTGGCCACGGAAGCGGCCCCCGCCGGCAGGCCCAATTCGGCCATCATCTTCGCCGTCGGCCCCTTCACCGCCTTGCCGCCGATGATGGGCGAGACCGCCACGCACGGCGCCGTTCGCGCCGCGAAGGCCTCCCGCACGCCGGGCAGCGCCAGGATCGGCTCCACCGAGATGAACGGGTTGGAAGGGCAGATCACGATCGCCCGCAGCCGCGGGCTCGCCAATGCGGCGAGGAACTCCGGATGCGCCCGCGCCGTCTCGGCCTCGTCGAACCGCAACGCCTTCACCACCGGCCGGCACTGCCGCCCCACGAAGTAGTCCTGGAAATCCAGCAGCCCCTCGTCGCTGTCCACCCGTGTGCGCACGGGATCGTCTGACATCGGCAGCACGCGCGCGTCGATCCCCAGCCGCCGCGTCATGTCCGCGGTGATGGAAGACAGCGTCTCGCCAGCCTTCAGCCGCAACGTTCGGGCCACATGCAGCGCGAGGTCGCGATCCCCCAGCCGGAACCACGCCGGCCCGCCCAGCGTGGCCAGCACCTCCATAAAATTCCAGCTTTCGTCCCGCCGGCCCCAGCCCAGGGTCTGGTTGTCCAGCCCCGAGAGCGCATAGGTCAGCGTGTCGATATCCGGCGAGATCGAGAGCCCGAGATGCTCGAAATCGTCGCCGGTATTGGCCACGATCAACAGGTTCTCCGGCGCCACCACCTTGGACAGGCCCAGCGCCAGCTTGGCGCCGCCGACACCCCCCGAGAGCGCAACGACAAGATCGCGGCTCATCGGAACAGGTCCTCCTGCGGCGGCCGCACCAGCTGCGCCGCCCCCATCGCCGGCTGCGACCACGCCAGCCCGCGCACCAGCACCACCGGCTGCCCCTCGGCACCCTGGCCCTGGATCAGCGAGGCCGCTGCTGCAATTTCATCGGCAAACCCGCTGATGCTCACTTCCAGGATGCGCCCGAACAGATCCGGGTTGCCGCGCAGATCCACCAGCGCCGGCAGGCCCGCGGCGCCAATGGCAATCCCCGCCGTGCCCCGCCGCCATGCCCGCCCGAAGCTGTCGGAGATCACCACCCCGAACGGCCCGCCCACCGCCGGCGCCAGCCGCGCCCGCAGCCGCTCGGCACTGGCATCCGGGTCCTCCGGCAGCAGCAGCACGCGCTCGGTGCCGTCCTGCGCACTCACGTTCGAATGGTCGATGCCCGCATTGGCCATCACCCAGCCGCGCTTATGCTCCACGATCAGCAGGTTCGGCCGCGCCCTGACCACCCGCACCGCCTGGTCCAGGATCACCTGCACCACGCGCGGGTCCTTCTGCACCGTCTGCGCCAGCTCGATCGCCTCGGCGGAGGCCACCACAGTGGGGATCTCCACGATCCGCCCCTCCGCCTTCGAGACGATCTTCTGCGCCAGCACCAGCACGTCCCCGGGCTCAAGCGCCAACCCGGCCCGTTCCAGCCCAGCCTCGATCAGCCCGGCGAGATCGTCACCCGGCCGCACCATCGGCAGGCCGGGCAGCGCATGCAGCGAAAGGGAGGCGGCCACGTCAGCCGAACTTCTTCCGCAGCAGCGGCAGCACGGTCTCGCCGTACAGCTTCAGGAACCGCGCCTGGTCCGGCCCCGGCGCATGGAACACCAAATGGCGGAAGCCGAGGCCGACATACCAGCCGATCTTCTCCACATGCTCCTCGGCATCGTTGGAAACGATCCAGCGCTTCGCCGCCCGCTCCAGCGGCAGCGCATCGGCCAGCCGCTCCATCTCGACGGGGTCCTCCACCGACATCTTCTCCTCCGGCGAGAGGGCCAGCGCCGCCCAGTGGCGGGTATCCTCAAGCGCCCTCTGCTTGTCGGTGTCGAAGCTGACCTTCACCTCGATCATGTTGTCGTAGCCCGGCTTCTCCTTGCCGGAGGCGGCCATGCCCTCCTTCACGTTGGGCAGCAGCGTCTCGGTGTACAGCTCCACCGCCTTGCCGGAGGTGCAGATGAACCCATCGCCAGCGCGGCCGGCATACTTGGCGATCATGGCACCGGCGGCGGCGACATAGATCGGCACCGGCTCGCTGGGCCGGTCGTAGATCGTGGCGTTCTCGGTCTTGTAGTAGGTGCCCTCGAAGCTCACCCGATCCTCGGTCCACAGCTTGCGCATCAGCTGAACCGACTCGCGCAGGCGGGCGAAGCGTTCCTTGAAGTCCGGCCAATGGATGCCCATCGCCGGCACCTCGTTCAGCCCCTCGCCGGTGCCGATGCCCAGGATCACGCGGCCCGGGAACATGCTGCCCAGCGTGCCGAAGGCCTGCGCCACGATCGAGGGATGGTAGCGGAAGGTGGGCGTCAGCACCGATGTGCCCATCACGATCCGGTTGGTACGCGCACCGAGCGCGCCGAGCCACACCAGCGAGTTCGGCGCATGGCCGTCCGTGTGTTTCCAGGGCTGGAAATGGTCGCTGATGAAGACGGAATCGAACCCCGCCTGTTCCGCCTCCACGGCGTAATCCAGCAATTTCATCGGCGCGAACTGTTCCGCCGAGGCCTTGTAGCCGAGCTTGAGCATCTGTTTCGTCCCCGATTGCCTCGCCTGCATATGGCGCGGCGCCGCCCCATGGCCAGTCGCACCACGCAGTCTATAGTCCCGCCCGATCGCGGCAAACAGGGAGGGCATGATGGGCATGAAGCTGGGGGTGGCATTCTCGGCCACCGACATGGGTGCCGCGCCGGGTGTGCTGCGCGACTTCGCCCTGCTGGCCGAGGAGATCGGCTACGACGACCTGATGCTGCCCGACCACGTGCTGGGCGTGAACACCGAAAGCCGGCCGGATTGGGGCGCGCGCAATACCTCGAAGGATTCGTTCCACGACCCGTTCGTGGCCTTCGGCTTCCTCTCGGCCGTCTGCCAGCGCATCCATTTCTCCACCCAGGTGCTGATCCTGGCCCAGCGCCAGGCGACGCTGGTGGCCAAGCAGGCCGCCAATGTCGATGTGCTCAGCGAGGGCCGTTTCCGCCTGGGCATCGGCGTGGGCTGGAACGAGGCGGAGTTCATCGGCCTCAACGAGAATTTCAACGACCGCGGTCGCCGCTCCGTGGAGCAGATCGAGGTGATGCAGGCGCTGTGGGCGGCCGATCACGTCGATTTCAAGGGGAAGTGGCACACCATCCCCGATGCCGGCATCAATCCGCGCCCGGCCAGCGGCCGCGTGCCGGTGTGGTTCGGTGGGCACATGGATGTCACGCTGCGCCGCATCGCGCGCCTGGGTGACGGCTGGATGATGAACGTGCATCCCCCCGGCGAGGCCGCCCTGGCCGATTTCGCCACGCTGCGGCGCTACACGGCGGAGGCCGGGCGGGCCGCGGACAGCGTCGGCATCGAGGTCTGGACCTCCATGGGCGCCGGCACCGAAGACGATTGGCGGCGCGAGTTCCAGTTCTGGAAGGAGGCCGGCGTGTCGCGCGTCACGCTGAACACCACCTTCAACCGCAACCACCACAAGCGCATCGCCGGGCGCAGCTTCGCCGAGCATGCCGCCGCGATCCGGCGCTGGCACGCCGCCGTGGCCGATCTCGCCTGATACTGGCTGAAATCGGCCCTTCGCCTCCCTATATCGCGTCGATGCCGGCGGGGCAGGGAGGCGTTGATGGGTGACGGGCTGGTTCAGACGGCACAGTCCTGGCTGCAGGCCGGGGCAGGGTGGGCGCCGGCGATCGTGTTCGTCATCACCTTCCTGGAGTCGCTGCCGGGGATCAGCCTGCTGGTGCCGGCCACCGCGCTGCTGCTGGCCACCGGGGCGCTGCTGGGCACCGGCACGCTGGAGCCAGGCCCGATCGTGATCTCGGCAATCGCGGGCGCCATCGTGGGCGACGCGGTCGGGTTCTGGCTCTCGCGCGCCTACGGGCCGCATCTGGTGCGCCGCCTGCTGCCGCGCAGCCAGCGCCGCGCCTATGCCCAGGCCCTGCTGCTGTTCCGCCGCTTCGGCTGGGCGGCGGTGTTCTTCGGCCGCTTCCTCGGCCCGGTGCGCGCGGTCGCGCCGCTGGTGGCCGGGGTGGCACGGATGCGGGAGCGGCACTTCCAGGCCGCCAACATCGCCTCCGCCTTCGTCTGGGCGCCGTTGCTGCTGCTGCCCGGCTACGCCGCCGCCCGCGGCGCGGAGGAGGCGGGGATGGAGCAGCACCACCTGCTGATCGGCCTGCTGCTGGCGGCCAAGCTCGGAGCGGTGTGGTTCCTCGTGAAGCGCTGGCGGGCCCGGCGGGCCTAGCGGATCGCGCCCGGCAACCCGCCGGGCTTGCCGAACAGCCAGCCCTGGCCGTGGTCCACGCCGAGTTCGCGCATCAGCGTGGCCTGCTCGTCCGTCTCGATCATCTCGGCCACCGTCTTGGCGCCGGCGCTTTTGGCCAGTTCCACGATCGCCTGCACGATGCCGCGCTCGCGCGGGCCCTGCTGGGCGGCCTGCACGAAGCTGCCGTCGATCTTCACGTAGTCCACGCGGAATTGCTGCAGGTAGCGGAAGGCGGCCGCGCCCGCGCCGAAATCATCCAGGCACAGCCCCACGCCCAGCTCGCGCAGCTTGGCCCAGGTGGCCGAGGCGGTGGCGAGGTCGTCGATCTCCGCCGTTTCGGTCAATTCCACCAGCAGGCGCGGCTTGCCGGCGGCGCCGGGTGGCAGGCGCATCTCCGCCAGCAGGCCGAACAGGCGCTGGGCGAAATCCGGGCTTTGCAGCGACAGGCCAGACAGGTTCACCGCCACCGATACGCCCGGGGCGGAGCGCAGCGCCATCAGCGCCTGCTCCATCACCGCGAGGTCCATCACATCGGAAAGGCCGACCGCCTCCGCGAATGTCACGAATTCCTGGATCGAGCCCATCGGCATGCCCGGCGTGGCGATCGGGCGCAGCAGGGCTTCGTAGTGGTGCACGGCGCGGGTGGCGAGCGAGACGACGGGCTGGAACAGCAGGCGGAAGCGATGGCCGGTGAGGGCAGCGCGCACCGACTGGGTGCGCAGCTCCGCCTGGGCCAGGATGCCGGTAAGGCCGCCCGAGCCACCCACGGCGGTAACGCCCGCGGTGCCCTCGGAGGTGAAGCGCGAGACGGCGTAGCGCAGCACGCGGTTGGCGGTGGCGGTGCCCATCGGGCCGGCTTCCAGCGACATCTCGGTGCCATGGACGCGGGCGATGTTGCGGGCGGCGGAGCGGGAGAGGAACTGCTCCAGCTTGCGCACCAGGCCGTCCATGCCGTTCTGGGCGAGGCCCAGCACGCCGAAGCGGCCCTCGGCCAGTTCGCTGCCGCGGGCATCGGGGCCGCAATCGCCCATCAGCGTGGTGAGGCCATGGCGCAGGCGCTGCTGCTCGGCGGCGGAGAGGTGGTTCTTCACGTCCTGCCAGCCCTGCACCTCCACCAGCCCCATCGGGCCGGTGCCGCCATTGTGCATATGGGCTTCCGCCTCCCGGGCGAAGTCGGCCGGGGTCTGGATGGCGGCGGCCAGGTCGCCGCGCTCGGGGGCGGGCAGGGGCACGGGGCCGATGACGAAGCACAGCCGGGCCTCCTCGCCGGGCACGGCGCGGGCGGCGACGAGGGCGGGGCTGCGGGCGGGATCGGCGAGGTGGAGCACCATGGCCGGCATGCGCCCGCGCACCGGTGCCAGCGCCTGGGCCATGGCGAAGGCGGGCTGGTCGGCGGGGGAGATCAGGGTGGCGATGTTGCGGCCGATCATGGCGCGGGCGGGCTGGTTGTAGTGCTGCTGGAAGCTGCCGGTGGCGAAGGTGATCATGCCGCCCTTGGTGGTTTCCACCAGCATGTCGGCCGCGGCGAAGGCGAAGGCGCGCAGGCGCTCACGCGCACGTGCCTCGGCCGCTTCCTCCGGCGTGGCGAAGGCATCGGCGGCGGCAGTACCTGGCGCGGGGGCGGGCGGGGGCGCCGGCTCCGCTGCCTTGGCGGGCGGCGAACGCCAGACCAGCTTGCCGAACATCGTGACTCCCTGTTGGAGCGGGGATCTCCGTTCTGCGGTGGCGGGGTTAAGGGGGCGTGAACATCGTCGCAGGCCCCGGCGTGGGGAGGCCGGGCGGTAGCCATGCGGGAGGTCGCCATGGGGGCGGGTCTTTGCCGCGGCGGCGAAGCGTGGTCTGCTAGCAGTCCGAATCACGGAAGGGGAGGCACGGCATGTTCAGCCACATGATGGTCGGCAGCAACGATATCGACCGCTCGAAGAAGTTCTACGACGCGCTGTTCGTCGCACTCGGCGGCAAGGCCGGCGTGGTCGATCCCAAGGGGCGCCTGGTGTACGTGCACGATGGCGCGGTGTTCCTGGTGACCGCGCCGATCGACGGCAATCCGGCCACCTACGCCAATGGCGGCACGATCGGCTTCAAGGCGAGCAGCCCCGAGCTGGCCAATGCCTGGCATGCCGCAGGCCTGGCCGCCGGTGGCCGCGCGGTGGAGGATCCGCCGGGCCCGCGCGGGGCGCTGTACCTCGCCTATCTGCGCGATCCCGACGGCAACAAGCTGTGCGCGCTGCACCGCCTGCCGGCCTGAGGTTGGGCTGACTGATGAAGGGCCGCTCCCTGGAAGGGGGGCGGCCCTTTTTCGTTCAGGGCTTCAGCAGCAGGTCCAGCCGCGCCATGGCCAGGGCGACGCAGTCCGCCGCCGAGGCCCCGGCGAACACGCCGGGGCGGAGCGACCAGATGCAGATGGCGAAGATCACCTCGCTGACGGTTTCCGGCGGCAGGGCGCGGAATTCGCCGGTGGCGGCACCATCGCGCAGCACATCGTGCACGAAGGCGAAGAATGCCGCGCGGTCGCGAAGGTTCTGCGCCTCCGTCTCTGGCGGCCAGTACCAGGTGAGCGCCAGGAGCGGGCCGGCCAGCTTGCCGCGGGCGAGGTCGCCCTCCATCCAGACGGAGATGATCCGCTCCAGCCGTTCGCGGGCGGTGCCGGGGCCGGTGGCAGCCTTCCTGGTGGCCTCGAACTGCGGTTCGTTGTGGCGCTGGATGATGGCGTAGAGCAGGCCGGCCTTGCCGTTGAAGTAGGTGTTGATCAGCGACGGCACCACGCCGGCGCGCTTGGCGATCTCCGTCACCGTCGTGTCGTCGTAGCCGCGCTCGCCGATCATGACCTCTGCGGCATCCACCAGCTTGCGCTTGGTGTCTTCCTTGCGCTGGGTGCGGGAGTTCTCCTCGCCGCGGGCGCGGCGGGGCAGGGGCGGGATGGTCATGGTCGGTCTCCGGTCTCGACGGGGGGATGCCAGCGAAATCGGAAATATTCAACGAAAGAGATTGATCGGATCTCGGTCAGAGGCGCGGCGGGTGTTTGGCCACGCCGCGTTCGTCGATGTCGCAGCCCCAGCCCGGGGCGGTGGGCAGGATGAAGTCGCCGCCCTCGATGGCCGGTGGGGTGGTGACGAGTTCGTCGCGCCAGGGCGCGCTGTCGATGTCGATTTCCATCACCGCGAAGTTGGGGATGGTGGCGCAGAAATGGGCGCCGATCACGCTGGAGAGGTGGCCGTAGTAGTTGTGCGGGGCGCAGTTGACCTCATAGGCGTCGCACAGCGCGGCGATGCGCAGGCTTTCGGTGAAGCCGTTCCAGATCACGTCCACGATGGCGACATCGGTTGAATAGGCATCGAGGAAGGGGCGGAAGCCGCGGCGGCCGATGACGGATTCGAGCGAGGCGATCGGGCAGGGGGCCTCGCGGCGGATGAGGGCGAGCGACGCGGGGTCCCAGGTGTCGATTTCCAGCCAGGTGAGGTCGTAGGGGGCGACCGCCTCGGCTGCCCGGAGGTAGCCCGCGGTCTTGAAGTTGTAGTTGAGGTCGAGATGCAGGCCCATCTCCGGCCCGGCGCCGTCGCGGAAGGCGGCGAGGGTGCGGCGGATGGCATCGAGCACTTCGGGGGTGGCGTTCAGCTCGGGGTGGCCGGGGCCGCGGGCGAAGCCGGGGAACCAGGTGGTGGGGTCTGGGCGGTTCAGCATCAGGATGTTGGTTTTCAGGGCCTTGAAGCCCTTGGATTTCACTTCCTCGCCGAGCCTGGCGACGTCGTCGTAGGTGCGCAGGGGCGGGACGCCCATGAGGTCGGCGCTGCGGACGCGGTAGCTGCCGCAATGGGAGAAGTAGACGGGCAGGCGGTCGCGGACCATGCCGCCGAGGAGGTTCCAGACGGGGACGCCCAGCGCCTTGCCCTTGATATCCAGCAGGGCGTTGACGATCGCGGCGATGGCGCGCTGGTTGACGCCGCCGGGGGCCTGGATGGTGCGGGAGAGCAGGGTGGATTCGATGTGCTGCAGGCGCATCGGGTCCTGGCCGATCACGGCATCGGCGAGGCCGTGGATGATGGCGGTGAGGCCGCGGGAGCCATCGGCCTCGGTGTATTCGGACCAGCCGACGATCCCGTCTGTCGTTTCGATGCGCAGGAAGGAGAAGTTGCGCCAGCCGGCGTCGGCGTGGAGATCGTCGATGCGCTTGATCTTCATGG
>CANHKG010000025.1 GCA_947460455.1 Rhodospirillales bacterium | reverse complement strand
GTCGCCATCCGCGCCGACGCCTTCCCCGGCAAAGCCATCGCCGCCACCGTCACCAACATCCGCGGCCGCGGCGAAAGCGCCACCCGCACCTTCCGCGTGGAAGCCAACCTGCCGCCGGACACCGGCCTGCTGATCGGCATGACGGTGGATGTGAACATCGTCGTCGCCGAACGCCCCGACGCCCTGCTCGTGCCCCCCACCGCCATCCGCCACGACCCACCCCAAGGTGGCCAAGCCGGCCAAGCCTACGTCTTCCGCCTGGACACCGGCCACGCCCGCCGCACCAACGTCACCCTCGGCGCCGCCGGCCCCGCCGCCATCGAACTCCGCACCGAACTCCCCCCCAACACCACCCTCATCGCCAACCCACCCGCCAGCCTCGCCGATGGCGCGGCCGTGGCAGAGGGGGCGAAATGAGCGGGGTGAGGGAAGGAAGGCCAGGGCTCTGCCCTGGACCCGCCAGGGACCTGAGGTCCCTGGACCCACATCTTTTTTCCGCCTTCGGCGGGGAGGGGCCGACTCGTTGGTTCGATCGGCCTCGATGGCCCCTCCCCGCCGAAGGCGGAAAAGGTATCGGGGTCTGGGGCCTAAGGCCCCAGCGGGGTCGAGGGGCAGAGCCCCTCGCCTTCCTCACCGCACCCCGCCCATGACGCTCCCTTTTGCCATAGCCCTCGCCCATCTGCGCAGCCGGCGGCGGCAGACGATGGTGAGTGTGTTGGGGGTGGCGTTGGGGGTGGGGGTATTCATTGCCGTCACGGGGTTGATGGCCGGCTTCCAGAGTTTCTTTCGCGCCCAGATGATCGAGAGCAACCCGCACGTGACGATCACGGACGAGGTTCGCACGCCGGCGCCGCAGCCTTTGGCGATCCTGCATCCCGAGGCGGCGGTGGTGGTGAGCCGGATCGTGCCGCGCGACCCCGTGCGCGGGATTGCCAATGCCGGGGAGATCATGGCGGCGCTGGCGGCGATGCCGGGGGTGGCGGTGGCGCCGACCTTGCGCGGGCAGATGCTGATGCGCCGGGCGGGGCGGGATTATGCGGTGAGCACCATCGGCATCGACCCGGCGCGGGAGATGCGGGTGACCACGCTGCAGAAGGACATCAAGCAGGGCAGCCTGGAGGCACTGGGCGCCCGGCCGGATGGCGTGGTGATCGGCCAGGCGCTGGCGCGCAAGATGGGCGTGGCGCTGGGCGATACCGTGGCCGTTTCCACCGTGGCGGGCGGGGAGAGTGCGCTGCGGGTGGTGGGCATTTTCCGCACCGGGCTGGAGCAGCAGGATCTGGGCCAGGTGTATGTGGCGCTGAACCGGCTGCAATCGATGCAGGCCCGGCCGCGGGTGGTGAACGAGATCCATATCCGCCTGGCGGATATCTCCAAGTCCCGGGAGATCGCGGCGCTGGCGGAGGGTCGCTGGGGCTACAAGGCGGCGCCGTGGGAGGAGACGTTCGCGCGCATCCTGGAGGTGTTCGTGCTGCAGAACACGATCATCTACGGCAGCACCGGGTCGATTTTGCTGGTGGCGGGCTTCGGCATCTTCAACATCATCTCCACGGTGGTGAGCGAGAAGGCGCGCGACATCGCGATCATGCGCTCCATCGGCATGCCGCGCGGCAGCGTGGTGGCGACGTTCATCGCGGAGGGGATTGCCGTCGGGGTGATGGGCGTGCTGGCGGGGTGGCTGGTGGGCTTCGTGGGCGCCTCGATCATGGAGACGTTCCCGGCGCCGGGGGCGGAGGACCCCACGCAGCGGCTGATGGTGCGCCAGACGGTGTTCACCTATGGGCTGGCCGCGGGCATCGCGCTGCTGTCCTCCGTGGGGGCGGCGTGGATACCGGCCCGCAAGGCGGCGCGGACGGACCCGCTGGAGATCATCCGGGGCGCGACATGATCCCGCGCGCCGGAGCCGCGACATGACGGATATCCTGAAGGTCGAGCACCTCGGCCGGGTGCTGCCGCTGGCGGTGCCGGTGACACTGCTGACGGATGTGTCCCTGGCGTTCCAGCCGGCGAGCTTCACGGTGATCACGGGGCCGTCGGGCTCCGGCAAGTCCTCGCTGCTGTACCTGCTCGGGCTGCTCGATGTGCCGACCACGGGCGAGGTGTTCGTCGATGGCACGCCGACCTCCGCGCTGGACGACGCGGCGCGCACCCGGCTGCGGCTGGCGGTGTTCGGCTTCGTGTTCCAGTTCCATTTCCTGCTGCCGGAATTCACCGTGCTGGATAACGTGATGCTGCCAATGCGCCAGCTCGGGCGGCTCACGCGCCCACAGATGAAGAATCGTGCCATGGAGCTGCTGGCGCAGCTGGACATGGCCGACCAGGCGAACAAGCGGCCCGACGCGTTGTCGGGCGGGCAGCGCCAGCGCACGGCGGTGGCACGCGCCCTGGCCAACGACCCGCCGGTGGTGCTGGCGGACGAACCGACCGGTGCGCTCGATACCAAGAACGCGGCCGCCGTGTTCGCCATCCTGGCCGGGCTGGCGCAGCAGGGGCGCACGGTGATCGCGGTGACGCATGACGAGGGGCTGGCCGGCACGTCTCCGCGGCGGGTGCACCTGGTGGATGGGCGCGTGGTGCGCGACGCGGCCCTGGGCTAGGATTCGGCGGAACCGGGAGGCTTCGGCATGACCATGCGCTTCGCCCTGATCGGGCTGGATCACCGGCACGTCTATGAGCTGACGCAGTACCTGATGGATGCCGGCATGGAATGCGCCGGCTGGTGGCCCGTCACGACCAACCCGCATGTGCTCGCCGGCTTCCGCAAGCGTTTCCCGGATCTGCCGGAGGTGGCCGAGCGCGAGCGGCTGCTGGATGATCCCACGATCGGGCTGATCCTGTCCGCCGCGATCCCGAACGAACGCGCCGCATTGGCGATCGAGGCGATGCGGCGTGGCAAGGACGTGCTGCTGGACAAGCCCGGGATCACGACCCACGCCGACCTCGCCGCGGTGGAGGCGGCGGTGGCCGAGACCGGGCGCCGCTTCATGGTGGCGTTCGGCGACCGCTGGGCCTCCCCGGCCAGTGCCAAGGCCAAGGCGCTGGTGCGCGCGGGCGCGATCGGGCGGCTGGTCTCCACCACCGGCATGTCGCCGCACCGGCTGAACCGGGACACGCGGCCGGACTGGTTCTGGAGTGCGCGCACCAACGGCTCCATCCTGGTGGATATCGGCTGCCACCAGATCGACAGCTTCCTGCAGCTGACCGGGCGGGAGGAGGCCGAGATCGTCCACGCCGCCATCCGCACCGTGGCGCCGGAGCGCACGCCGGTGAACGATTTCCAGGATTGGGGGGAGATGATCCTGCGCAACGACGTGGCGACGGCCACGATGCAGATGCACTGGTTCACCCCGGACGGGCTGGCGGATTGGGGCGACGGGCGCGCCTTCATCGTGGGCACCGAGGGCTATATCGAGCTGCGCAAGAACCTGGATATCGCCGGGCGCGAGGGCCCGCACCACCTGTTCCTGGTGACCAACAGCAAGACCGAGCACATCCCCTGCGCCGGCGAGACGGTGACCACGATGCGCGATTTCGTGGCCGATCTGCGCGACCGCACCGAGACGGCGATGACGCAGAGCCACTGCTTCGCGGTATGCCGCCTGGCGCTGGCGGCGGAGGCGCGGGCACTGGGCGACCGGTAGCCGATATTCCCCGACATCGCCCAGCCGCCCCCCCATCCGGCGGCGGTGTTCGGCCTGGAGTGGCCGGCGGACCTACGCCGCCACGCCCAGCCGGCCGGCGATGTCCTGGATGAACTGCCAGGCAACGCGGCCAGAGCGGGAGCCGCGGGTGATGGTCCATTCCACCGCGGCGGCGTGCAGCTCGGTCTGGGAGATCGGCAGCTTCATCAACGCGGCGTAGCCGTCGATCATGGCGAAGTAGGTGTCCTGGTCGCAGGGGTAGAAGCCGATCCACAGGCCGAAGCGGTCCGACAGCGAGACCTTCTCCTCGATCGCCTCGCCGGCGTGGATGGCGGTGCTGCGCTCGTTCTCGATCATGTCGCGCGGCATCAGGTGGCGGCGGTTGGAGGTGGCGTAGAACAGCACGTTGGCCGGGCGGCCCTCGATGCCGCCATCGAGCACGGATTTCAGCGCCTTGTAGTCGGCGTCCTCGCGCTCGAAGGACAGGTCGTCGCAGAAGATCAGGCAGCGGCGATCCGCGCCCTTCAGCGTGGGCAGGCGCAGCAGGCGCAGCAGGTCCGGCAGGGTGGCGATGTCCTCGCGGTGGATCTCGATCAGCGCCAGGCTGCCGGGGTGGCGGGCGTTGATGTCGGCGTGGACGGCCTTCACCAGCGAGGACTTGCCCATGCCGCGGGAGCCCCAGAGCATGGCGTTGTTGGCCGGCAGGCCGGCGGCGAAGCGGGCGGTGTTGTCCAGGATCTGCTGCTTCTGGTTCTCCACCCCCTGCAGCAGGGGCAGGTCCACCCGGCTGACCTTTGCCACCGGGCGCAGCTCCCGCCCCTCGGGGTGCCAGACGAAGGCATCGGCCATGGTGAGGTCCGGCACCGGTGGCGGCGGCGGGGCCAGGCGGTCCAGCGCATCGGCGATACGGAGTGCGGCTTCGAGCAGGCGCTGGTCCATGGTGCGGGCGATCCGTTCGTGCTTGACGTGGAAGGCGCGGAAACTATGGTCCGCCGACCCCCAGAGCAACCCGGAACCCCTTCATGCTGATTTCCCCAGCCTACGCGCAGGACATGGGTGGCCTCGTGGCCACCGCCGGACAGTTCCTGCCGATCGTCCTGATCTTCGCGGTGTTCTATTTCCTGCTGATCCGCCCGCAGCAGCAGGCCCAGAAAACGCTGAAGGCGAAGCTGAATGCGCTGAAGCGCAACGACCGCGTGGTGACCGGCGGCGGCATCGTCGGCGTGGTGCAGCGCACGGTGGAGGGCAGCAACGAGATCGAGGTGGAGATCGCCCCCAACGTGAAGGTGAAGGTGCTGCGCGAGACCATCACCGGCGTGCTGGGCGAGCCGAAGCCGGCGAACGACGCCAAGCCGGTGGAAAAGGCCTGACGCAGCCGCGATGCCCACGGTTCTTCGGATCGATGGGCATCGGTTCTTCTTCTACAGCCTGGAAGGGCAGGAGCCGCCGCACATCCACGTGGAGCGCGGGGACAGCGTGGCCAAGTTCTGGCTGGCACCGGTGGTGCTGGCCGATTCCAGCGGTTTCCGGTCGCATGAGCTGACCCGGCTGCGTATGCTGGTGCAGGACAACCGGCTGAGGTTCCAGGAGGCGTGGGATGAGCATTTCGGCCATCAGCCTTGATCCCGTCGCCGTCGATGTCTCGGTGACTGCCGAGGCGCTGCGGGTGGTGCTGGCGGATGGGCGGGAAGTGTCCGCGCCGCTGGAGTGGTTCCCCCGGCTGCGCGATGCGGCCCCCGCGCAGCGTGCGAATTGGCGCCTGATCGGGCGCGGCAAGGGCATCCATTGGCCCGAGCTGGACGAGGACGTCTCGGTGCGCGGCCTGCTCGGCGGGCCTTCGTAGCGCCCACAAAAAAGGGCCCCTCGCGGGGCCCTTTCCATGTCCGGCGTGCCGAACCTTAGAGGGTGATGCCCTCGTAGTTGGCCAGGTTGTCCAGCCAGTTCTGCACGTAGTCCGGGCGGCGGTTGCGGAAGTCCAGGTAGTAGCTGTGCTCCCACACGTCGCAGCCAAGAAGGGCCTTGCCCTCGCCGGTGGCGAGCGGGTTGCTGCCGTTCGGGGTCTTGGTGCACTTCAGCTTGCCGTCGGTGCCCAGGATCAGCCAGGCCCAGCCGCTGCCGAACTGGGTGGTGGCGGCGGTCTTGAAGGCGTCCTTGAACGCCTGCACGCTGCCGAAATCCTCAACCAGCTTCTTCTCCAGCGCGCCCGGGATGCCGCCGCCGGTGGCGGACATGTTTTCCCAGAACAGGATGTGGTTCCAATGCTGGCCGGCATTGTTGAACACCGGGGCCATCGCGGCATTGCCGTTGGACAGCTTCACGATCTCATCGAGGGACTTGCCCTGGAGTGCGGCGTCCTTCTCGACGAAGCCGTTCAGCGCGGTGACATAGGCCTGGTGGTGCTTGCCGTGGTGCAGCTCCAGGGTTTCCTGGCACATGCCCTTCGCGGCGAGGGCGGTGGTGGTGTAGGGGAGGGCGGGGAGTGTGAAGGCCATGAAGCCGTTCTCCGGATATGTTGGGCGGATATGGACGCCGTTGGTAGCTATGGCCACCCTCCCCCCAGGTCAAGCTTGCCCGCGAGACAATGTGGCGGCAGGTGAGGGGGCATGAGCGACTCCCCTGCCCTTTCCCCCTGTGCCGCCCTGGTCCGCCGGCATGATCCCGACCGGTTCCTGACCGCGCTGTTCGCCCCCGCACAAAGGCGCGAGGCGCTGTTCACGCTGTATGCCTTCAACCACGAGCTGGCCCGCGCCCGCGAGGCGGTGAGCGAGCCGACCCTGGCGCTGATCCGGCTGCAATGGTGGCGGGAGGTGGTGGAGGGCACGCGCAAGAAGCACGAGGTGGCCACCCCGCTCTCCGATGCGATCGCCCAGGGCCTGCTGGTGCCCGAAGACCTGCTGGCGATGATCGAGGGCCGCGAGGCGGAGGCGGACGAGGCGATTCCCGACCGGGCAGGCTGGAACGCCTACCTCGCCGCGACGGCGGGGGGCGTGATGGTGGCGGCCGGGCGGCTGCTGGGGGCGGATGCGGCGCTGCTGGCCCGGCTGCGGGTGCTGGGCACGGCACATGGCGTGGCGGGGCAGCTGCGCAACGTGCCGGCGCTGGCCCGGGCCGGGCGGGTGCTGCTGCCGCAGGATGTGCTGGGGGCGCATGGGCTGACGGTGCATGACCTGACGGCCGGTCACGGCGCGGACCGGCTGCCCGGCGCGTTGGCCGAACTGGCCGCCCAGGGCCGGGCATTGCTGAACCAGGCAGGCGGCTCGCTGTCGCGCGGGGTGATCGCGGCCGCATTGCCGGCGGTGCTGGCGCGCCGGGACCTTGCTCGGGCCATCCCGGTAGAGGCACGCGGTCTGGGCGATCGGCTGGCCGTGCTGCGCGCCTGGGCGCTGGGGCGGGTGTGATGGCGCAGAGCGGCGAGGCACGGCAAGATGGCGGTATGCGCCACCCTGCCCTGTTGCCCGCATCGCTCGACCCCGTGTTCTGGGTGCCCGACCGGCTGGGGGTGCCGAGCGCCTGGTGGGGGCATGTGCCCTTCGCCCACTGGCTGGTGGCCGCCACGCGGCCGGGGCTGGTGGTGGAGCTGGGCACGCATAACGGCGTCTCCTACGCCGCCTTCTGCAAGGCGGTGGCGGCGCTGAAGCTGCCGGCACAATGCGTGGCGGTGGATACCTGGAAGGGCGACCCGCACGCCGGCGCATACGGCGAAACCGTGTTCCAGGAACTCTCCGCCTGGCACGATGCGCGGCATGCCGGGTTCTCCCGCCTGCTGCGAACGGATTTCGATTCGGCCCGCCGGCTGTTCGGGCCCGGCAGCATCGACCTGCTGCATATCGATGGGCTGCACGACGAAGACTCGGTGCGGCACGACCTGGAAACCTGGCTGCCGGCCATGTCCCCGCGCGGGGTGGTGCTGATGCACGACAGCGAGGTGCGCGACGAAGGCTGGGGCGTGGGCAAGGTGTGGGCCGAGGCGCGGGAGCGGTTCCCGGGGTTCGGGTTCCAGCACGGCTACGGGCTCGGCCTGCTGGCCGTGGGGGCGCAGCAGGACCCGGCCGTGGCGGCGCTATGCGCGGCAGAGGGAAACCCGGAGGGCGACGCGGTGCGGCGGATGTTCCAGGTGGCCGGCGAACGCTGGATCGCCAACCAGATGCTGCAGCAGCTGCTGCACAAGGGGTAAGGCCGGGCAACGCCGCCCCCGACTCCGGTTCCCCCACCCGCCAAACAGTGCCGCTCGCGGAGCGAGAACGCCGCCGGCACGTCAAATTGAAGCATATCGTTACATTATTCCCCCGGAATAGGTCGGGCACGATGAATTTTTCGTGTGCGGTACAATACACCTAGGCGCCACTCACTCAGAACGCTTAAGGTTTTTGTAATGATTGGCCGGGTGACATTGATCCGCGACCCGGCCACGGAGGGAGCGTTTCATGACAATCTATGCCGGTTCGATCGCGACGGTTGGGCAACGCATCTCCTACCAGGTGTCCCTGACGGCGGGACGACGATACTTCTTTGAGCTTGAGGGCAGCGCGACGGCGGCGGGCACGCTGAGCGACCCGTTCCTGCGCCTGCTCAGCGGCGTCACGCTGCTCGCGACGAACGACGATGGCGGTGTCGGCCTCAATTCGCGCCTGGTGTACACGCCGCTCACCACCGGCACCTATACGGTGGAGGTCAGCGAGCACGACGACAACGCCATCGGGACCTACCGGCTCAATGTCGACGAGGATGATTTCCGCGGCACCAACGAGGGCGATGGCCCGCTGGGGGCGGTGGCGCCGGGCATCGCCGGTGCGGCGGGCGCGATCAACTACGCGGGCGACCAGGACCTGTTCAATGTCTCGCTGGTGGCGGGCACGCGGTATTTCATCGACGTCGAAGGCGTTGCAACCGCCCAGGGCCTGCTCTCCAATCCGCTCCTGCAGGGCATCTACAACGGCAGCGCCAGCCCGTTCGCCGACACCACCGACAATGACGGCGGCACGGGGCTGAATGCCCGTGTCGTGTTCACCCCCACCGTGACCGGCGCCTACCAGATCGCCGCGGGGGGGGATGCCGCCGGCACGGGCAGCTACCGCCTGTTCGTCCGCGCCGACGATTACCGCGGCAGCCTCGACAGCATTGGCCCGATGGGCGCGGTGACCCCGGGCGCCGAAGGCACGGCCGGCGTGGTGAACTATAT
The DNA here is from genome assembly GCA_947460455.1 of Rhodospirillales bacterium. Classification (GTDB taxonomy): domain Bacteria; phylum Pseudomonadota; class Alphaproteobacteria; order Acetobacterales; family Acetobacteraceae; genus CAMDGX01. The sequence continues at coordinate 23,729 of CANHKG010000025.1, read as the reverse complement.
CGGCGACCGCGACGTGTACCAGGTCGCGATGGTGGCCGGCACGCAGTACTACATCGACATGGAGGGCTCGGCCACCGGCCAGGGCACCATCGTCGACACGTTCATCCCCGAAATCCGCGACGGCCTCAGCAACACGCTCAGCCTGTCGGACGACGACGGCGGCGTGGCCAACAATTCGCGCGTGGTGTTCACGCCCACCACCAACGGCACCTACACCATCATGGCCGGCGGCTGGGGCAACTGGACCGGATCGTACCGGCTGTTCGTGCGGCCCGACGACTTCAAGTCCACCTTCGAGGGCTCGGGCACCAGCGGCGTGGTGGCGGTTGGCACCACCGGTGCCACCGGCACGATCAACTACAGCGGCGACCAGGACCTGTTCGGCGTAACACTGGTGGCGGGCCGCCGGTACTTCATCGACCTCGAAGGCGTCGCAACCTCGCAGGGCACGCTGTCGGACCCGTATCTGCGCGGCATCTACAACAGTGCCGGGCTGCTGCAGGCCAGCACCACCGACGATGACGGCGGGACAGGGCTGAATTCCCGCGTGGTGTTCACCCCCACCGTCACGGGCACCTACCAGATCGCCGCCGGGGCGATCGGTTCTCAGACCGGCAGCTACCGCATGTTCGTCCGCCAGGACGACTACCGCGGCAACCTCGAAAGCGATGGCCCAACGGGCGTGGTAACCCCGGGTGCGGCCGGCACCGCCGGCATGGTGGACTATATCGGCGACCGCGACGTGTTCCAGGTCGCGATGGTGGCCGGCACGCGCTACTACATCGACCTGGAGGGCTCAGCCACCGGCCAGGGCACCATCGGCGATGCGTTCATCGCCGATATCCGCGATGGGCTCAGCAACACGCTCAGCCTCTCGGACGACGACAGCGGCGTGGGTGACAATTCGCGCGTGGTGTTCACGCCCACCACCAACGGCACCTACACGATCGTGGCTGGAGGCTGGGGCAACTGGACCGGATCGTACCGGCTGTTCGTGCGGCCGGACGACTTCAAATCCACCACCGAGGGTGCGGGCACCAACGGCGTTGTGGCCGTGGGCACCACCGGTGCCACCGGCACGATCAACTACAGCACCGACCAGGACCTGTTCGGCGTGTCGCTCGCGGCCGGCACGCAGTATTTCGTCGATCTCGAAGGCGCTCCCACCACCCAGGGCACGCTGGCAGACCCCTATCTGCGCGGCATCTACACCGCCGGCGGCGCCCTGCTCGCCGGCACCACCAACGACGATGGCGGCGTGGGGCTGAATGCCGGCGTGGTGTTCACCCCCACCGCCAACGGCGTGTACCAGATCGCCGCCGGCGGGCTTTCGGGCGGCACCGGCACGTACCGGCTGCTGGTGCGCGCGGACGATTTCCGCTCCGCGCTGGACGGCACCGGGGCCGCCGGCGCCCTGCCGCTCGGCACCACCGGCCTTGCCGGCAACGTGAACTTCATCGGCGACCGCGACCTGTTCACCGTCTCGCTCACCGCCGGCACGCGCTACGTGATCGACATGGAAGGCACGCCCACCGGCCAGGGCACCATCGCCGATCCCTACATCGCGGCGGTCTATGCCCCCGGCGGCGCGCCGGTTGCGGGCCTGTCCGACGACGATGGCGGCATCGGCAACAATGCCCGCGTTGAATTCACCCCCACGGTCTCTGGCGACTACGCCATCAGCGCCGGCGGCTGGGGCAACTGGACCGGCACCTACCGCATCACCGCCCGCGCCGACGACTACCGCTCCACCTTCGAGGGCGTCGGCACCGTCGGCGCGATCGTGCCCGGCGGCACCGCCACGGGAAACATCGAAACCATCGGCGACCAGGATTTCTTCAAGGTCACCCTGGCGGCCAACCACCTCTACCGCATCGCCCAGCGCGGCAGCCCCACCAGCTCCGGCACGCTCGCCGATCCCTACCTGCGCGGCATCTACAACGCCGCCGGCACGCTGCAAGCCGGCTCCAGCAACGACGATTCCGGCGGCTCGCGCAACGCCTCGGTGGATTTCTTCGCCACCACCGCCGGCGACTACTACATCGCCGCGGGCGCCTACAGCTCCTACCAGGGCACCTACCAGCTCGCCGTCACCGACCTCACCGGCCCCGACCTGCCAACCACCATCGCCACCACCGGCAGCCTGGCCCTCGACGGCACGGTGCGCGGCGTCGTTGAAACCTCGGGCGACATCGACTGGTACCGCGTCAGCCTCACCGGTGGCGTCGGCTACGTGGTCGAGATGCGCTCGATCGCCGACAGCGCCAACCCGGTGAACGACGCCTTCATCCGCGGCCTCTACAATGCCTCCGGCGTGCTCATCCCCAACACCACCAACGATGACTGGGGCGGGGAGCGCGATTCCCGCGTGCTGTACACGCCGGTCAGCAGCGGCACCTACTACATCGCCGCCGGCGCCTACAGCTCCAACACCGGCGAGTTCAACCTTTCGCTCTCATCGAACAAGGTCACCGACGGCGTCAGCAACACCATCCTCACCACAGAGGCGATCACCGTCGGCGGCTCGCGTACCAGCACCATCGACTACGCCCGCGACCTCGACTGGTTCCGCGTGACCCTCAACGCCGGCACCACCTACCGCATCCGCCAGCAGGGCAGCCCCAGTGGCAACGGCACGCTGCTCGATACCTATTTCGGCGGCGTTCACGATGCCGCCGGCGTGCTGATCGCCGGCAGCGGCAACGACGACGCCGACGGCTCGCGCGACAGCCGCTCCAGCTTCACCCCCAGCACCACGGGCACCTACTACCTGTCGGCCGGCGGCTACTATAACCACGTCGGCACCTACCGCCTGTCGATCGAGACCGACGCCGACACCACAGAGGTGCCCGCCAACGTCTCCTCCAAGGCCACGGTCGCGGTCGGCGGCAGCTACAACGGCTCGATCAACAGCACGGGCGACGTGGACTGGATCGGCTTCACCGCGGTTGCCGGGACCACCTACCAGGTCAGGCTCTCAGGTGCCGGCGTCGCCGGTGCCACGCTGGCCGATCCCGTCATGCTCGGCATCAATGCCCCGAACGGCCTCGTTGTGCCGCTCAGCGGCAACGACGATGCCAATGGCGGCGTGAAATATGCCCAGACCACCTTCACCGCCGCGCAGTCCGGCACCTACCACGTGGCCGCCGCCGCGCATGCCACGGGCGTCGGCAGCTACCAGCTCGCCGTGACCAAGGCCGCCGATATCGTCGCCCCCACGCTGCTGCACACGTCACCGGACGACAACACCACCGCCGTCCCGGTCGGCCGCAACCTCAGCCTGGATTTCAACGAGGCGGTGAAGGCCGGCAGCGGCAACATCGTCATCACCGGCGGCGGCAAGACCCTCACCATCGCCGCCAACGACGCGACGCAGGTGACCTACAGCGGCGAGATCGTCTCCATCAATCCCGCCGCCAACCTCGCCCCCAACACCGCCTACGCCGTCACCATCGCCGACGGCGCCATCACCGATCTCGCCGGCAACAAGTTCGCCGGCATCGCCGACAGCACCACCTTCAACTTCGCCACCGGCGCTGCATCCACGCTGGATGCCTGGACGATCATGGTCTACGTCGCCGCCGACAATAACCTCGAAGGTGCGGCGCTCGACGACCTCAACGAGATGGAGAGCCTGAACCTCCCGGCCAACGTGAACCTGGTGGTGCTGGTGGACCGCGCCAGCGGCTACGCCACCGGCTCGGGCAACTGGACCGACACGCGGCGCGGCCAGATCACGCACGACGCGAACAACAACTCCAACGGCGGCCTCGTCACCTCCAGCCTCACCTCGCTGGGCGAGCTCAACACCGGCAGCGGCGCCACCCTCACCAATTTCATCAACTGGGCCGGCACCAACCACCCCGCCCAGAACTACGGCCTGATCCTGTGGGACCACGGCGGCGGCCTCGCCGGCTCCGCCTGGGACGACAAGAGCAATGGCGACAACCTCACCATTCTCGAAACCCGCCAGGCGATCGAGGCCGCCACCATCGACCACTTCGCCATGATCGGCTTCGACGAATGCCTCATGGCCATCACCGAGCAGACGCTCGACCTGCGCAACCTCACCGACATGGTCGTCTCCTCGCAGGAGGTCGAGCCGGGCGACGGCTGGGAGTACCAGAACTTCCTGGCCCCCTTCCAAACCAACCCGAACCTCTCGCCGATGGACCTCGGCGCCAGCATCGTCTCCACCTACGGCACCCGCTATGCCGGCGATGGCGGCATCACCCTGTCTGCGGTCTGGACCGACGGCGTGGCGGCACTCGACACGGCGCTGGAAGCCTTCACCGCCCAGGCCCTCCTGCCCACCACCACCGCGGGCGACTGGACCGCGATGCGCGAGGCCGCCGCGCGCGCCCACGAATTCTCGGCGGCAGACCATGTCGACCTGCGTGACTTCATGAACGAGGTGGTGAACCGCGCCATCTCCGCCCCGCTGCGCACCGCGGCGGGCAATGTCAGCACCGCCGTCACCAACGCCGTCATCGCCAACGCCGGCACGGTGGGCGACGCCTCCGGCATCGGCATCTACCTGCCCTATGGCAGCACGCCGATCCAGGCCAACTACACTCCGGCCAATTTCGGCTTCCTCAACCAGGTCGTGAACTGGGACAACTTCCTGCAGCAGCTCTGACGCCTGGGGCGGTGCCGGGGGGTGATGCCCCCCGGTGCCGCTACCCCGCCTTGCGCCCGCGCTTCGGCGGTGGCAGCGAACAGGGGTGCCTGGGCCAACCGCCCGACGGGGCGAGCCCGGATGGCCGGCCCTTTGCGATCGCGTGTAACGCCATGACCGGTCCCGACGTCATCGTGTGGGGGCCATCCGTCATGGAAAGGGCCGATCAGGGAGAACCACCGATGACACGAGCGCCGATGCTTGCCGCCGCCTGCCTCGCGATCCCGCTCGCCGCACTGGCCCAGCCGGCCTGGGCGCAGGACAGCGACCCCGCGCCGATTGTGGAGATCATGCGCACCTTCGCCGGCCCCGGCACGCATCGGCCCAGCGGCGCGAAGGGCGCCTGCTATGCTGGCCGGTTCGAGCCCGCGGCGGCGGCGCGCGGGCTGTCGAAGGCCGTGATCTTCACCAAGCCCTCCGATGCCGTGATCCGCTTCTCGGTCGGTGGCGGCAACCCTGCCGTGGCCGATGGCGCCCGCGGCGTGAACCGCGGCCTGTCGTTCCGGATCGACGCCGACGGACCCGGCCAGACCGAGTTCGTGATGGTCAATGCGCCGATCAACTTCGTCGCCACGCCGGCGCAGATGCTGGGCTTCCTGGAGGCGCGCAAGCCCGCCGCCAACGGGCAGCCCGACCCCGCCCGCGTGCGCGCCTTCTCCGAAGCCAATCCCGAGACGCTGCTGCAGGCGCGCTTCCTGGCCAGCCAACCGATCCCTGGCTCATGGGTCGGCGTGAACTACTGGGCGGTACATGCCTACACGCTGACCAACGCCGCCGGGGCGCGCCAGGTGATCAAGTTCCGCATGGACCCGCTCGACGGACCGGTGAACCTGACCGACGACGAGGCACGGGCCAAGCCGCGCGACTACCTGGCGGCGGATCTCGGCACGCGGCTGGCGAGCGGCCGGCCGGCCGGGTTCCGGATGGTCGCCATCCTCGGTCGCGCGGGCGACCCGACCGACAATCCCACCAAGATGTGGGACAGCGAGGAAGCGCGGCCGACCGTGGAGCTTGGCACGCTGACGGTGCGCAGCGTGGCCGATGCCAAGGTGTGCGACGAGGTGATCTTCGCGCCCACGCTGCTCGCCGACGGGATCGACGGGCCGGAGAACGACCCGATGTTCGCCATCCGCACGCCGGCCTATGCGATCTCGATCTCCAAGCGGGCCAACTGAGGCCAGCCCGCGCAATGGCTGATGTCTCAGGCCATTGCGCGGGTTGGGGCTACTTGCCCTTGCGCCGCGCCTTCACGGCAGGCAGCAGCGGCGCCAGGAACCGTGCGGTGTGGCTTTCCGCGACCTTCGCGATGTCTTCCGGCGTACCCTGCGCCACGATGCGCCCGCCGCCATCGCCGCCCTCGGGGCCGAGATCCAGGATCCAGTCGGCGGTCTTGATCACCTCCAGGTTGTGCTCGATCACCACCACGGTGTTGCCCGCATCCACCAGCGCGTGCAGCACTTCCAGCAGCTTGCGCACGTCCTCGAAATGCAGGCCGGTGGTGGGCTCATCCAGGATGTAGAGCGTCCGCCCGGTGGCGCGGCGGGCGAGTTCCTTGCTGAGCTTGATGCGCTGCGCCTCACCGCCCGAAAGCGTGGTCGCCTGCTGGCCCAGGGCGACATAGCCGAGGCCCACCTGCTGCAGGATGGTCAGCCGGTCGCGGATCTTGTTGACGGCGGAGAAGTAGGGCACCGCTTCCTCCACCGTCATTTCAAGCACTTCGGCGATGGATTTGTCGCGGAACTTGATCTCCAGCGTCTCGCGATTGTAGCGCTTGCCCTTGCAGGTGTCGCAGGTAACGAAGACGTCCGGCAGGAAGTGCATCTCGATCTTGAGCACCCCGTCGCCCTGGCACGCCTCACAGCGGCCGCCCTTCACGTTGAAGGAGAAGCGCCCGGCCTTGTAGCCGCGGGCACGGCTTTCGGGCAGCTCGGCGAACCAGTCGCGGATCGGCGCGAACAGGTCGGTGTAGGTGGCCGGGTTGGACCGCGGGGTGCGGCCGATCGGGGACTGGTCGATGTCGATGATCTTGTCCAGGTGCTCCAGCCCGTCGATGCGGGTGTGCGGCGCGGGCACCTCGCCGGAGCCCATCAGGCGGCGGCTGGCGGCCTTGTAGAACGTGTCCACCACCAGGGTGGACTTGCCGCCGCCAGACACACCGGTAACGCAGGTGAGCACGCCCAGCGGGAAGGTGGCGTTCACGTCCTTCAAATTGTTGCCGCGGGCGCCCACGATGGTCACCACGCGGTCCTTCTGGATCGGCCGGCGCATCGGCGGCACGGGGATGGATTTGCGGCCGGAGAGATAGGCACCGGTCAGCGAATCCGGATGGGCGGCCACTTCCTCGGCCGTGCCCTGGGCGATCACCCGCCCGCCATTCACCCCAGCGGCCGGCCCCATGTCGATCAGGTAGTCGGCGCTGCGGATGGCATCCTCGTCGTGCTCCACCACCAGCACGGTGTTCCCCAGCGATTTCAGGCGCTGGAGCGTGCCGAGCAGGCGCTCATTGTCGCGCTGATGCAGGCCGATCGAGGGCTCGTCCAGCACATACAGCACGCCGGTCAGGCCGGAGCCGATCTGGCTGGCGAGGCGAATGCGTTGGCTCTCCCCACCGGAGAGCGTAGCGGAACCGCGCGACAGGGTCAGGTAATCCAGCCCCACATCGTTCAGGAACTGCAGCCGGTCCCCGATCTCGCGCAGGATGCGCCGCGCGATCTCCGCCCGCTGCGGCGTGAGGGTGGGCAGCACCTCGCCGAACCAGGCGCGGGCCAACTTGATCGAGAGATCAGAGGCTTCCGCGATGTGCTTGCCGGCGATCTTCACCGCCAGCGCCTCCGGCTTCAGCCGCGCGCCGGCGCACACCGCACAGGGCTTCTCCGCCTGGTAGCGCGACATCTCCTCGCGCACCCAGGCGCTGTCGGTTTCCTGCCAGCGGCGCTGCAGGTTGCGCAGCACGCCCTCGAACGGCTTCGTCACCGCGTATTGCCGCACGCCATCCTTGTAGGTGAACTCCACCGGCTCATCCCCGGTGCCGGTCAGGATGGCGTCCCTGATGCGCTCCGGCAGCTCGGACCACGGGGTGCGGGTGGTGGCCTTGAAGTGCTTGGCGAGCGATTGCAGCGTCTGGTCGTAGTACGGCGACTGGCTCCCGGACCACGGCGCCACGGCCCCCTCGGCCAGGGATTTCCGCTCATCCGGCACCACCAGCGCCGGGTCGAAGAAGGTTTCCACCCCCAACCCGTCGCAGGCCGGGCAGGCGCCGTGCGGGGAGTTGAAGCTGAACAGCCGCGGCTCGATCTCCTCGATGGTGAAGCCGCTCACCGGGCAGGCGAAGCGCGAGGAAAACACGGTGCGCTCGGCATTGTCGGCGTTCTCGGCATAGACCACGCCATCGGAAAGCGAGAGCGCGGTCTCGAAGCTGTCGGCCAGGCGGCTGGCGATGCCCTCGCGCACCACCACGCGGTCCACCACCGCCTCGATCTCGTGCTTGATCTTGCGGTTCAGCGCCGGCACCTCGCCGATCTCATACAGCGTGCCGTCCACCTTCACCCGGGTGAAGCCGCGGCGCTGCAACTCGGCCAGCTCCTTGCGGTATTCGCCCTTGCGGTCCCGCACCACTGGGGCGAGCAACAGCAGGCGCGTGCCCTCCGGCATCGCGATCACGCGGTCCACCATCTGGGAGACGGTCTGCGCCTCGATCGGCAGGCCGGTGGCCGGCGAATAGGGCACCCCCACGCGCGCCCACAGCAGGCGCATGTAGTCGTGGATCTCCGTCACGGTGCCGACGGTGGAGCGCGGGTTGCGGCTGGTGGTCTTCTGCTCGATGGAAATCGCCGGCGACAGCCCCTCGATGCTGTCCACATCCGGCTTGCCCATCAGCTCCAGGAACTGCCGCGCATAGGCGGACAGCGACTCGACATAGCGGCGCTGGCCCTCGGCATAGATCGTGTCGAACGCGAGCGACGACTTGCCGGAGCCGGACAGCCCGGTGATCACCGTCAGGCTGTCGCGCGGGATGTCCACGTCGATGTTCTTGAGGTTGTGCTCGCGCGCGCCGCGCACGCGGATGGCCGGTCCGGCAATGGCAGCGCCGGGAGCGCCCTTGGGCGGGGCAGACGTGGAATCCATGGTAATCGGTCCCCGCGAAGGAAAGGGCTTGCAGCGGCGCCCGCGTTCTCTAAGTGTTCTGGTTTATATGGCGCCGATGCGGCGAATGGGAAGCCCATGTTGGCCGCCCGAGGCGGCGGGCGTTATGATGCGGGCAGTCGGGAAGGGCAAGCGAACATGGCTGGCAGTGTGAACAAGGTGATCCTGGTGGGGAATCTGGGGCGGGACCCGGAGTCGCGCACCCTGCAGAGCGGCAGCAAGGTGGTGAACTTCTCCATCGCCACCAGCGAGACCTGGACCGACCGGGCCTCGGGCGAGCGCAAGGAAAAGACCCAGTGGCACCGGATCGTGATCTTCAACGACCGCCTGGCCGAGGTGGCGGAGCGCTACCTGAAGAAGGGCGCCAAGGTGTACATCGAAGGCGCGCTGGAAAGCCGGAAATACACCGACCAGTCCGGCGCCGAGCGCGAGACCACCGAGGTGGTGCTGAAGGCGTTCCGCGGCGAACTGGTGATGCTGGATGGCCGCAGCGGCGGCGGTGAAGGCGGCATGGGCGAAGGCGGCGGCGGTGGCGGCTATGCCCCGCGCGAGCGGGCGGCCCCGGCCGGCGGCGGCGGCGGCGGCGGCGCGGCCAAGCCGGCCTCGCGCGGGCCTTCGTGGGATGCGCCGAAGCGCAGCAACGACCTGGACGACGACATTCCGTTCTGATCGGCGGCGGCGCGGCGCACAGCTAGGCCCGCGCGCGCGCGTAGTATATAAAGATGCGACAAGCGGCCCTGTCCGGCATGGACAGGGCCGCCTTGCGTCACATCGATGAGTTCCCCAGACCCATGAGCTGCCCGTGAGCGATACCCCCGACGGCACGATGCCCGAGGAACCCCCGAGCGACCGCCAGCCGGTGGTGCTTGAGGAGGAGATGCGGCGCTCCTACCTCGACTACGCCATGTCCGTCATCGTGGCGCGCGCGCTGCCCGATGCGCGCGACGGGCTGAAGCCGGTGCATCGGCGCATCCTCTACGCCATGCAGGAAGGCGGCTACACGCCCGACAAGCCCTATCGCAAATCCGCCAAGATGGTCGGCGAGGTGATGGGCAACTTCCACCCGCACGGCGACAGCGCGATCTACGACGCCCTGGTGCGCATGGCACAAACCTTCTCCATGCGGGTGAAGCTGATCGACGGCCAGGGCAATTTCGGCTCGGTGGACGGCGACCCCCCGGCGGCGATGCGCTACACGGAAGCACGGCTCAGCCGGGCTGCCATGTACCTGCTGACCGACATCGACCGCGACACGGTGGATTTCCAGCCCACCTACGACGAATCGGATGAGGAACCGCGGGTGCTGCCCGCCACCTTCCCGAACCTGCTGATCAACGGCGCCGGCGGCATCGCCGTGGGCATGGCCACCAACATCCCCACCCACAACCCCGGCGAGATCATCGACGCCACGCTGGCAATGATCGACAACCCCGAGATCTCGCTGGAAGACGTGATGAAGATCGTCCCGGGGCCGGATTTCCCCACCGGCGGGCTGATCATGGGCCGCAGCGGCATCCGCAGCGCCTTCGAAACCGGCCGCGGCAGCATCATCCTGCGCGCCCGCACGGAGTTCGAGGAGCTGCGCGGCGGCCGATACTCCATCATCGTCACCGAAATCCCCTACCAGGTGAACAAATCCACCCTGCTGGAGAAAATCGCCGAACTCGTCCGCGCCAAGCAGGTGGAGGGCATCGGCGACATGCGCGACGAGAGCGACCGCTCCGGCATGCGCATCGTGATCGAGCTGAAGCGGGACGCGACGCCCGAAGTGGTGCTGAACCAGCTCTTCCGCTTCACCCAGCTGCAAACCAGCTTCGGCGTGAACATGCTGGCGCTGGATAGCGGGCAGCCGCGGCTGATGGGCCTGCGGGACGCGCTGGCCATCTTCATTCGCTTCCGCGAGGAAGTCATCCTGCGCCGGGCGCGCTTCGATCTCGCCAAGGCGCGGGAACGGGCGCACCTGCTGGTGGGCCTCGCGATCGCGGTGGCCGATATCGATGCGGTGATCGCCCTGATCCGCGCCAGCCCCGATGCCGCCACGGCGCGCGTGGCACTCATGGGCCGCGCCTGGCCGGCCGACAGCGTGATGCCGCTGCTGGCGCTGATCGAGGATGAGCGCAACGTCGTCACCCTGGGCGAAGACGGCACCCGCACCGTGTACCTCACGGAAGAGCAGGCCCGCGGCATCCTGGAACTGCGCCTCCAGCGCCTCACCGGGCTGGAGCGCGAGAAGATCGCCGAGGAAATGGGCGAGGTCTCCGCCCGCATCGCCCAGCTGCTGGAAATCATCGCCAGCCGCCCGCGCCGCATGGACGTGATGAAGGCCGAGCTGGTGGCCGTGCGCGCCGAAATCGCCACGCCGCGCATGAGCACGCTGACCGACGGCGATTCCGACCAGGACGACGAAAGCCTGATCGAGCCCGGCCAGATGGTGGTCACCATCACGCGGGATGGCTTCATCAAGCGCACCCCGCTCGATGTGTTCCGCGCCCAGAACCGCGGCGGCCGCGGCCGCTCGGCTGCCGGCACGCGCGGTGACGACATCGTCACCCGCAGCTTCAACGGCCACACCCACCAATGGGTGCTGTTCTTCAGCAGCGGCGGCAAGGCGTATCGCGAGAAGGTCTGGAAGCTGCCGGAAGGCGGGCCCACCGGAAAGGGCCGCGCGCTGGTGAACCTGCTGCCCGATCTGGGCCAGGACACCATCACCACCGTGCTGCCCCTGCCGCAGGATGAAACCCTGTGGGAAAGCCTGCACCTGGTCTTCGCCACCCGCCTGGGCAACGTCCGCCGTAACCGGCTCTCCGATTTCCGCAACATGCGCAGCTCCGGCCTCATCGCCATGAAGCTCGATGAAGGCGACGAGCTGATCGGCGTGGCCACGCTGCGCGAGGGCGACGACGTGCTGCTGGCCACCAAGCTCGGCCGCTGCATCCGCTTCCAGGCCAACGAGGACCAGCTGCGCGTCTTCGCCGGGCGCGATTCCTCCGGCGTGCGTGGCATCAAGCTCGCCGAAGGCAAGGCGCCCGACAGCGTGATCAGCCTCTCGGTCCTGCGCCACGTCGCAGCCTCCCCGGAGGAGCGCGCGGCCTACCTCAAGCAGGCCAACGCCAAGCGCCGCGCCGCCGGCCATGCGGAGGAGGAGGCCGAAGCCCCCGCCCCCACCGAAGCCGAGGAAGCCGGCACCGAGGAGGTGGCGCTCACCCCCGAACGCATCGCGGAGCTGGAGGCGGGCGAGGAAGTGCTGCTCACGGTCACCGATAGCGGCTTCGGCAAGCGTTCCTCCGCCTATGAATACCGCGTCACCGGGCGCGGCGGGCAGGGCATCGTCGGCATCACCCTCACCCAGCGCACCGGCCGCGCCGTGGCCGGCTCCCTCACGGTCCGCGCCGGCGACGACGTGATGATGGTGACGGATGCCGGCCGCCTCATCCGCCTGCGCGCCGACGAGGTGCGGATCACCGGCCGCGGCGCCCAGGGCGTCACCCTGTTCCGGGTCGATTCCGGCGAACGCGTCACCAGCGTGTTCCCGGTGGTCGACGCGGGCGACGCGCCGGATGATACTGCCGCCGGTGACAGCAGCGCCGAACCGCCCGACAGTGGCGGAACGCGGGGCGAGGAAGGAGACGACACGAATGGCTGAGCGCATCGGCCTCTACCCGGGCACGTTCGACCCGATCCATAACGGGCATCTGGACGTGATCGGCCGCGGCGCGCGGCTGGTGGACCGCCTGGTGGTGGGGGTGGCGATCAACATCGGCAAGGGCCCGCTGTTCGAGCTGGAGGAGCGCGTGGACCTGGTCACCCAGGAATGCGCGAAGCTGGCCGCGAAATCCGGCGCCAAGATCGAGGTGAAGCCCTTCACCGGCCTGCTGGTGCATTTCGCCCGCGACCTGGGCGCCAGCATGATCATCCGCGGCCTTCGCGCCGTGTCGGATTTCGATTTCGAGTTCCAGATGGCCGGCATGAACTACCGCATGCGGCCGGATATCGAGACCGCCTTCCTGATGGCCAGCGAGCACCACCAGTTCATCTCCTCCCGCTTCGTGAAGGAGGTTGCGCTGATGGACGGTGACATCAAATCCTTCGTCTCCCCGCTGACCTTCGAGCGTACCATGGCGAAGGTCCGGGCCCGCGGCTGACCCAGGAGTCAAACATCATGCATCGCCGTTCCCTGCTGGCCGCCGCGATGGCGGCCACCGCCGCCCCCGCCATGGCCCAGCCGAAGACCGATCCAGAGAACACGCTGTTCCTTGATCTCAAGGACGGCCGCGTGGTGATCCAGCTGCTGCCCGATATCGCGCCCCTGCACGTGGAACGCATCAAGAAGCTCGCCCGCGACGGCTTCTACGACGGCATAGTGTTCCATCGCGTGATCGAAGGCTTCATGGCCCAGACCGGCGATCCAACCGGCACCGGCCGCGGCGGCAGCAAGCTCGGCAACGTGAAGGCCGAATTCAGCCGCACCCGCCAGTTCCTGCGCGGCTCGGTCGGCGCGGCACGCTCGCAAGACCCGAACAGCGCCGACAGCCAGTTCTTCATCTGCTTCGCGCCGACGCCGTTCCTGAACGGGCAGTACACCATCTGGGGCCAGGTGGTGGAAGGCATGGCCTTCGTGGACAAGATCACCCGCGGCGAGCCGCCCCGCACGCCAGACAAGATCGTTCGCATGCGCGTGGCAGCGGACGTAAAGAGCTAAGCAAGAATCTTCTTTTTCTGAAGAAAAAGAAGCAAAAAGACTTTTATTCATTTCAGCCCGGAGCTTCATAGGCTTCGTCTTAATGAATAAAAGTTTTTTGGTTCTTTTTTTCAAAAAAGAACATTCTTCCTATCAACACCCACCCTGGAGCCCATGATGGCCGACCTTGAGAACACCCTCTACCTGGAACTGAAGGATGGCCGCGTTGTCATCGAGCTGCTGCCGGATCTCGCGCCGCGCCACGTGGAGCGGGCCAAGGAGCTCGCCCGCAAGGGCTTCTACGACGGCACCGTGTTCCATCGCGTGATCGAGGGCTTCATGGCCCAGGGCGGCGACCCCACCGGCACCGGCACCGGCGGCTCCGACCTCGGCAACCTGCCCGCCGAGTTCACCCGCCAGCGCGGCTTCGTGCGCGGCACGGTGGGCGCGGCACGCACCAGCGACCCGAACAGCGCCAACAGCCAGTTCTACATCATGTTCGCCCCTGCCCCGCATCTGGACGGCCAGTACACCATCTGGGGCCAGGTGACGGAGGGCATGGAGTTCATCGACAACATCAAGCGCGGCAGCGGCGGCAGCGGCATGGTCTCCAACCCCGACAAGATCGTGTCGATGAAGGTCGCCGCGGACGCCTAAGGCTCGGAGGCCCTACAGAACCCGCAGTTCCTCGTAGGGCACCATGACATGCTCACGGAATGCCGGTCGCTCGGTGAGCGACCGGTAGTACCGCGCCAGAACCGGCCGATCCGGCCGGTCGATCGCGATATCGAAGTAGCGGAACAGGATGTGGCCGAACTGGATGTCGGCCAGGCTGAATTCCGCCCCCGCCAGATACCGGTTCTCCGCCAGCCGCGCCTCGGCGATATCGAACCTCTGGCCCAGCGCCTGGATCGCAGCCCGGATCGCGACCGGCTCCTGGTCAAGCGGCGCCGTGCGCACCACACGCCAGAAAATCTCCACCGTGAACTGGTTGCTGACGTTCAGCTTCGCCCATTCCGCCCACTTGTCCACGCGCACGCGCTGAACGGGATCGGCAGGCCAGAACGGGCCACCATCGCCATACCGGCCAGCGAGGTAGCGCAGGATCGCCCCGGTCTCCCACAGCGGCTCGCCGTCGCCATCACGCACCACCGGGATGACGCCATTCGGGTTCATCGCCAGGAAGTCAGGCGTATCGAGCCCGCCGAAGCGATGCCCGGCATCGTGGCGAACGTAGGCGAGCCCAAGCTCGCCCACGCACCACATCAACGCCTGCATGTTGGATGAGGTCTTGCGGCCCCAGATCGTCAGCACCTACGCGCTCAGCTAAGGAAATCCGGCTCCTCACGCGTCAGCTTGCGGATGATCGCCTTCATGAACGTCCGCCCATACGCCTTGAACATCGGCGAATCGTCGGGATAGGTCGCCACGATCGCCGGCGGAATATGCTTCAGCTCCGCCCCGCCGGCCTCGGCCAGCAGCTGGATCTTGCAGGTATCCTCCAGGTAGATCAGCCGCAGCAGCGCCTCGCCCAGCGTGGAACCGATCACCAGCGGGCCGTGGTTCATCATCATCAGCACAGTGGCCTTGCCGATCACCCCGGCCAGCCGCTCACCCTCGGCCGGCGTCACGGCCGCGCCATTGAACCCGTCGTCGTAGGCGATCGAGTTGTAGAACGACATGCCCGACAGGTACGTGTGCGCAATGCGCCCATCCTTGCGGGTGCAGATCGCAGTCGCATGATGCATGTGCGTGTGCAGCGCCGCGGTCGCCTGCGGCAGGATGCGATGGATCGGCGCATGGATGCAGAACGCCGTCAGCTCCACCGTGTGGCCGTTGGTGGAAAGGATCGTGCCGTCATGCGTCGCCAGCACCAGCGAGCTCACGGTCACTTCCGACCAGAAATACCCCTCGGGGTTGATCAGCATCAGGTCCGGCCGGCCCGGCACCGCCACCGAGAAGTGGTTGCACACGCCAGACTGAAAGCCGAGCCGCGAAGCCCAGCGGCAGGTGGCGGCCAGCTCGATCTTGGCCTGGCGAATCGCTTCGCTGTCGAGCGACGGGTTCTGCATCGTGTCCATGGGGGCGCCTTCGCAGGGAACGGGAGGCCAAGAGGCTAGGACGGCAAGGCCCCCCTTGGCCAGAGCCCGCTACTTGCCGCGCAGCGAAAGCAGGTAGGCCACCACATTGTCCACGTCGTTGCGCGCCAGCGAAAGGTTCGGCATCCGCCCCTGAGAGGTGCCGGAATGCTGCGCCGAGAGGAACGCCCGCAACCCCTCCGCGCTCACCCCGGGCCGGCCGGCAATGGCGGCGAAGGTGGGCGCGGCATCAGCCCCGCGCGCGGGATTCGCCTCCACCACATGGCAATTGGCGCACCACATCCGGGCGATCTCGCGGCCCTTCACCGGGTCGCCGTCCTCAACCGGGGCCTGCGCGAAGGCCTGGGGGGCGAGGGCCATCGCCAGCATCGCGCCCAACATCATCTGCCGCATCGCCAGTGCTCCTGCCTTGCCGCAACGCCACCAGCATCCTCCCGCACCCAGGCCGGGGCAAGCGCGCAGGTCGTACAGTTGCCGCGCGTGCAGGTCACGCTACTGTTGCCCGCAAGGCCGGATCGAACCGGCAGGGCGGAGGAACGTGCATGCAGTTCGACACCATCATCGTGGGCGGCGGCTCCGCCGGCTCCGTGCTCGCCAACCGCCTGTCCGCCCGCAGCAGTCACCAGGTGCTGCTCTGCGAAGCCGGCATGGACACACCGCACGGCAAGGTCCCGCATGAGATCCTGGATAGCTACCCCGGCACCGCCTACCTCAACTCGAAATTCCTCTGGAACGAGCTGAAGGTCACCACCGAGGTGATCAGCCACAACAACCCCGACGCCCCGAAACCGCGCCTGCGCAAATACGAACAGGCCCGCGTCCTCGGCGGCGGCAGCTCCATCAACGGCCAGCTCGCCAACCGCGGCGCCCCCACCGACTACGACGAATGGGAAGCCCGCGGCGCCGCCGGCTGGCGCTGGGAGAACGTGCTGCCCTTCTTCAAGAAGATCGAGCGCGACATGGATTTCAACGACGAGTGGCACGGCCAGGAAGGCCGCATCCCCGTCCGCCGCATCTGGCCGGATTTCTGGCCCGAACACGCCAAGGGCCTCGCCGAGGCGCTCAAGCAATCCGGCATGAAATACCTGCCCGACCAGAACGGCTTCTTCGAAGACGGCTACTTCCCCATCACCATCTCCAACGCCTACGAACGCCGCGTCTCCGCCGCCATCGGCTACCTGGACCCGGCCACCCGCGCCCGCCCCAACCTCACCATCTCCACCCTCACCCAGGTCAGCGGCCTGATCTTCGAAGGCAACACCTGCGTCGGCATCGAAGCCCTGGTGAACGGCCAGAAACAAACCTTCCGCGGCAAGGAGGTCATCCTGTCCTGCGGCGCCATCCACTCCCCCGCCCACCTCATGCGCGCGGGCATCGGCCCGGCCGGCCATTTGCGCGACATGGGGATCGAAGTCCGCCACGCCCTGCCCGGCGTCGGCCAGCGCCTGATGGACCACCCCTCCATCGCCCTCGCCGCCTTCGTGAAGCCCTTCGCCCGCATCAACGAAACCACCCGCCGCCACATCATGCTCGGCTGGCGCTACTCCTCCGGCATGGGCGGCGCGCCCGCCGGCGACATGTTCGTCACCGCCGCCACCAAATCCTCCTGGCACGCCGTGGGCGAACAGATCGCCGCCGCCATCCTGTTCGTGAACAAGACCTACTCCGAAACCGGCGAAGTGAAGCTGCAATCCACCGATTGGCGCACCGAACCCGAAGTCGCCTTCAACCTCCTGTCCGACAAGCGCGACCTCGACCGCCTGGCCGACGGCTTCCGCCGCATGGCCGCGCTCCATTTGATGGACGCGATGAAACGCGTGACGGACGACCCCTTCCCCGCCAGCTACTCCGACAAGGTGCGCCAGGTCGGCGTCATCAACGGCAAGAACAAGTTCCTCACCGACATCATGGCCAAGCTGCTGGATGGCCCCGCCGCCCTGCGCAAACTCCTCCTGCAGAAGCTGGTGATGGAGGAATTCACCCTCGAACAGGTCCTCGCCGACGAAGACGCCATGGAAGCCTTCGTCCGCCGCGCCGCCGTCGGCGTCTGGCACGCCAGCTGCACCTGCCGCATGGGCAGCGACGACGACCCCATGGCCGTCACCGACCACGCAGGGCGGGTCCGCGGCATCGACGGCCTGCGCGTGTGCGACGCCTCCATCTTCCCCGTCGTCCCCTGCGCCAACACCAACTTCCCCACCCTGATGACCGCCGAAAAAGTCGCCGACGCGATCCTGGCTGGGCACTGAAGCCGGCTACACCACCCCCCGCAGCCCCGCCGCCACCATCGCCACCGCCGCCGGCCAATCCCCCGGCGCCGGCTGGCGCACCAGCCGCATGGAGGGGTACCAGGGCGACTCCGCCCGCCCCATCAGCCAACGCCACTCCGCGGCATGCGACAGCAGCAGGAAGGTCGGCCGCCCCATCGCCCCGGCCAGGTGCGCAATCGCGGTATCCACCGTCACCACCGCCTCCAGCCCCGCGATCACCCGCGCCGTGGCGGCAAAGTCGGCCAGCGGGATCGGCGGCGCCTGCAGCACCCCCGCGAATTCCGGCAGCGGCGCGTGCGGCCCAGCCTCCTTCTGCAACGACACCAGCCGCACGCCCGCCAGCGCCGCCAACGGCGCCAGGAACTCCGGGTCCATGGAACGCTGATGATCCTGCGGATGCCGCGGGCTCCCCGCCCAACACACGCCAACCGACCCAGCCGGCATCGCCACCGGCGCGGCGTGAAGATACGGCACCTCCCCCGGCAGCTCCTCCAGCGTCAGCCCCAGCCGATGCGGCAAGCTGAGCAACGGCACCCAGACATCGAACCGCGCATCCGGCGCCCCCCGGCCCCGCAACGGCACCACCTCGCACCCCGCCAGCACCGGCGCGAGCAGCGCCCGCAACTCCTCCGGGCACTCGAAAACAACAGTGCCGCCCAACCCGAGCAACCGCGGCAGCAGCCGAATCGCCTGGAACACGTCGCCATACCCCTGCTCGCACACCACCAGCAGCCGCCGCCCCGCCAGCCTGGAGCCATCCCACAACGGCGCCGTCAGCAAACGCGGCTGCAATTCCGGCACATGAAGCCGATGCTCGTACTCCGCCCACCCCTCGGCGAACCGCCCCGCCAACAGATGCGCCATGCCACGATGATACACCGCCCGCGCCGGCGCCGGGCTCACCCGAGCCGCCTCCGTGAACGCCACCACCGCCTCATCCGGCCGATGCAGGTCCACCAGCGCCTTGCCCAACCCCTGCCAGCCATCCTCCAGCCCCGGCCAGCGCCGCGTCACCGCCTGGAAATGCCCCAGCGCCGGCACGCTGTCCTGCTGGTGCAACAACGCCACGCCCAACAGCAGCGCCGCCGAAGCGGACTCGGGCTGAGCCGCCACCAGCTGGCCCAGCAGCCGCGCGGCCTCCCCATACCGCCGGGCCTGCAGCAGCCCCCGCGCGGCCGCCAGCGTCGGCGCCACGCTCACGCGGCCGGGGGCTCGCCCATGGTGATCACGCGGCGGATCTCGTCAGACTTGAACCCGATCGCCGCCGGCCGCACCACGCCCGGCAGCACCGCCACGTCGTACAACTCCTGCACCACGCCCTCGAAGCGCAGCCAGTGCACCGTATCCCCGGTGCGCAGATCGATCACCAGGATCGCACAGCGCGGCTCCGCCCCCCGCTTCGCCAGCTCCCCGTCCAGCGCCAGCCCGGTAAAGGTCCGATTGTCCCGCGGCAAGGAGGTCCCGATCACCGCGAAATCACCATGAAACGCCAACCCGCGCGCATAGCCCGGGCAGAACGCAATCGGCTCGAACCGCCCGGCCGCGAGATCCACCCGCCCGAACTCCCCGGTCCCCGCATTCAGCAGGAACACCTGGCCGCGATGCACCCGCGGCGAATGCGGCATCGAAAGCCCGGCGCAGGCCACCTCCCCGGTCACCACATCGATCACCTGCCCGCCGCTGGCCCGATGCGCCCGCCACCCATCCGCCACGTCGCTCGGCCCCACCAGCGTCACAAAGCGCGGCACGCCGTTCTCCATCGCCAGCCCGTTCAGATGGCAACGATCCTCGGCGGCCAGGCGAGAGATGAATCGCGGCTGCCACAGCGGCTGGAAGCTGTGCGTGTCGGAAGCGGCGGCCACGCAGCTGAACAGCGTATTGGCGAACACCGGCCGCCCGAAGCTGTCCAGCGCCACGTCATGGATGTCCAAATCCCCGGTCACCCAGCTCCGTCGCGGTGCATACAGCGCGTCATGCCCCTGCCAGTCCTGGCCCGCCGGCAGCACATTGGCGAATTTCCACAGCTGCTGCAGCGTCGCCACATGCAGCGTGCCCCCATCCGCCGCCAGCCCCATGCAGCGCTCCAGCGTGCGCTCGAACACCGAAAGCCTTCCATCCGGCCGCAACCCCAGCAGGAACAGCTTGCCGGCCTGATACGTCGTCACGGCCAGGCTCAGCTTCTGCTCAGCCAGGAAATTCGGCAGCTGGCGAGAGGTGCTGATCTCCAGCTGCGGGGTGGCCTGGGCGGCCTCGGCCGTGGTGGCGCTCATCGTCGATCCCTGTCGTACGTGCCCAGGATCGTAGCCGCCCCACCCACGGTTTGACAGTCCAGCACACCACTGGACCCCCGCCCCCGCCATGCTACCGTCCCCCCGGCCATCATGCCCACGAACATCCAGGAGCCCCGCCATGTCGCGTGACATTCTCATCGGCATCAGCGGCGGCGGCGTGCTGCACACCGATGCGCATACGCCCGATGTGGAAACCCAGTTCCGCATGGTCCGCGATGCCGGTGTGTTCGACTATTTCGAGCGCACCCCCCTGCCCGGCCTGCTGGACACCTACAAGAAAGCCAGCCGCGAAACCGGCATCCCCCTGATGTCCGGCGGCTTCTTCTACGCCCTCGGCCGCGACGAACCCCTGCTGGAATGGCACCTGCGCATCGGCGCGGAATGCGGCATGCGCGTGCAGAACGTCCAGGTCCCCTTCAAGGACGCCGCCGGCAACCGCGTGACAGACGAGCAGGTCGCCGCCTTCTACCTCCACGCCGCGGAGCTGGGCGAAAAACTCGGCGTCACCCCGTGCTTCGAGGTCCACATCAACATGTGGTCCGAACGCCTCAGCCGCGTGGCCAAGGTCGCCCGCCTCGTCGAAGCCCGCGGCGTGAAGTTCAACATGACGCTGGACCACAGCCACGTCATCTTCAAGATCGACAACGAAGCGGAACTACCGTTCGAGGGCCTGCGCGAAGACATCGCCGCCGGCCTGGTGCTCGATCCCGCCAAGCCCGGCAATGTCTGTGCCGAATGGATCGCCAACAACTGGGTCCGCCACGCCCATGCCCGCCCGGCCGTGCCGAACAATCCCCGCAACGTCTGGGCCAGCCACCCCGATGGCAGCTTCGGCCGCGGCGTGCAGTATCCCTTCATCCAGCCCAAGCCCGGCCAATGGCACAGCGACTGGGATGAATCGCGCCTGGAGCCCTGGAAAGAGGTGGTGCGCCAGATGTTCGCCCACCACGCCCGCGACCCGAACAGCCGCCTCGAACAGGTCACCGTGGAGATGATCCCCGGCATCGATTACGGCTTCGGCCACCGCTATTCCATCTTCGAACACAGCATCGAAGTCGCGAAATGGCTGAAGGCCGCCTGGGTCACGGCGAAAGCCGCCGCTTGACCACCCTGCCCCCGCAGCGCTGAGATACCCCAAGGCAGCACCCGGAGCATCCCCGATGAACGACGCGGCGACCAGCAACAACCCCTACCTGGCCATCGGCGTCCGGCCCTTCATCAACTGCTGCTCGGTGCGCACCATGCACGGCGGCAGCCTCATGCTGCCCCAGGTCCGCGCCGCCGTCGCCGAAGCCGCCCGCCACTTCGTCAACCTCGATGAACTGATGGAAAAGGCCGGCGCCCGCATCGCGGAACTCACCGGCTCCGAAGGCGCGCTCGTCACCTGCGGCAGTGCGGCCGCCGTCGCCCTCGGCACCATGGCCTGCGTCGCCGGCAACGACCCGATCAAGATGCTGCGCCTGCCGGATACCACCGGCATGGCCAACCGCGTGGTGATGGTGAAGAACCAGCGCTTCGCCTACGACCAAGCCATCCGCATGAGCGGCACCATCATCGTCGAGGTCGAAACCATCGAGGAACTCGATCGCGCCTTCGAGGAACCCGTCGCCATGGTCGCCGTCCTCGGCACCCACGAGCACGAAAGCCAGGTCCGCATGGAGGACCTGCTGGCCCGCGCCAAGCCGCGCGGCGTGCCCGTCATGGTCGATGCGGCCAGCGAACACCTGGTGAAGCCCTCCCCCTGGCTCACCCGCGGCGCCGACCTCGTCATCTACTCCGGCGGCAAGTTCCTGCGCGGCCCGCAAACCTCCGGCCTCCTCCTCGGCCGCAAGGACCTCGTCGAGGCCGCCTGGCGCAACGCCTCCCCCCACCAGGCCCTCGGCCGCCCGATGAAGGTCTCCAAGGAAGACGTCATCGGCCTGCTCACCGCCGTGGAATACTGGATCGAGCACCGCGACGTGAACGACGAAGTCACCCGCTGGACCGGCCAGAACGCCGAAATCGCCCGCTTCGTCGAAGCCGTCCCCGGCGTCCGCACCGAAATCGTCGCCCCGCAGAACGTCGTCGTCGTCCCCGCCCTGCGCATCATCTGGGACCGCACCAAGATCGGCATCGACGGGCCGGGCCTGCGCCTCGCCGTGCTCGAAGGCACGCCGCGCATCATGCTCGATGACCACTCGGCCAAGGAAGACCGCATCACCATCGACCCCTTCCAGCTCCAGCCCGGCGAAGCCGCCGAAGTCGGCCGCGCCCTCGCCCGCGCCCTGGAATCCGCCCGCATCACCGAACCCAAGCCCCTCGCCCCCCCGGCCGTGGACCTCTCCGGCGAATGGGAAGTCCGCGTCCGCTTCCTGCACGGCGAGCGCGTCCACAAGGTCACCCTGCAACAGAGCGGCAACGCCATCACCGGCGAACAGCACAGCCAACTCTTCGAAGGCGGCGTCAGCGGCCAACTGGAAGGAGACGCGGTGACCATGAGCTTCGGCACTCGCTACGAAGGCAGCAACATCCGCTACAATTTCGATGGGCTGGCCGGTGCCAAGGCCATGTCCGGCAGCGTGCGCCTCGGCACC
The DNA here is from genome assembly GCA_947460455.1 of Rhodospirillales bacterium. Lineage (GTDB taxonomy): Bacteria > Pseudomonadota > Alphaproteobacteria > Acetobacterales > Acetobacteraceae > CAMDGX01. The sequence continues at coordinate 997 of CANHKG010000025.1, read as the reverse complement.
TCCAGCGACCATCACCAAGGCCCGGTGAACCTCGCCCAGTTCGGCTCCGCCCAGTGGAGTGCGACGAAACTAGGATAAAGGCACCGCGCCTAGCGGAACATGCCAGAGCGCGTCAGCTTCGAATGCACCCTGTTCGGGGGGCCCGCACTGCCGCCATCAGTGGCAATGTCTGCTATCGCGAAGGCGTTCGCAGAGGAGATGGGTCCACCGCTCGAGGTCATGTCTCTGGATGTTGGCTCAGGGCGCCAGCACATGGTGGCGTGGCCAGCAGGCGCTGCGATACTCGATTCGGTCCCCGGCGTCACGACACAGCTTTTCCGGTATCACGCCTCCCCGGCGGCCGGCACTGGCCGCGTCGTACTCAGCTACAGTCTAGCGCGTTCAGGCTGTACGGCGGGCATTTCGTTTCCCGACATGGTTTTGGCGGGGAACCCACAAAGGGTTGTGGCAACGCTTCTTGCGCTGCGGCATGCCACCCAGTGTTTGGCACAGGAAAGCGTGATTGGTGCCGGGGGTGAGGCGGACGCGTGTTATGACGCCGAAACTCCTAAGGATGCAGTTCGCAGCATGCTGGGGGGCATCGTGCATGCCCACTGGATCGCTGCCGGTGGCACGGCTTTTCCAGATGCGCAGTCACTGACGACCAGCGCTCCAGCATGGCGCTTCGTTGTTCAATCGCGAACCGACGTGATCGCGGCGAGGGTGTAACGCCCACCGCCATGTGCAACCCACGCCATGGCGCGAAAGGCGCGACCGAGCGGCGGCAGCATATCCGTCGAAAGAAATTTTCAGGAGCCTCTTGCGTTGGTCAGTTAGGTTAATTATATTCACGTTATCGTTAGAAATCGCCGCAAAGGACCCCCGCCCCATGCCGCCCATCCCCTCCACCCTGGCCGACGAGGTCGCCAGGCTGGGAACCGCCACCACATCGGTGCCGGCCCCGGTCTGGCTGCCGGATGCGGTGCATGCCCTCATCATGGCATGCCTCGCCCGCCTG
>CANHKG010000024.1 GCA_947460455.1 Rhodospirillales bacterium | reverse complement strand
CCGGTGAAGCGGGTTTCCGTCAGCGGCTTGCCGTCCGGCCCCATCTTCACCTGGGAGCGTTCGGTGGTGGTGCAGATCTGCGCCAGGAACCCCGGCGAGCAGGTCTCCACCTTCACCATCTCCCGCACCACCGTGGTGGTATGCAGGCTCTGGATCGCCACCGAAACCAACGGCCCGAAGATGAACACGAGCATCAGCACCGCGGAAGGGGCGGTGAAGAACAGCAGCGTGCGCAGCCTCATATCGCGATCCGCCTCGAAAGGCCGGCGCTAAACCCCAGAAGGGGGCAGCGCCGGCGTTCTCCGCTGGCTACTTCACCAGGCCCTGTTCCTTGGCGCGGGTGAGGTAGGCCGCCTCGATCGCCTGCAGCGTCTGCTCGGCGGTCTTCTTGCTGCTCAGGAAGTCGGCCACGTTCTCCGCCAGCACGGCGGAAACCAGGCCCATGGCAGAGGTGGAGGGGTAGGCAGGCGCTCCGCCCATGGCGGATTCAATGGCGCCCTTGGCGGCCGGGCCGGGCTGGTAGCCCTTCACCAGCCACACCGCGGCGTTGTTCGCGCCCTTCACCATCTCCTCGTCGATCCCTTCCATGGCGATGCGGAAGGCCAGTTCGGCCTCGGCATCCGGCAGGTTCTTGGCAATCACGAACCCGTCCCACCACAGCGTGGTGGCGGGCTTGCCGCCCTTCACCGCGGCGGGCGCGGCCGCCTGCAGGATCTTGCCGGCGAACTGGCTCTCCTTCGGATCGTTCACCGCCCCGGCGCGCGTGGCCCACAGCACCGCCATGGCGATCTTGCCCTGCTGGAACTGCCGCGCCACGAAGGTGCTGTCAGAGGTGAGGTATTCCGGGTCCATGAAATCCGTCATGCGCTTCATCAGCGCCAGCGTCTTCATGCCGGCCTCGGAATTGATGCTCGGCGTGTTGTCCGGCTTGGTGGGCACGCCACCGAAGCCCAGGAACACGTTGAGGAACTCCTGGCTGATATCGAAGCCCGGCTTCATCGTGGCCCCCAGCGGGGTGGCGAACTTGCCGGAAGCCTTCAGCTTCGCCGCCGCGTCCAGCACCTCGTCCCAGGTGGTGGGCACGGCGATGCCCGCTTCCTTCAGCGCATCCTCGCGCACCATGAAGTTCTGGGCGTTCACCATCATGGCCACCGCCATGGTCTTGCCGTCCACCTTGATCAGCTGGTTCGGCGACAGGATCTGGCCATACTTCGCGATGTACTCGTCCAGCGGCCGCACCGTGCCGGCATTCAGCAGCGGCACCACGGTGTTATTGGCCACACCGCCGATGTGGTACAGCGAGGGATTGGCCGCGAACGCCGTGGGCTGCTTGGTGCGGAAGTTCATGTCCATCTCGGACTGCACGTTGCCGCATTCCGCCCACGCCGCGGTCACGGCCTTCCAGGCATCGAAACTGGCCGACAGCGTCTTGATCGGCACGGTGTTCTTGATGGCGCAGGCGGCCTCAGCCGCACCCGGCAGGGCGGCAAGGCTGGCGGCCAGCGCGGTGGCCAGAAGCGTGCGCTTGAACATGTTGGGTCTCCGGCGTTCGGGGTGTGTCATGGGGTTGATCAGGAAAGCCGCTCGCCGCTGCCTGCATCGAACAGATGCACGGCCGGGCGCGGCACGGTGAAGCCAATGGTCTCGCCAATGGTGCCGCGGAAGGTCTTCTCGGCCTTCACCGTCACCAGCGCCTCGCCGGAACGCACCGTGGCCAGCGAGGCATCGCCCAGCAATTCCACGGTGTAGATCGGGGCCGAGATTTCCGCCTCCGCCGCCGGCACGATGCGCGCATCCTCGGCGCGAAAGCCCAGGGTCACGCGCCCTTCGGGCCCGGCGATCCCCGCCATGCGCACGCACGGCGCGGTGAACACGCCGCCTTCCAGCACGCCTTCAACAAGGTTCATCGCCGGCGATCCGATGAAGCCGGCAACAAAGGTATTGGCCGGCCGGTCATAGATCTCGATCGGCGCGCCCACCTGCTGGATCACGCCCTTGTTCATCACCACCACGCGGTCGGCCAGCGTCATCGCCTCCACCTGGTCGTGCGTCACGTAGATCGTGGTCACCTGCAACTCATGCTGCAGGTTCTTGATCTGCGCCCGGGTGGAAACCCGCAGCTTGGCATCCAGATTGGAAAGCGGCTCATCCATCAGGAACACCGCCGGCTCGCGCACAATCGCCCGGGCGAGTGCCACACGCTGCCGCTGCCCGCCGGAAAGCTCGCGCGGGCGCCGGTGCAGCAGGTCGCCCAGCTTCACCATCGCCGCGGCACGGCGCACCCGCGCATCATGCGTGGCGGCATCCACCCGCCGCACCTTCAGCGGAAAGCGGATGTTCTCGTACACGGTCAGGTTCGGGTACAGCCCATAGTTCTGGAACACCATGGCCACGTCGCGGTCCTTGGGCTCCAGCTTGTTCACCACCCGGTCGCCGATCAGGATGTCCCCTTCCGTGGGGTCCTCCAGCCCGGCGATCATCCGCATGGTCGTGGTCTTGCCGCAGCCCGAGGGCCCAAGCAGCACAATGAACTCGCGGTCGGCAATGGCGAGATCCACCTCGCGCACACCCACGAACGAGCCCCACCGCTTGGTCACGCCGCGCAGCGTCACCTGCACCATCCGCCTTCAGCCCCCACTGCGGCGCCCCCGGCATCGGCCCGGCCTTCCCCGCTTGCCATTACGTTGACAGATGCCGACTACGTATGCAAGGACCGATCCACAAGGCGGGAGACAGCGCATGGGCGACCAAAACCTGGCGAACAAACGCTTCGCCCACGCGGCCCTCTACGACCTCGCCCGCGCCACGCCAGGCACGCTGATGCAACGGCTGGAACACGCCTACCACCCGGATGCGGAATGGCGCGGCTCCCACCCGCTCAACGAAATGCGCGGGCTGGATGCCATCGCCGCCACCGTCTGGCGCCCCCTGCTCGCCGCCTTCCCCGATCTGGAACGCCGCGATTCCATCCTCATCGGCGGCAGCTACGAAGGCGCGGAGTTCGTCGGCGCCATGGGCCATTACTGCGGCACCTTCACGCGAAGCTGGCTCGGCATCCCCGCCACCGGCCGCCCGATCTGGATCCGCTACGGCGAAATGCACCGCGTGCGCGCGGGCAAGATCGACCAGAGCACCGTCCTGATCGACGTGCTCGATGTCATCCGCCAGGCCGGCTTCTGGCCCGTCGCCCCCAGCCTGGGCACCGAGGGCATGTGGCCCGGCCCCATCACCGGCAACGGCATCGTGCTGCACGAAACCAACCCCGCCGAGGGGGCCGCCAACCTCGCCCAGATGCGCGACATGCAGAACAAGCTGGGCCTCGCAGATTACGAGGCGATGGGCCGCGCCACCTATTTCGAGCCGCACCAGGTGGAACACTGGCACCCGCAAATGATGTGGTATGGCCCCTCCGGCATCGGCAGCACCCGCGGCGTCGCCGGCTTCGTCGATTGGCACCGCATCCCCTGGCGCGACAGCTTCCGCAACATCAAGGGCGGCCAGCACTACGTCCGCATCGGCGACGGCCCGTTCTCCGCCACCGGCGGCTGGCCCAGCATCACCACGGAACACAGCGGCGGCGACTTCATGGGCATCCCGCCCACGGGCCGCGCCATCACCTGCCGCGTGATGGATTTCTACGCCCACCACGAAGGCCTGATCCGCGAGAACTGGGTCCCCATCGACATCCTGCACATGCTGCACCAGCTGGGCGTAGACGTCCTCGCCCGCATGGGCAGCCTGTTCCGCCGCGGCGGCTAAAGCCCAAGCGCCAACTGGCGTTTTTCCACGCGGGCCTTCGCCGCCGTCTTCGGCGGATCGTCGTCATCGATCCGCCGCGCCCGGCTGCCGTGCCGCGCATAGACCTGCTCCGAGATCGCCCGATACCCCGGCTGCGCCCGCACCGCCGAAAGCCGCTCCCGCGCCGCGCGCAACCCCTCCGCGGGATCCACCAGCGGCCGAGCATACCCCTCCAGCAGCCACGGCGTATGCACCATCGCGCCGGCCACACCGCGTAGTTCCGGCACCCAGCGCCGCACGAAGCGCCCATCGGGGTCATGGTCCAGCCCCTGCTTCACCGGGTTGTAGAGGCGCGGCGTATTGATCCCCGTCTGCGCCGCCTGCATCTGCACCTGCGGCCAATGGATGCCGGGCTCATAGTCGGTGAACAACCGCGCCAGCCGAATTCCCACCGCGTGCCAATCCAGCCCCAGCTGCTGGCACGCCACCGAAACCACCATCGCCCGCATGCGAAAATTCAACCACCCTGTCGCCATCAGCGACCGCATGCAGGCATCCAGGAACGGCAACCCCGTCCGCCCCTCCGCCCAGGCCGCCAGCACGGGATCATCCACCGCCGTGCGCGCCCGCGCCGCCTCATGCAGCGCATGCGCCGAGCGCATTTCCAGCGCCGGCTCACGCTCCAGCTTCTGGATGAAATGGCAATGCCAGTGCAACCGTGAGACCAAGCTCGCCACCGCCTCCCGCGGCACCGAAGCCTCGCCCTTCAGCCGCCGCAACACTTCCCGCACCGAAACCGCCCCGGTCGCCAACGGCACCGAAAGCCGGGAGCACGCCCGCGCCCCACCCTCCGGCGAGGACATCGCCCGCCGATACCCCGCGCCACGACCTGCGAGGAAACTCTCCAACTGCGCCAAGCCTTCTTCCCGCGTGCCCGGCTGCGGCCGCGCGCACCCATCCGGCGCCAACCCCAACTCCCCCGCCTCCGGCACCCGCCCCGGCACCGCGCCCGCCACCGGCACCAACCGGCCGGGCTCCATCACCAAAGGCGCGGCCAGGAACCCATGATGCGCCGCCGCCCAACGGTCCCGGTCGCGCAACCCGCGCACCACGCCGAACTGCGGCACCTCCAGAAACGGTATCCCCGCCTCCCGGCAGAACCGGTGCACCGCCCTGTCGCGCGCGAAGGTCCAAAGGTTGCCGGTCTCCTCATGCGCCAGCAGCCGCGTGATCCCAACGGCGGCATGGATGCGCGCCAGCACCGCCACCACCTCGCCCACCCGCACCACCAGCGGCGCCCCCAGCCACGCCAGCCGCCCCGAAAGCTCCCCCAGCGCCCCACGCACCGCCTGCCACTGCCGCGCCGAGGCATCCGGCTGCGCCCAATAGGCCGGTTCCGCCACATACAGCGGCAGCACCGGCCCCGAAACGGCCGCCAGCGCCAACGGCGCATGATCCACCGTCCGCAAATCGCGCTTGAACCAAACCACCTGAACCATGTCAGCCAAATGGCCCCAGCCGCCGCGCCCGCAACCTTACCCGGGCAGCCGCGCCGACCCCCGCAGCACCAGCCGGCTCGGCAACAGCGCCGCCCGGCGAGACACCTCGCCCCGCTCCACCTGCTCCAGCAGCATCGCCACCGTCGCCTCCACCATCTCCGCCCCCGGCTGCGCCACGGTGGTCAGGTCATACGCCGCCCAGCCCGCCTCCGGCACGTCGTCATACCCCACCACGGAGACATCCTCGGGAATCCGCAGCCCATACTGCCCGCGCAACAAATCCATCGCCGCAAACGCCATGTGATCATTGGCGACAAACACCGCATCCGGCCGCACCGCCCCCCCGAACAATGCATGCACCGCCTGCGCCGCCCCCTCGCGCGTGTAACCCCCCACTGCCCGCGCAAACACCGCCGCCCCGCACTCAGCCAGCCCGCGCGCGAACCCGGCCTCGCGGTCCCGGCTGGTGGAAGAGTCTTCCTGCCCCGAAATGAACGCGATCCGCTTGTGCCCCGCCTGCGCCAGCAGCCGCCCCACCTGCCGCCCGCCCTCGGCATTGTCCGATGTCACGGAACTCACCGGCAGCCCCGGCACGGTGCGGTTGAACAGCACCACCGGCGTGCCCGTCTTGGCGCATTCCCGCGCCAGGCTGGAAGACAGCGTGGCGGATGCCATCACGATCCCCTCCACCTGATACTGCAGCATCCGCTGCACCACCATGTCCTGCCGCCCGCGATCGGTCATGAACAGCAGCACCTGGAAGCCACGGTTCTGCAAGGCGCGAGACAGCATCTCCAGCACCTGCGGATAGAAATGATTGTCCAGATACGCCACCAGCAGCGCGATCAGCCCCGACCGCCCAGAGATCATCGCCCGCGCCAACGCATTCGGCCGGTAGCCCAGTTGCTGCGCCGCCGCCAGCACCCGCGCCCGCATCTCCGGCGAAACACTGCCGCCCGGCGAGAAGGTGCGGCTCACCGCGGATTGCGAAACCCGCGCCAGCCGCGCCACGTCGCCCGATGTCACCCCACCTTTTGGCATGCGGCCATTCTGGCCCAGGAACGCCTAGGTTGGAACGGTCCCCATCGCACCGAGCTTGATCTGCGCCAGCATCGCCAGCTCGTCGTACACCGTCCACTCCTCCACGATCTTCCCGTCGATCACGTGGAACTGCGAAACACCCATCAGGAACACCCGGTGCCCGGTCGGCTCGCCCAGCAGGCCCCAACCGAGGTGATGCCCCTCCAGGTTCCAGCGCACCGCAATCTTCTCGCCGCCTTCCTCGCACGGCACGGAGCAGATGTGCTGCGGCACGAAGGCGCAATCCGGCAAGGTCCCGATCAGCTTCAGCGTCGCCTGCAGCACCGCGGCAGACCCATAAAGCTCGCGCATGTTCGGCCCATGGTACAGCACCGTCGGCGCGTAAACCTTGCTGATCACCCCCAGCATCCGCTTGTTGTACGCCTCATGCATCCAGCGCAGGCACTCCGCCTCGCTGTCCGAATGTGCCAGCGAGGTATCCGCCTCGGCCTCCGGCGGATACTGCCCCAGCAGGCGCCGGTTCTCGCCGAAATCCAGCGCCCCCTGCCCCTTCGCGTGCAACTCCTTGGCCATCTTCTCCGCGATCGGATGCGGATCCAGCCCCAGCTGGCGAAGCTGCGCCATGCTGTCGCTCACGATCCACTCCCGATAGATGCGGTTGTTCAGGATCATGCAGTCGGCAATCGTCCGCGACGTGAAGCTGCGCCCCGTCGGCGCGCCCAGATGCCCATACTGCGTATGCCGCCCCGCCCCGGTCACCAAATGCGAGGTGTAGAACCCATCCACGTCGTTCCCGCGCCACACCACCTGCGTCGCCATCCCGCGCCGTTCCGGAAAACTCACCAGCCGCTGGATCGTATCGCGCACGATCGCCTCGCGGTCATGCACCGCGCCCAGGTTGTAGTACACTGCGGCATTGTGGGTGTAGTGGCTGTAGATCAGCCCGATATCGCGCTCATCCCAAATCCGGTGCGTGCAGCGCACGATGTAGTCCACGATGTCGGTATAGATCGGATCGAACCCGCGCATCGGCTGCGCCCGCGGCCGATCCTCCGGCACCAGGTCGGTGAAGTCCCGCCGCTCCACCTGCAACACCCCCTGGCCAGGATGGGTCGCCGGCGCCAGCGGGGTGATGCGGTCGCTCTGGTCTCGCTCGGCCATGATGCCTCCTGGGTCAGCAGGCAGCATTCTGTGCCCGCCATGGCATCGCGATGCAACCTGCTGCGGTTGCATACGTGGTCAACGCGAAGGAAGAGTGTTCTTTTTTGAAAAAAAGAACCAAAAAACTTTCATTCATTTGCACTGAAGCCAATCCCCCAGCACGCGCCCTAGCAAATAAAAGTCTTTTTGCTTCTTTTTCTTCAGAAAAAGAAGACTCTTGCTTACGCCATCCGCCGCCCCGCAATCACATGGTACAGGAACAACCCCAAGATCGCCCCAACCACAGAGACAAACATCGAATAGATGTTCACTCCCGTCACCGCCGCACCACCGAGCGAGGAGAAAATGAAGCCGCCCACAATCGCACCCACAATGCCCAGCACGATGTTCAACACCAGCCCCTGGCCACTGTCGTTCACAAACTTGCTGGCAATGAAGCCAGACATCAGCCCGAGAACGAGCCACCCGATGATCGACATGGTGCAGTGCTCCTGAATGGTCCGGGGCACCGCGCCCCACCGGTCCACAACAGGCAACCAACGCGGCAACCGCGATGCAGTTGCGCCATTCCGGCGTCGTGATGCCGCAAAACCGTCAGCCCACCGCGATCGCCACGGCGGTCACGTTGTCGCTCGCCCGCCGCGCCAGCGCCGCATCCACCAGCCGCTCTGCCGGCAGCGGGCCCGCCAGCAACGCCGCCAACTCGGCCTCCGGCACCGCCTTGTTCAGCCCGTCGCTGCACAGCAGGAACCGGTCCCCGGCGGCCAGGGCTTGGCGAACCTCCTCCAGCTCCAACGCCGCCTCCGCCCCCACCGCCCGCGTGATCACATTGGCACGCGGATGCCGCTCCGCCTCCGCCGCGGTGATCGCGCCGGCATCCACCAGCGCCTGCACCAGCGAGTGATCGCGCGTCATCTGCGAAAGAACCCCATCCCGCAGCCGATAGGCCCGCGCATCCCCGGCCCACAGGCACGCCACCTCGCCGCCCTGCGCCAACAGCACCACCAATGTGGAAGCGATGATCGACCGCGGCCCCCGCTTTGCCGCCTCCACGCGCAACGCCTGGTGCACGCCGTCCATCCGCGCCCGCACCTCGGCCATCAACGCGCCTGGCGCCAGCCCCGCCGGAACGCCCTCCAGCGCCTGCTTCAGCATCGCGGCCGCCACCTCGCCGGCGTCATGCCCCCCGGCCCCATCCGCCACTGCCCACAGGCCGAGGTCGGACCGGTCCACAAAGCTGTCCTCATTGTGCCGCCGCACGGCACCAGGATGCGTCACCGCCCAGGACTCGAACCTGCTCATCCCGCACTCCTCGCGCGCCTCATGCAGCAGGATAGCCTCGCCCACCCGGCCGGCGAAGCACCCGGCAGCCCGCTCTCACGGGATCGGCATCAACTTCACGCAATGGTCAGCAAACCGCCACGGCTTCAGCCCCCCGCGGCCATATCCAGCGCCGGCTTCACGTCATCCGGCAGCGGGCACACATAGGGGTTGCCGGCGGTCCGCGCCGCGAAATCCGCCTTGGCCTTGGCCAGCAGCTCGGGATCGCGGATCACATCCACCGCCGTCGCCGCCATCACCTTGGCCGCATGCACCATGCCCTTATGCGCAATCCCGCTCTTGCCCTGCGCCGTCAGCTGCCAGGAATGCCCCGGCGTGCCAATCGCATAGGTCGCCCCGCGGATCTGCGCCGTCGGCACCACCCAGGAGACATCCCCCACGTCGGTGGAGCCAATCCCCTTCCCGCCGCCATTGCTGCCCAGCGGCACGATCCGGTCGCACAGCTCCGTCTCCATATCCGGCGCCAGCCCGAACCGCAGATGCGCCCCCGCGATATCATCCGGCCGCAACGTCGCCCGGATCTCCCGCGCCAACTTCCGGTCCGCCTCATCCCACTCCGGCGGCCCCAGATGCATCAAATTGTCGAACATCGCCTGCTCCAGCGGCGAATTGCCCAGAAGGTTAGACATGCCGGAAATGGCCTTCCACGCCACCTCCGTCTCCGTCATCAGCGCCGCCCCCTGCGCGATCTTCTGCACCCGCGCCACTAGCCCGTTCAGCTCCGGCAACTCCCGCGCCCGCACGATGTAGCGAACCACCGCGCGGCTCTGCACCACGTTCGGCGCAATCCCGCCGGGATCGATCGTCGCGTAATGCACCCGCGCATCGCTCGGCATATGCTCGCGCATATAGTTCACGCCCACATTCATCAGCTCCACCGCATCCAGCGCCGAGCGCCCCAGATGCGGAGAAGCCGCGGCATGCGAAGCCCGCCCCGTGAACACGAAATCATACGAAACCAGCGCCAGCGAAAGCGCCGGGTTCACCGCACAGAACGGCGCCGGATGCCACGAGAGCGCAATATCCACATCCCTGAACGCCCCCTCCCGCACCATGAACAGCTTGCCCGCCCCGCTTTCCTCCGCCGGGCAGCCATAGTAGCGCACCCGCCCCTTGATCCCCTGCGCCGCCAGCCAATCCTTCACCGCGGTGGCCGCCAGCATCGCCGCCGAGCCCAGCAGATTGTGCCCGCAGGCATGCCCCGCCCCCTCGCCCGCCCGCGGCCGCTTCTCCGCCACGCCCGCCTCCTGGCTCAACCCCGGCAACGCATCGAACTCGCCCAGAATGGCGATCACCGGCCCCTCATCCCCGGCCTCCCCCACGATCGCCGTCGGAATCCCCGCAACGCCGGTGGTCACCCGAAAGCCCTGCTCCTCCAGCATCGCCACATGCTCCGCCGCCGAGCGATGCTCCTGGTAGCCGAGCTCCGGCATCTCCCACACCCGGTCCGCCAGCCCGATAAACTCGTCCCGGTGCCCATCCACCAGCCGCCAAACCTGCTCGGTATTTCCCCCCGTCACAGCACCACCCTCCCGATATTCCCGTCGATCTCGATCTTCGTCCCCATCGCCTCCGACAGCTTCGCCAAATGCGGCAGGATATCCTCATCCTCCGAAAGCCGCGGCGTCCCGCGCCGAGACCGCTCCACCCCGAACCCCAGCTCCACCGGAATCAGCTCGATCAGGTTCGCCTCGTCCCCCACCATGTTCCAGCGCGCCACCACCGACTTCCACGCCCACGGATCCGCCGCAAACCCTTTCGTATTCGAATCCGACCGCTTGTCGATCGCATCCGCCACGTTCTCCGTCAGCCCCATCCCGAACTTCTCGTAGAAATCCTGCGGCAGATGCGGAATCGTCTCGTTGTGGAAGATGAAGTTGCCCAGCGAATGGAAGATCGGCCGCTTCTTATAAATCTCCACCCCGCGCAGCACGTGCGGCCCATGCCCGATCACCGCATGCGCCCCGGCATCGATGCAGGCCCGTGCGAAATCCACCAGGAACGAAGCCGGCACCGCCTTGTCCGTCCCCAGCGCCTCATGCGCATGCAGGCTCACCAGCACATAGTCGCCCTGCCGCTTCGCCTCCGAAATCCCCGCCAGCGTCCGCGCCACATCGGCCTTGTTCGCCTCCGTCACCACGCCCACCGGCCCTTCCTTGAACGTGTGCTGCCCGAACAGCACCGTCCCCGCCTCCGGCGCCCGCCCGAACCCCGCCTTCACCCGCATCGCGTGCCCGTCATTCACCCCGCACGACGCCGCAATCGCCTCCAGCGCCGCCAGCTGCTCGCGCGGCAGCGTGTAGGTCGTCGTGAACCGCAGCATGTTGATCCCCGGCCGCCCCATCGCATCCGGCCGCTGCTGCCCCGCCGCCGACGTCTCATGAAACGTCGAGCAGATCCCGATCAGCGCCACCCGCCCCTGCGGGCACTCCAAATACTGCGGCGCCGAAGCCTCGGCCAAATTCCGCCCCACCCCCGCATGCAGAATCCCCGCCCGATCCAGCGCCGCCTGCGTATTGGCCAGCCCCTCGTAGCCGTAATCCAACGTATGGTTGTTCGACCACGTGAGCATGTTGAAGCCCATGGTCTGCAGATCGTGGATCACGCCCTCCGGCGCCTTCGCCCACGTCCCCCCGCTCACCGCGAACGGAAACGCATCGCCGGGCGTCAACACCTCGAAATTCGTGAACCGCGCATCCGCATCGCGCACGATATCCGCCAACTGCCACAACGCCTCGGATGAGGCCAACCGCCGCGTGATGAAGCTGTCACCGGTGGCAACGAAACGCATCGGGGGAAGAGACATCAAAAACCTCCAGGCTCGAACCCAAACTCTAGCCAACCCAGGGAAGAAAGAAAGACTCTTCTTTTTGTGAACAAAAAGAAGCAAAAAAACTTCATGAGTCCGCCAATGGCAAACGCCCGGCCCTCCAAACGGAGAACCGGGCGCCCAAAACCGCAAAATAAACAAAAGTCTTTTTGCTTCTTTTTCTTCAGAAAAAGAAGACCCTTACTTCTTCTTAGGTGCCGGCCCGCCGCGAAGCTGCGTGATCGTCCCGCGCGAGGTAATCTGCTCCGGGTTCATCCGCAGCTCGATCACGCTCGCCCGCCCACAGGCAGCCGCCCGCTTGAACGCATCCGCGAACTGGGAGGCATCGTCCACCACCTCGCCATGCCCACCGAAGCTTTCGATGAACTTGGCGAAATCCGGGTTGGTCAGCTCGGTGCCAGAAACCCGCCCGGGATAGGTCCGCTCCTGGTACATCCGGATCGTGCCGTACATCGCGTTGTTGAACACCAGGATGATCGGCGCCACGCCATGGTGGAACGCGGTGGCCAGCTCCTGCCCGGTCATCAGGAACCCGCCATCGCCCACGAAGCACACCACCTGCCGGTTGCGGAACGCAATCGCCGCCCCGATCGCCGCCGGCACGCCATACCCCATCGCCCCGTTCGTCGGCCCGATGAAGCGCTGGTTGTCCTTGAAGTTGATGAACCGCGGCGGCCAGGTCGCGAAATTCCCGGCATCGCAGGTCAGGATCGCATCGTCCTCCAGCAACTCGGCCAGCGTGTGCATCACGTCCGAAAGGTTCAGCCCCTCGTATTCCTGCCGCGCCAGCCCCTGCATGCGGATCGCGCGCAGTTCCTTCGTCCAGGTCTTCCACGGCATCCGCGCCGAACGCTCGCCCGCCACCACCGCGGCAAACGTATTCACATCCGAAACAATCCCCAGCGCGGGGCGCGTCACCCGCCCGATCTCGCTGCCATCGGGATGCACATGCACGATCGGCGCCTCATGCCCCGCCCCGAACAACGTGTAGCCCTGGCTCACCGGCTCCCCCAGCCGCGTCCCGATCGCCAGGATCAGGTCCGCCTCGCGCGCCTTGGCCACCAGCGCCGGGTCGCTGCCCACACCAAGATCGCCCGCGAAATTGTCCCGCGTCCCGTCATACAGCGCCTGGCGCCGGAAGCTGACGGTGGTCGGAATGTTGTTGGCCACCAGGAACTCGCGAATATCCGCCCGCGCCTGCTCGCTCCAGCGCGAACCACCCAGGATCGCCAGCGGCTTCTTCGCGCGGCCGATCATCGCCATCATCTTGGCAATCGCGGCGGGGTCCGGATGCGCCGGCGAAACCGCCACCGGGCCCAAATCGGGCACATCGGCCATCCGCTTCTGCATCTCTTCCGAAATGGCGATCACCACCGGCCCCGGCCGGCCGGAAACCGCCACATCCACCGCATGCGCGATCAGCTCCGGAATGCGGCGCTCATCGTCGATCTGCGTCACCCACTTCGCCAGCGGCGCGAACATCCGCCGGTAATCCACCTCCTGGAAGCTCTCGCGGTCGGTTTCCTCGAACGGGATCTGGCCGACGAACAGCAGCAGCGGCGTCGAATCCTGCATCGCCGTGTGCACGCCGATCGCGCCATGGCAGGCGCCAGGCCCACGCGTCACGAACGCCGCCGCCGGCTTGCCGGTCAGCTTGCCATAGGCCTCGGCCATGTTCACCGCGCCCGCCTCGAACCGGCACGTCGTCAAATGCAGCCGCTGCCGCACCGCATACAGCCCGTCGAGCACATCCAGGTAGCTCTCCCCGGGCACCGCGAACACCTGCTCGATCCCCTGCGCCACCAGCGCATCCGCGATCAGCCGCCCGCCGCTGCGCGCACCCGGCTTCCCACCCGACTTGGCCATTTTCCCCGACTCCCGGACCTTATTCTGCCGCGCAGGATACCCACGCGCCCGCGCCGCGTCACCCCGCCGGAACGTCCGCCCCCTGCTCCACCAGCCGCCGGAAATACGCCACCGTGCGCGAAAGCCCCTCGCGCAGCGAAACCCGCGGCTCCCAGCCCAGCGTGGCCCGCGCCCGCGTGATATCCGGGCAGCGCTGCATCGGGTCATCCTGCGGCAACGGCCGGAACACCAGCGTGGAAGCGGAACCGGTCAGCCCCAGCACCTCCTCCGCCAGTTCCCGCACCCGAATCTCGTGGGTATTCCCCAGGTTGATCGGCCCGGTCACCGCATCCGGGCTGTCCATCAGCCGCAGCAACCCTTCCACCAGGTCGTCCACGAAACAGAAGCTGCGCGTCTGCTGCCCATCGCCATACAGCGTGATGTCCTCGCCCCGCAGCGCCTGCAGGATGAAGTTGGAAACCACCCGCCCGTCATCCGGATGCATCCGCGGCCCATAGGTGTTGAAGATACGCGCCACCTTGATCCGCACGCCGCTCTGCCGATGAAAATCGAAGAACAACGTCTCCGCGCAGCGCTTGCCCTCGTCGTAGCAGGCGCGCGGACCGATCGTGCTCACATTGCCCCGGTAATCCTCGGTCTGCGGATGCACCGTCGGGTCGCCATACACCTCGCTGGTCGAAGCCTGCAGCACCTTCGCCTTCAGCCGCCGCGCCAGCTCCAGCATGTTCAACGCGCCCAGCACGCTGGTCCGCGTCGTCTGCACCGGGTCGTCCTGGTAGTGCACCGGGGAAGCCGGGCAGGCGAGATTGTAGATCTCGTCCACCTCCACGCTCAGCGGCACCGTCACGTCATGCCGCATCGCCTCGAAATTCGGCAGCCCCAGCAGATGCGCGATGTTGTCCTTGCGGCCGGTGAAGTAGTTGTCCACGCACAGCACGTCGTCGCCGCGCGCCACCAGCCGCTCGCACAGATGCGACCCCACGAAGCCCGCCCCGCCCGTCACCAGCACCCGCTTGCGCGTCAGGTTCTTCACGCCGCACCCTCCAGCCAACCAAGCCGCCGGTAGCACAGCCCCGCCTGTTCCGCGAGGCAGCCGCCGCGCTATGCTAAGGCCGGAACCAGCGGAGCGGCGCCATGCGAGCCATCTATGTCATGATCAAGTGCGAGATGGGCCAAGCCTACAAGGTCGCCCAAACCGCCGCCGACGGCATCGAGGAGCTCTCGGAACTCCACTCCACCTCCGGCCAATACGACCTCCTGGGCAAATTCTACCTCGCCCCCACCCAGGACACCGGCCTCTTCGTCACCGAAAAACTCCAAACCATCCCGGGCGTGAAAGACACCTACACGCTCATCACCTTCAATGCGTTCGTGGGAACATAAGAAAGCAAGGCCTTCTTTTTGTGAACAAAAAGAAGCAAAAAAACTTCATTCAACCGCACCCGGGGCAACACGGAAACCAAATCGGTTCCGCCATCTTCCTTCTCCCTTGCCTTGCTCCTCTGTGTCTCTGTGCCTCTGTGGCCACTTTCTTTCTTGCTTTCCTTCCTCTCCCATAGGCGCCGAATGCCCCCCACCATCATCCTCCTGAACGGCATAGGCAGCGTCGGCAAATCCTCCACCGCCCACGCCCTCCAATCCCTGTCCACCACCCCCCTCCTCCACGTCTCGATGGACACGTTCATCTACATGCTGCCGGAGAAATACCTCTCCCACCCCGATGGCCTGCTCTTCGAACGCATCACCGAAAACGGCCAGCCCAGCATCGCCATCCACACCGGCCCCGTCCTCCACCGCGCCCTGGCCGGCATGCGCCACGCCGTCGTCGCCCTCGCCGCCCAGGGCAACAACCTCATCCTGGACGAAGTCCTCACCTCCCCCGACCAGGTCGAAACCTACAAAACCCTCCTCGCCCCCTACCGCCTCCACCTCGTCGCCCTGCACGCCCCGCTGGATATCCTCGAAGCCCGCGAGAAAGCCCGCGGAGACCGCGAACTCGGCCTCGCCCGCTGGCAATGGGGCCGCGTCCACCAGGGCGTCGCCTACGATCTGGAAATCGACACCGCCACCCTCACCCCCACCGAAACCGCCCAGCGCATCCGCGACCACTTCAACCTCTGACATCCCCCTCGTAGAGCGGATCGCGAAGCGGATCCGCCACCGCGCATCAAAAACGCCCGCTGCCGAAAAAAAATCCTTTGCACCGACGCGACCATCGATGTTAGTATATCTGCATGTCAGAAATCCCCACAGAGCCCCAGCTGCAAGCCAGCCCGCTCGACCGCGCCCCCGTGGCCGGGTGGGAGAACTGCGTCCGCATTCCGGGCCCGCTGCAGCTGATCCTCCTGCACCTCCTCGCCCTGCTCCTCGCCCGCTCCCCCCACGCCGCCGGCCTCGCCCGCGCGCTCTCCCTCTCCCCCCGCCTGCGCGAAATCCTCGCCACCCTGGCCGCCACCACCGAACAGGACGAGTCCGTCCTCCTCCCCACCCGCGCCCGCGGCGCCGA
Source organism: Rhodospirillales bacterium (assembly GCA_947460455.1). Lineage (GTDB taxonomy): Bacteria > Pseudomonadota > Alphaproteobacteria > Acetobacterales > Acetobacteraceae > CAMDGX01. The sequence continues at coordinate 17,528 of CANHKG010000024.1, read as the reverse complement.
TGAAATCATCATCGCCCTCGCCCACCGCCCCCCGCCGCGCAACCCGTCGCGCCCCGCCCGCATGCCCCCCGCCCGCCCGTGCCAGGCCCGCGACCCACCCCGCCCGCGCCGGCCCGCACAAACGAAAACGGCGGAACGGGGTCCTCCCCCGCTCCGCCGCCGCACGCCGATTTTGTTGCGTTATCGTATCTAAATCACGCCCGCTTCACGTCATAGAATTGCGGGAACCCCATCCGCACCCCACTCAACGCCTTGCTGAACGCCGTCGGCCCGAAATTGATCCCCAGCGGCATATGCGCCGGCGCCTTCATGAACTCCACCTGCAGCTCCTCGCAGATCTTCCTCTGCGAAGGAATGTCCCGCGCATCGAACCACGCCGCCCGCAGCGCCTCGATCTTCGGATTGTCGGGCCACCCGAACCACGCCTTGTCGCCATTGGCCCGCAGCCCAAGGTTTGCCGCCGGGTCGAAATTGTTGGTCCCCGTCAGGTAGGTATAGAAGATGTTCCACCCGCCGCGGTCGATCGGCCCCTTGTTCGCCCGCCGCTGGATCGTCGTCCCCCAGTCCACCGCCTGATAATCCACGTTCAGCCCAAGCTTCTTGAACAGATCGCTCCCCACCAGCGCCAGCCCGTTCGTCGCCGGATAATCGACGGCCCCGAGCATCACGATCTTCTCGCCCTTGTAGCCACTCGCCGCGATGTCGGCCCGCACCTTGGCCAGGTCCCGCTTGCCGATCAGCGGCTCCAGCCCCGCCTCGCTCGCCAGCGGAGTCCCCGGGGTGAACAGCCCCACCCGGTCCTTCCACAGCGTCTTGTCCTCACCCATCGCCGCCGTCATGAACTCGGATTGCTCGATCGCCCCCAGCAGCGCGCGGCGCAGCAGCGGGTTGTCGAACGGCGGCAGCAAATGGTTGAACCGCATCACCGCAATCCCGCCGATCACATCCGGCAGCGTCGCCAGCCTGGGGTTCTTGCGGATCACCTCCATCAGGTCGGTCGCCGGATTCTGCACCCAGTCCACCTCCCCGTTCACCAGCGCGTTCACCGCGGTGGCGCTGTCGGGGATCACATGCCACTCCACGCGGTCGAAATGCGCCACCTTGGGGCCGGAGGTGAACGTCGCCGGCTGATCCGCCCGCGGCACGTAGCCGGCGAACTTCTCGTACACCACCCGGCTGCCCGGCACCCGCTCATTGGTCACGAACCGATACGGCCCGCTGCCCACCATCTCCGTCACCTGCCGGTTCGGATCGGTCATCGCCAGCCGCTCCGGCATGATGCAGGGCATCGGCGTGCCGGTCTTGCCCAGCGCATTCGGCAGCAAGGGGAACGGCTTGTTCAGCCGGAACCGGATCGTCTTGTCATCCGGCGCGCTCAACTCGTCGGTCGCCGCCATCAGCGCCTGCCCGAACGCATCGCGCGGCGAAAACCGCCTTATGCTCGCCACCGCATCCCGCCCGCGCACCGGCTCGCCATCATGGAACTTCAGCCCGTCGCGCAGCGTCAGCGTCCACTGCTTGCCGTCATTCTCCACCACATGCCCGGCCACCATCTGCGGCCGCACCACGTAGCTGTCATCCTGCCCATACAGCGTGTCGAACACCGCATAGCCATGGTTGCGCGCCACCGTGGCCGTGGTGAACACGGGATCCAGGATCGCCAGATCCCCCTCGGGGATAATCTTCAGCACCGAACGCCCCTGCGCACGGGCCACATTCGGTGCCGCCAGCGCGGCGGCCGAAGCGGCAAGGAAGCTGCGGCGTTTCATCATCCCGTCTCCTTCTGCACCGGCGCGCACTCTGGTAGGCTGCGCCGTCCAAGAAAGGGTTATGCCATGCGCGCCGCGGTATTCCGCAAGGGTGATCTGGTGGTCGACACCATTCCCGATGTCGTCCTCCAGGAAGGTCAGGTCCTCGTCCGCACCCGCGCCTGCGGCATCTGCGGCTCCGATCTGCACGCCGCCAAGTTCCCGGAGCAGTTCGCCGAACTCTCCCGCCGCGGCGGCAGCCGCTGGACCATCTCCCCCGACAAGGACGTGGTCTTCGGCCACGAATTCGTCGGCGAGATCGTCAGCTATGGCCCCGGCACCACCGGCCGCTTCGCCCCGGGCACCATGGTCACCTCCATGCCCATGACCATCGCCGGCACCACCGTGCACGGCCTCGGCTACAACCCGGAAATCGCCGGCGCCTACGCCGAATACATCCCGCTCGCCGAGCGCATGCTGCTCCCCGTGCCCGCCGGCATGAACCCGGACCACGCCGCCCTGGTGGAACCCATGGCCGTCGGCGTCCACGCCGTGAACTTCGCCAACCTGCGCGCGGATGACGTGGCGCTGGTCGTCGGCTGCGGCCCCATTGGCCTCGCCGTCATCGCCGCCCTCAAGATGCGCGGCGTGAGCCCCATCATCGCGTCAGACTTCTCCCCCCGTCGCCGCGACCTCGCCCGCCAGATGGGCGCGGACATCGTGATCGACCCCAAGCAGGCCAGCCCCTACGCCCAACTGTCCGACAGCATCACCCCGCCGGGCTTCGATTCCAGCCGCTATGCCGCCCTCTTCGGCACCGGCCCCAAGCGCCGCCCAGCCGTGGTGTTCGAATGCGTCGGCGTCCCCGGCGTGATCAACGAGATTATGGAGGGCGCGCCCGCCAGCACCCGCATCGTCGTCGTCGGCGTCTGCATGGAGCCCGACAGCTCCTATCCCTTCTTCGGCATCGTGAAGCAGCTCAGCCTGCAGTTCGTCCTGGCCTACACCGCCCAGGAATTCGCAGACACGCTGCAATACATCGCCGAGGGCCGCCTGAACGTCGCCCCCCTCATCACCGGCCGCATCGGCCTCGATGGCGTCAAGCAGGCCTTCGCCGACCTCGCCAACCCCGAAACCCACGCCAAGGTGCTGATCGAGCCCTGGCGCTGAGCCTTCCCACCGGGCAGGCGACGGGCTAGGGAACCCCATGTCCGTCGCCACCCAACCGGTCTCCGCCAGCGACTACCGCCGCGGCGCCCTGCTCGTCACCGGCGCCATCGTGGTCTGGAGCACCGCCGGCGTGCTGGCGCGCTGGGTGGATGTCGATCCCTGGACCACGCTGTTCTGGCGCTCCGTTTTCGCCGCCGCCAGCCTGCTCGCCTACCTGGTCTGGCGCGACGGCACGCGCTGGACCAACGGCTTCCGCCGCCTCGGCCGCGTCGGCGTCGCCATGGGCCTGTGCTTCGCCGCCTCGATGATCTGCTTCATCAACGCACTGGCCCTCACCACGGTGGCCGCCGTACTCGTCTTCCAGGCCGCGGCCCCGCTGTTCGCCGCCGTGCTCGCCTATTTCTTCCTGCACGAGCGCGTCACCCGCCGCACCGCCATCGCCATCGCGCTCACCATGCTCGGCGTCGGCCTGATCGTCTCAAGCTCCGGTGACGCCGGCCGGATGTGGGGCAACCTGATCTCGGCGGTGATGGGCCTCACCTACGCGCTCACCGTCGTGCTCGCCCGCATGGAACGCCACGTGCCCACCACGGAAGCCACCCTGCTGGGCGTCCTCGTCGTCGCCCTGGTCAGCGCGCCGATGGCAAAATTCTCCGTGCCTGCCACGGACATGGCGCTGCTGGCCGTGTTCGGCATCTTCCAGATGGGCCTGGCGCTCATCATGTTCACCACCGGCATCCGCCTGATCCCCTCGGCCGATGCCGGGCTGATCTCGGTGCTGGAAGCCGTGCTGGCGCCGATCTGGGTCTGGCTGGTGTTCCGCGAAGACCCCGGCACCCTCACGCTGATCGGTGGCGCCGTGGTGATCGCGGCCGTTACCTGGGCGGCAACGGCCGAGCGCCGCTAGCGGCTCCAGACCGGCACGCCACCCGCCGGCCGCTTCAGCCGGTAGAGCACGTGGCGCCTGAGTTCATGCCCCTCCGGCACGTCGGGGTGATCGAAATCACCATCGGGGTCACGGACCATGCCCAGCTTCTCCATCACCCGGATGGAAGGCTTGTTCTGCACCGCTGTCACGGCCACCACCTCCGGCACGCCGTGCACCTCGAACACTTCGCTGATCGCCGCACGCGCCGCCTCGGTGGCATAGCCCTGGCCCCACCATTCCTTGCCGATACGCCACACCACTTCCACGCAGGGCGCACACGGCAGCCCGGTCTTCACCCGTCGGGCGCCCACGCGCCCGATCAACGGCGAGACGCGCGGCGCCTCCACCGCGAACGGCCCGAAGCCGTCCTGCATCATCTGCACCAGCATGCGCGCCATCGCCCGGTCCGATTCCTCGCGCGTCAGCGGCGCGGGGTAGTAGCGCATCGTCTCGGGATCGCCACTGATCGCGGCCATCCGCTCCCAGTCATCATCCCACCAGGGCCGGAGCATCAAGCGTTCGGTTACCAGCATGCGGCCTCCATGGCGGCACGAACCTCGGCCGCAGTCGGGATCGGGGCAACGGCGCCATAGCCCTGGCATTTCAGCGCGGCGCAGGCGGCGGCATAGCGGGCAGCCTGCTCCGGCGAATCGCCGGCCACGGTGCGGGCCAGGAAGCTGCCGCAAAAGGCATCGCCCGCCCCGGTGGCGTCCACCGGCGTGCAGGGAAACGGCGGAATACGCAGGCGAGTGCCCGGCGTCGCCACCAGCGCGCCCTGGTCACCCATCTTCAGCACCACCAGGCGCGGGCCCATGCGCAGGTAGAAATCGGCGATCACATCGGGCTCCGAAAGCCCCGTCAGCGCCTGGGCATCCTCCAGCCCCGGAAAGGCGATATCAGCCCGCCCGATCGCGGCATGGATCACCGCCGCAGCGCGTGCGGCCGGCCACAGGCGCGGGCGGTAGTTGGTATCGAACGCCACGATTGCCCCGGCGCTGCGGGCCAGATCGATGGCATGGAACACCGCATCAGCGGCCGAGGCAGAAATGCCGAGTGAGATGCCGGAGGCGTAGAACACCTTCGCCCCCCGCACCTTCGCGGCATCCACGTCACCCGGCCCATAGCCGGCGGCGGCCGATGTGTTGCGATAATAGAGAAAGGCATGGCCCGCGGCCGAATGGGTCACGAAGTAAACGGCGGTCGGCCGCTCGCCCGAAAGCCGCACCCCGGAGACATCGATGCCCTCGCCGCGCCACAGGTCGAGGAACCGCTCCCCCGCCACGTCCTGCCCGACAGCAGTCAGGTACGCCACATTCGCCCCCTGCCGCGCGGCGGCGACGGCGGCGTTGGAGGTGTCGCCGCCGAAGCCTTCCAGATACATCCGCCGGCCATCGGGGCCGCTGGGCTGCTGGTTGAACTCCAGCAGCGGCTCGCCCATGCAAACGATGTCCGTCACAGGATCGCCCTCGCAGCGGCCTGGATCGCCTCCTTGTCCCCGGCGGCGATGCGCTTCTCATCCACCAGCGCCCCGCCCATGCCGACGAAGCTGGCCCCGGCGGCGAGGTAGGCCGCCACGTTGCCCGGCTCCACCCCGCCGGTGGGGCAGAAATCCACGCCGGGGAACACGCTGCGCAGCGCCTTGATGTGGCCGGGACCGCCCACGGAGGAGGCCGGGAAGATCTTCACCACATCCGCCCCGGCCGCCAGCGCCGCGCGCACCTCGGTGGGCGTCAGCGCGCCATGCATCAGCAGCGCCCCGGCGGCGCGGCACGGGGCGGCAAGGGCCGGGTCGGTCCAGGGCGCCACCACGAAGCGAGCGCCGGCGGCCAGGCAGATCTCGGCGGTGGCGGCATCGGGCACGGTGCCGGCACCCAGCAGCAGGTCCTTGTCGGCCGAAAGCTCGCGGATCAGGGCCGGCGCGTCGGGGATGGTCATGGTGAGTTCGAAGATGCGCAGCCCAGCCTCGCGCAGCCAGCGCACGGCGGTGGCGGCGTGGGCGGCGGTGCTGGTGCGCACCACCGGCACCACGCGGGCGGCGCGCAGCGCCTGCATCATCTCGGCCTTGGTCATCGGCGGGCCCTCCTGGTGCCAGGGATACCATGCCATCCCGCCTGGGCAAGGAGTGGTCTGGCCGTTGCGGCACCGGGTGGAGATTGCCGCCGCCACCGCCGCGCGCGAGGTTGACCAAAATAGAGAGGACCGCCGCCATGGCCACGCAGCAGGACAAGATCGCCACCTTCCGCGCCCTGCATGAGAGCGGGTGCTTCGTGATCGCCAATGCCTGGGATGCCGGCTCCGCCAAAGTGCTGGCCGGGCTCGGCTTCCCCGCGCTGGCCACCTCCAGCGGCGCCAGCGCCGGCATATTGGGCCGCCGCGACGGGCAGGTGACGCGCGAGGAAGCGCTGCAGCACGCCCGCGATGTGGTGGCCGCCACCGACCTGCCGGTCTCGGCCGACCTGGAAAAGGGCTTCGCCGATTCGCCCGCGGAGGCCGCCGAGACCTACCGCCTGGCGCTGGCCACTGGCCTCGCCGGCGGCTCGATCGAGGATGCCAGCGGGGACGCGGCCCGCCCGATCTACGATTTCGACCTCGCCGTGGCCCGCGTGGCTGCCGCGGCGGAAGCAGTGCGCGGCACCGGCTTCGTGTTGACCGCGCGCGCCGAGAACCACCTTCGCGGCGTGACGGACCTGGATGACACCATCCGCCGCCTGCAGGCCTATGAAGCCGCCGGGGCGGATGTGCTGATGGCCCCGGGGGTGACGGACCTCGATGCCGTGCGTACCGTCTGCGCCGCGCTGAATAAGCCGTTCAACTTCATGGCCGGAATCCCCAAGCGTTCCCACACCGTGCCGGCGCTGGCCGCCTGCGGCGTGCGGCGCGTGAGCCTCGCCACCTCGCTGTATCGCGCCGCGATGACCGGGCTGATCCTGGCCGCGCGCGAAGTGCAGCAGGGCGGCACGATGGGCTACATCGACACCTCGCTGCCCACCGGGGAGATCACCGGCTACTTCGGCTGATCGCCTTTCGCGCGCGCCACTTCCAGCGCACCGTCGGCCCAGGATTCCAGCCCGCGGGCGGTGCGGTTCACCTGGTCCACCTGGCCGCGCAGCGTGCCGAGGCTCTGGTCGTATTCGGTGAGCGAACCGCGCAGCGCCTCCACGTTGCCGCGCAGGCCCTGCAGCGCGCCGCGCCACTGGCCCACCGCCTCCCGCTGCGCCGCCACGGCCCGCTCCAGCGCGGCCAGGGCGCGCTGCAGGCGCTCGGTGGGGTTGTCCATTTCGGGGGGATGATCGGGCACGACCGCTGCAGGCCTGGGCGCTGCAGGCCTGGGCGCGGCCGAACCGGGTGTGGCCGCATTGGGCGCGGGCCGGCTGGGAAAGGGAATGATGCGGGCGCTGGAAATGTCGGACATCGAATGGCTCCTGAGACACAAGATTAATGAATGGTAAAACGTCTCTTGAGAAGAGATTTTTCGCGCCCACAGGTGCTCTGCCACGCTGAGTGACACCCGGTTAATCCTTGTGCCGCACGGTCGCTTACCGCTCCGGGAGGCACGATAAGCATGGATCCGAAACTGGACGCTTGGCAGCAACGCGTGGCCTTCATGGGCATCACGCCGCAAACCCGCGCGGCGCTGCGGGCCTTCTGGCCGCATGTGGAAAAGGCGCTGCCCGAGATCCTCGATTCCTTCTACGCCCATGCCCGCAGCGTGCCAGCGCTGGCCACGATGATCGGCACGCGGGTGGATGGGCTGAAGGCGGCGCAGGGGCGGCACTGGGCGCGGCTGTTCTCCGGCACCTTCGACGACGACTACCATGCCAGCGTGCGCACCATCGGCGACGTGCATGCCCGCATCGGGCTGGAGCCGCGCTGGTACATCGCCGGCTACAACCACGTGCTGGACAAGCTGATCCGCCTGGCCGCCAAGGCCCACCGGATGAGCCCCACCCGCACCGCCGAGACCGCCGCCGCGGTGACCACGGCGGTGATGATGGACATGGACGTGGCGATCTCCGTCTATCTCGACGGCAAGGCCGCCTCCGAGGCGAAGGCGCGGACGGACCAGATGGCCCGGGCCTCCGAGGCGTTCATCGGCGAGGCCAGCGGGTTGGTGACCGGCATCGCCGGGGCCTCCACCGAGTTGCAGGCCACGGCGGAGAACCTGGATGCGATCGCCGGCGATACCTCCAGCCGCGCCGCCGCCGCCGCCGAGCAGGCCGGGCAGGCCAGCGGCAACGTGCAGACCGTGGCCGCGGCGGCGGAGGAGCTTTCGGCCTCGATCTCCGAGATCTCGCGCCAGGTGACGCAGGCCACCCAGGTGGCCGCGCGCGCGGCCGATGATGCCGAGCGCACCGATGGCGTGGTGGGCCGCCTGTCGGATGCCGCGCAGCGGATCGGCGACGTGGTGGGGCTGATCGGCTCCATCGCCGGGCAGACCAACCTGCTGGCGCTGAATGCCACCATCGAGGCGGCGCGGGCCGGGGAGGCCGGCAAGGGCTTCGCGGTGGTGGCCAGCGAGGTGAAGGCCCTGGCCACCCAGACCACACGGGCCACCGAGGAGATCGGCCGCCAGATCGGCCATATCCAGACCGCCACAAAGGAGACGGTGGGCGCGATCCAGGGCATCGCGGCCGTGATCGGCGAAATCCGCAGCATTTCCACCGCCATCGCCGCCGCGGTGGAGGAGCAGGGCGCGGCCACCGCCGAGATCGCGCGCAACGTGCACGAGGCGGCGCGCCACACCGGTGATGTCGGTTCCACGATCGCGGGCGTGCATCAGGGCGCGGGCGAGGCCGGGCATGCCGCGGCCACCGTGCTGCAGGCCGCCACGGAGCTTTCCACCCAGGCCGCCACGCTGCAGCGCGCGGTGGCCGGCTTCGTGACCTCGCTCAAGGCGGCCTGAACCAGCCCTGCGCGACAACGATTTGGGGCCAGCGGCCGATATCCTGTATAGGGTTCTGCCCTGCCGCTGGACCCCGAGGGAATGGCCGCCGCGCTCGATATCCTCGTCATCTTCCTGCTGATCGTGCTCAACGGGTTTTTCGCCCTCAGCGAGATGGCACTGGCTTCATCCAACCGCAGCCGCCTCGGCATCCTCGAAGCCCAGGGGGTTCGCGGCGCCGATCGCGCGCGCCGCCTGGCGGAGGATCCGCAGCGCTTCCTGCCCGCGGTGCAGGTGGGCATCACGCTGATCGGCATTCTCTCCGGCGCCTTCGGTGGTGCCCGGCTGGCCGCCTCACTCACGCCTGTTCTTCAAGGCATCCCGCTGCTGGCACCCTTCGCCGATACGCTGGCCGTCACGCTGGTGGTGGTGGTGCTGACCTATTTCTCGCTGGTGATCGGCGAGCTGGTACCCAAGCAGATCGCATTGCAGAACCCGGAGCGGCTGGCCTGCCACGCCGCCGCCCCGCTGGAATGGCTGGCGCGCGCCGCCGCCCCGGTGGTGTGGCTGCTCGGCCTGTCCTCCCGCCTGCTGATGCATCTGGCCGGCATCCACAGCACCGGGCAGCAGACCGTCTCCGAAGAGGAGATCAAGGCGCTGCTGGTGGAAGGCGAGCAGACCGGCGTGCTGGAGACCGAAGAGCGCGACATGATCGAGCGCGTGCTGCGCCTGGCCGACAAGCCGGTGCGCGCGATCATGACCCCGCGCAACGAGGTGGCCTGGGTGGACATCACCGACAGCCAGTCGGAAATCGCCGCCGCGCTGAAGCGCTGGCCACGCTCGCGCTTCGTGGTGTGCAACGGCAGCGTGGACAATGTGGTGGGCGTGGTGCAGGCCAAAACGCTGCTGGACGCGGTGCTGGATGGCCGGCCGCTGGCGATCGGGGCGGCGCTGCGCCAGCCGATCGTGATGCCGGATACCGTCACGGCACTGGATGCGCTGGAGCGGCTGCGCAGCGACGACCTCGGCCTCGCCTTGGTGATGGACGAATACGGCAGCTTCGAGGGGCTGGTGACGGCGCATGACCTGCTGGAAGCCATCGTCGGCGACCCCGAAAGTGCGGCCCCGGCGTCGGATCGCGGCACGGAGCAGGATGAGGGCGCGCTGATTCTCGATGGCATGATGCCGGTGGACGAGGTGAAGGCCCGCCTCAACCTGCCCGCCCTGCCCTCCACCGGCACGTATCACACCCTGGCCGGGCTGGTGCTGGCGCTGCTGCGCCGGGTGCCGCGCCAGGGCGACCGGATCGCCTTCGGCGGCTGGATGTTCGAGGTGGCGGCGATGGATGGCCGCCGCGTGGAGCGGGTAAGGGCGAGCCGGGAGAAGCTGGCGGAGGGGTGAAGCCGGCTTGCCTTCGCGGTGGCGCCCCCGCAGGATCGCGGCATGACCCAAACCCTCCTTCCCGGCACCCTCCTCGGCCAGATCGGCGACCTTCCGCTGGAAAGCGGCAAGGTATTGCCCAATGCGCGGCTTGCCTTCGTCACCTACGGGCGGCTCGCCCCCAACGGGATGAATGCGGTGCTGCTGACGCATGGCTACACCAGCAGCCACATGTTCGCGCACCCCACCGGGGCGGTATCGTCCGAGGGGTCCTGGGCGGACCTGGTGGGGCCTGGCAAGGCCATCGATACCGACCGGTTCTTCGTGGTGTCGTCGAACATGATCGGCTCGGCCTATGGCTCCACGGCGCCGATGAGCTTCAACCCGGCGACCGGGCGGGCCTATGGCCCGGATTTCCCGGCGATCACGCTGACGGACATCGTAACGGCGCAGAAGAAGCTGCTGGACCTGCTGGGGGTGAAGCACCTGGCCGCCGTGGTTGGGCCCTCCTATGGCGGGTTCCAGGCCTTCGCCTGGGGCATCACCTTCCCCGATTTCATGGACGGGCTGGTGCCGGCGGTGACCGCGCCGCGTCGCCCGGCGGATGGCGGGCCGGACAAGCTGGAAGCGGGCATGGCGAAGTCGCCGAACTGGAATGGCGGCCACTACTACGAGGCCGGCGGCATCCGCGCGACCATGGCCGATATCCGCGAGGAGACGCTGCGGCGCTACGGCGCGGAGGCGGAACTGGCGCCGCTGTATCCGGAGAAGGCCGCACTGGATGCCGCCATCCGCGCCCGCGCCGAGGCCTGGGCCGATGCGTTCGACGGGCATTCGCTGCTGGTGCTGGGCCGGGTGCTGCAGGGCTGGGACGCGACGCCTGGGTTCAACAAGATCAAGGCGAAGCTGCTCTATGTGCTGTCGCGCACCGATGCGCTGTTCCCGCCCAGCCTGGCGCCGGGCGTGATGGCGGATTTGAAGGCCGCCGGCGTGGATGCCGACTACTTCGAGATCGACAGCGAGCACGGCCACCTCGCCTCCGGCACCGATGCCGCGAAGTGGGAGGCGCCGCTGCGCCGCTTCATGGGCGCGCTGCCGCGGCGCTGAGGCGCGGCGCAAAAAAAGAGGCCGCCGGCTTGCGCCGACGGCCCCCGCTCCCGCCTCAAATCGTCTCACGCACCCCAAACCGGACCAGGGGACGAAGGGCCGCAAACGGCATCTTCATCGCGACGGACCAGGAGACCGGTGCGTGTGGCATAGAACAAAGCAAACACCATGCCAAAACCTTAACAGTCGTTGATTCAATGCGTTACTGTGTCTGTATTTGTTGGACTATGCGAAGGGTGTAAAGCATTGCGGCATGCCGGGGATCGGCGCGCCGCATTGGCGCAGGAAAGCCGCAAGCAGCGGCCCTCCCGCGCGCCCGGGAGCTAGGCCTTCGCACCCCGGCGCCGCAGCGCCGCCAGGCCCAGCAGGCCGGCACCGAGCAGCGCCATGCTGGCGGGCTCCGGCACCTGCTGCTGGGTCACCACCTGGATCTTGTTGCCGATGGCGTTGACGTAGCCCTGGGCATCGGCAACGCCGATGTAGAAGCCCTGCGCCGGGAAGTTGTATGGCGCCGTGATATCGCAGGGGCCCGGGTAGCAGATCGAGTTCTGCAGGAAGCTCGCGGCCGCGGCGTTCACGCCGATGCCCTCGATGCTGATGTTGTCGATGCCGGCCGCGATCAGCGCGTTGCGCGCGGTGACCGCGGCCGCCTGGGCGTTGTTGGGCTGGTTCGGCTCGCCGTCCGTCGCGAAGTTCACGAAGGAGAGCGTGGGCAGGTTGCCGCCGGTGGTCAGCACTGTCTGCATCAGGTTGAAGGCGACCTGGTAGTTGGTGACTCCGCCCCCCTGCGCTGCTGCGGACACCGCGTTGGCCACCGCGGTACGCTGGGCCGCCGTGGACACCACCTGGCGGTTCACCACCACTTCGGCCGTGTTGTCGAACTTGACGACCGAGATCTCATAGGTGTTCGGGCCACCGATCGGGATCAGGGTGTTGATCGCGTTGGCGAGCCCGCCGGTGATCTGGGTCCACGAGGACGAGGAGATGCTGCCGGACTCATCGAGGATGAAGCCCAGCTGAATGGTGTCCGCCCTGGCAGCACCCGGTGCCGCGAGCCCGATGGCCACCAATGCCGCAAGGGCTGTTGTTGTCTTGAGAATTGTATTTCGCACGTAAGCCTCCAATGGAATACAATGGTGCGGCCTCATGCGCATGCATGCGTGCACGGCACGGCTGAACCGGCGTGCGCTTCGCAAAATATGTGCCAGATATTATGTTGAATTAAAACAAATAACTAGGCACGATTACCTATGTATGTTGGAATTTATGTAAAATAAAACGACCATCAAAAGCGCATTATTTCGCGCAACCGCTTGATTGCCATACAATGATAGACAGCGATGTGTAATGCATTCCGACAGAATGGCGGATCACGCCGGGCCGGGCGAGGCTTGCTGGCCGCGCGCCGGGCCCGGAGGCCCGATCACCCTTTCGTGTCGCGCCGTGCCAAGGGCGGGGAGAACTGGGGCTCCGTATCCCAGGGGAACAGGATCCAGGTGTCCTGGCTCACTTCCGTCACGAAATCATCCACCAGCGGCTTGCCGGCGGCCTTGGCATAGACGGTGGCGAAGTGGGCCAGGGGCAGCAGGGCACGCACCACCTTGGCCGTGGTGCCGGTATCCACCAGGTCGTCGATCAGCAGCCAGCCTTCGCCATCCCCGGCGGCGACGGGCAGCTTGGCCACCACCGGCGCGCCCTTCTGCTCCTCGTCGTAGGTGACGACGGAGACGGTTTCGATCACCCGGATTTCCAGCTCGCGCGCCACGATCGCCGCCGGGATCAGGCCGCCGCGGGTGATGGCCACCACGCCCTTGAACGGACCCTTCGGCATCAACCGCCAGGCCAGCGCGCGGGCATCGCGGTGCAGCTGGTCCCAGGTGACGGTGAAGTAGTGCTGCGCCATCAGAACAGCTTCCCCCCGTTCGGCACGGCGAGGTCCGGCCGGATCATCACCACCGCGCCCTCCGAGTCCGGCACGCCCAGGGTGAGCACCTCGCTCATGAACTTGCCGATCTGGCGCGGCGGGAAGTTCACCACGGCCAGCACCTGGCGGCCGATGATCTCCTCCGGCGTGTAGTATTTGGTGATCTGGGCGGAGGAGCGCTTCACGCCAATCTCCCCGCCGAAATCGATGCGCAGCTTGATGGCGGGCTTGCGTGCTTCCGGGAACGGTTCGGCGGCCACGATGGTGCCTACCCGGATATCCAGCGCCTCGAACTCCTCGATCGTCGCCATGCTGCCCTGCCCCTTGCCGTTCCGCCCTGTTGCCAGCCCCCCGTGCGGTTGCCAAGGGGTGTCACAAATGCGACGGTCCGCGCCTCATTCCGCCGCCACAGGGGCCCCGATGCGCGATTTTCACTTCCCGGGCCGCAGCCCGGTCTATTCCGTTCACGGCATGGCCGCCACCTCCATGCCCGGCGCCACGCTGGCCGCGCTGGACGTGCTGCGCGCCGGCGGCAACGCGCTGGACGCGGCGGTGGCCGCGGTGGCCACGCTGTGCGTGATCGAGCCGGCCAGCACCGGCATCGGCGGTGATTGCTTCTGCCTGTATGCCCCGGCCGGGGAGAAGAAGGTCTACGCGCTGAACGGCTCCGGCCGCGCACCGGCCGCGGCCAATATCGACTGGTATGAAAGCCAGGGCATCTCCGCCATCGAGGCCACCTCGCCGCATGCCGTGACCATTCCGGGCGCCATCTCGGCGTGGGAAACGCTGCTGGCCCGCTTCGGCACCAAGGGCCTGGACAGCGTGCTGCAGCACGCCATCACCTATGCCGAGAAGGGCCACCCGATCCATCCGAAGGTGGGCCGCGACTGGCCTGGCGCGGTGGACAAGCTCACCAAGGGCGGCGCCGACTACTTCCTGCCGCCGCCGGCCGTGGGCGACATGTTCTACCAGCCGCAGCTGGCCGCGACGCTGAAGAAGATCGCCAAGGAAGGCTCCAAGGGCTTCTACGAGGGCTCCGTCGCCGCCGATATCGTGGCCACCCTGCGCGCCCGCGGCGGGTTGCAGACCGAGGAGGATTTCTTCAACGGCCGCACCGCGGCGGAGTTCGTGGACCCGATCAAGATCGCCTGGAAGGACTATGAGGTTTGGCAGTGCCCGCCGAACGGCCAGGGCATGGTCAACCTGATGATCCTCGGCATGCTGGAGAAGCTCGGCATCGCGCCCGATGGCCCGCTGGGCACCACCCGCGTGCACCGCCACATCGAGGCCGCGCGCCTGGCCTATCGCGACCGCGATGCCTTCCTGGCCGACCCCGCTTTCGCGCCGGTTGATCTCGACCACCTGCTGAGCCGCCAGTACCTCAACGCCCAGGCCGGGCTGATCCGCGACGACAAGGCGATGGCCGTGCTGCCCGCGGCCGGCGAGAGCGGCGTGCCGGTGCATGCCGATACCGTCTATCTCTGCGTGGTGGACAAGGACGGCAACGCCTGCTCCTTCATCAACTCGCTGTTCCAGGGCTTCGGCTCCGGCATCCTGGCCAAGGACAGCGGCGTGATGCTGCAGAACCGCGGCTTCGGCTTCCGCTTCACCCGCGGCCACCCCAACACCATCGCGCCGAACAAGCGCCCGATGCACACCATCATCCCGGGCATGGTCACGAAGGATGGCGAGGCGGTGATGCCCTATGGCGTGATGGGCGGGCACTACCAGCCGATGGGCCATTCCTGGTTCCTGACCAACTTCCTGGAATACGGTCTGGACATCCAGGAGGCGCTCGACCTGCCGCGCATCTTCCCCTACGGCGGCAAGGTGGAGGCCGAGCGCGGCTTCACGCCGGCGATGGTGGACAAGTTGTCGCGCCTCGGCCACCAGGTGGTGGAAGCCGGCGGGCCGCATGGCGGTGGCCAGGCGATCTTCATCGATCGCAAGCGCGGCGTGCTGATGGGCGGCAGCGAGCCGCGCAAGGACGGGCTGGCGCTGGGGTACTAAGGCGAGGGGCCTGAGGCCCCTGGACCCGCATGAGTTAAGGGGTCTGGGGCCTAAGGCCCCAGCGGGTCCAGGGCAGAGCCCTGGCCTTTCTTCAGGGAGGAATGAAAATGCTCTTCTATGACTCGGTCGGCCCGAACCCGCAGGTTGTCCGCATCTTCGCCGCCGAGCGTGGCGTGGACCTGCCCAAGACCACCATCGACCTGCGCGGCGGCGAGAACCGCCAGGCGGCCTACATGGCCAAGAACCCCTCCGGCCAGATGCCGGCGCTGGAGCTGGATGGTGGCTTCGTGCTCGCCGAGATCACCGCGATCTGCGAGTACCTGGATGAGGTCGGCCCGGCTGGCACCACCCTGATCGGCGCCACCGCGCAGGAGCGGGCCGAGACGCGGATGTGGGTGCGCCGGCTGGACCTCAACATCCTCGAGCCGCTGGCCAACGGGTTCCGCTTCGCCGAGGGGCTGAAGCTGTTCGCCCCGCGCATCCACGTGATCCCGCAAGCCGCCGACGACCTGAAGCAGATCGCGCAGGAGAAGCTGACCTGGCTGAACGGCCTGATCGAAGGCCGGGAGTTCATCTGCGGCAACCGCCTGACGCTGGCGGATATCCTGCTGTTCTGCTTCCTCGATTTCGGCGCCAAGGTCGGCCAACCGATCAACGAGGCGAACGCCAACATCGTCGCCCACCACGCCCGCATGAAGGCGCGGCCTTCCGCTTCCGCCTGAGGACCCACCGATGACCGAACCCTGCGACCTCACCGCCATCGAGGCACGCCGCCTCATCGGCCGCCGCGCGCTGTCTCCGGTGGAGCTGCTGGAATCCTGCCTCACCCGCATCGACGAGACCGACCACGCGGTGAATGCCGTGGTGGCGCGCGACGATGCCGCCAGCCGCGCCGCGGCGAAGGCCGCCGAGCAGATGGTGGTGAACGGTGAGGAGCTGGGCCCGCTGCACGGCCTGCCGGTGGGCATCAAGGACCTGACGGCGACGAAGGGCCTCCGCACCACCTGGGGCTCGCCGCTGTTCCGCGACCATGTGCCGGAGGAAGACCACTCGCTGGTGGCCAATATCCGCGCCGCCGGCGGCATCATCGCCGGCAAGACCAACACGCCGGAATTCGGCGCCGGCGCCAACACCCGCAACGCCGTCTATGGCGCCACCGGCAACCCGTTCGACCCGACCAAGAACGCGGCCGGCTCCTCGGGCGGATCAGGCGTGGCGCTGGCCATGGGCCAGTTCCCGCTGTGCTCCGGCAGCGACATGGGTGGCTCGCTTCGCAACCCCGCCGCCTTCAACGGCATCGTCGGCTTCCGCCCCACCCCGGGCGCGGTGCCGGACGAGGAGAAGAAGCTCGGCTGGTCCGGCCTGGGCGTGCAGGGCCCGATGGCGCGCAATGTGCCTGACCTCGCGCTGCTGATGTCGGTGATGGCCACCAACCAGGCACATGACCCGCTGGCCACCACCATCCACAACAAGCGCGTGCGCGAGCCCGGCGATTTCTACCCGATCCAGCCGATCGACCTCGGCGGGCTGCGCGTGGCGATCACGCCCGATTTCGGCTTCGCGCCCACCGAGCAGCACATCCGCGAGGTGTTCGCCGACAAGATCGCCCTCCTGCGCCACCATTTCCGCAGCGCCGACATCGCAACGCCCGATTGCACCGGCACGGATGACGCCTTCGAGGTGCTGCGCAGCACCAACTTCGTCGCCGGGCATATCGAGAAGTGGCACACGGCGCGCGACAAGCTCGGCCCGAACATCGTGGCCAACATGACCGAGGCGCTGAAATACACCATCGCCGACGTCTCCCGCGCCAGCGCGCTGCAGACGCAGCTGTACCAGCGCTGGCAGGAATTCTTCCGCGACTACGACGTGATCCTGTCCCCTGCCATCACCATCAGCCCGCGGCCCTGGACGGAGCTGTTCCCGAAGGAGATCGACGGCAAGCCCACCCGCACCTACTTCCACTGGCTGTCGCTGGCCTATGCCGTAACGGTGGTGGGCCACCCGGCGCTGAGCCTGCCGGTGGGGCGCGATCGGGCTGGCATGCCGTTCGGCCTGCAGATCGTGGGCCCGCGCGGCGGCGATGCCACCGTGATCCGCGTGGCGGCGGCGCTGGAGGAAGCGCTGGCGAACGACCCGCGCACGCGGCGGCCGGTGCCGGACATCATCGGGCTGAAGGCGGCACCGCCGATCTCTGGCATGCCGCATTTCATGGGCTTCAACTGAAGGAAAGCGCCTTCTTTTTCTGAAGAAAAAGAAGCAAAAAGACGGCGGTTTCCAACTCCGGGTGCAACGCCTTTGATGTTTGCGTTTGCTCGGAGGATGGGATGGCTGGCTATCACGAGTTGAACCTTGCCGAGCGTCTGTCGCTTCAGCGTT
>CANHKG010000023.1 GCA_947460455.1 Rhodospirillales bacterium | reverse complement strand
TCGAGTGCTGCGTGGAAGCCGGCGGAGAGGCCGTCCTCCAGGAAGTGCAGGCGCAGCGTGCCGTCTGGCAGGCGTTCGTTGACGGTGAAGCGGGCTTCGCAGTCGCGGCCGAGGCTGTCGGCGCGCAGGGTGCCGCGGGCGCCGGCGGAGAGGGTGGCGAAACCTTCGACGCGGGCGCCGCCGCGGGAGATGTCGCGCAGGCGGCCTTCGAGGCGCGGGCCGCCATCCGGCTGGATCGTGCAGGGCTTCTCGACCGGGTAGCGCGGCTGGAGGCGGCGATCGGCGTCGGCGGTGGCGGTGCGGATGGCGCCGATGATGTTGCCGTTGAGCGCATCGATGGTGGCGGAAATGGCATCGGAGTTGCCGAGCAGGCTGGCGGCCTGGCTGCCGGAGCGCTGGGCCTCGGCGGAGACTTCCGCGATGCGCTGGGAGACTTCTTCCGCGGCGGTGCCGGTCTGGGCGACGTTGCGGGCGATTTCCTGGGTGGCGCTGGCCTGCTGTTCCACGGCGGCGGCGACGGCGACCGAGACGCTGGCGAGTTCCTGGATGCGCAGGCCGATCTCGCCCACCGCTTCCACCACGGAGCCGGTGGTGGACTGGATTTCAGCGATCTGGCGCGAGATTTCCTCTGTGGAGCGGGCGGTTTGGGTGGCGAGGTTTTTCACCTCCGACGCGACGACGGCGAAGCCCTTGCCGGCATCGCCGGCGCGGGCGGCCTCGATGGTGGCGTTCAGCGCCAGGAGGTTGGTTTGCGCGGCGATGGAGCCGATGAGCTGGACGACGTCGCCGATGCGCTGGGCGGACTCCGACAGGGACTGGATGCGCTGCTGGGCGCGTTCGCCGCCTTCGACGGCGCGCTGGGCGACGGCGCCGGCCTGGGCGACCTGGGCGGCGATTTCGTTGATGGAGGCGCTGAGCTCCTCGCTGGCGGCACCGACGGCCTGGGCGTTGGCCAGGGCCTGCTCGGCAGCGGCGGCGACCGTGGTGGCGTTGTTGCTGACGCGCTCGGCGGCGGCGTTCATCTCCCGCGCTTCGCCGGCGATGACGGCGGTTTGCTGGGCGACCTGGCCCACGGCGGCGCGGGTTTGGGTTTCCACGGTGTTGGCCATGGCCTGGATGGTGGCGCGGCGCTCGATGGCGGTTTTGCGCTCGTTCTCCTCACGCTCGCGGGCGGCGTAGGCGAGGCGGGCGCGCATGCCGCGCAGCATGCGGATGGTGCGGTGGAATTCGCGCGCCGCGGTGAGGGGGATGGTTTGGGTGGTCTCGCCGCGGATGATCGCGTCGAACGCGGTTTCCAGCTGGCGCAGGGGGTGGCGCAGGGTGGCGAGGAGCCAGAGGCTGAACAGGGCGGCGGCGACGAGGGCGACCGCGAAGAGTGCCAGCGCGCCCTTCATGTGCAGGTTGAAGTCCGTTTCGGCTTCCTCGTTGATTTCCCGGCCCTGGCGTTCCTGCAGCTCGATCAGGGCCAGGGCGGCTTCACGGGCCTCCTTGAAGCGCGGGAGGAGGGTGGCGTGGATGTGGCGGGCGAGGACGGCGTGATCGCCGGTTTCGGCGATGCGAATCCCCTCCTGCAGGCCGTCGCGCACGAAGGCGCCGCGCCTGGCCGTGAAGTCTTCGGCGAGCTTCTTTTCCTCCGGGGTGAGGTAGGTGGCCATGTATTCGGCCCAGAGGGCGGTGATGCGGTCCCGGTTGGCGATGATCTGGCGGGTGGATTGGCGTGCGCTGTCTGGCTTGCCATCTTCCAGGGCGTCGTCGGCGTCGCGCAGCAGGGAGACGTTGCTGTGCATGAGGTCGACGATGGCGGCGAGCTGGCGGGCGGGGACGAGGCGGTCAGCGTAGAGGCTGCGCAGGGCGTCGTTGGAATCGTTCATGCCGTAGAGGGTGACGCCCCCGATGCTGAGCATGATCATGGCCATGATGGAGAAGGCCAGCACGAGGCGGCCGGTGATGCTGCGCCAGAGCGAGGCGAGGCGGGCGCCGAGGCCGGTGGGGACGAGTTCGCCATCGGCCAGGCCCATGGTGGGGCGGCCGGCGCGCATGGCGGCGTAGGCCTGGGTGGCGGCGGCGATGTCCTCCCGGCTGGCGTGGGTGCGGACGGAGATGTAGCCCTTGTGCTCCCCGTTCTCCGTGATGGGGGTGACGTTGGCGCGGACCCAGTAGAAGCCGCCGGATTTGGTGCGGTTCTTGACCAGGCCTTCCCAGGCGCGGCCGGCCTGGATGGTGGCCCAGAGGTCGGCGAAGGCTTCCTTCGGCATGTCGGGGTGGCGGACGAGGTTGTGCGGCTCGCCCATCAGCTCCTGCTCGGAGAAGCCGCTGATGTGGGTGAAGGCCTCATTGGCGAAGACGATGCGGCTGTCGGGGGCGGTGCGGGAGGCGAGGATCTGGCCCTCTTTGACTTCGATCTCTTCGTTGGTGACAGGCTCGTTCACTCGCATGGTCGGCATTCCTCGTCGCGTGGCGCGGCAGCTGGGCCTTCATGCGCGGTGAAGCATGAACAAGCGGTTGATTTTGTGTGGTCGCGGAATGGCTTGCTCACCTTGGGGGCATTTGCGACGCTTGCCTGCAACGCCGGGACAGGCGCCGGGCGAGGGAGGGAATGATGAGCTACGAGACCATCACCTATGAGCTGCGGGACACCACCGCGGTGATCACGCTGAACCGGCCGGAGCGGCGCAATGCGTTGAGTTTGCAGCTGCAGAAGGAGTTGGCGGCGGCGCTGATCGAGGCGGATGAGCACAACGCGGTGCATTGCGTGGTGCTGAAGGGCGCGGGGCCGCATTTCTGTGCGGGGGCCGATTTGTCTGAGTATTCGGCGCAGCGCGGGCCGGAATATCGCGGGCGGGAAGAGATCGACGACGATATCTGGCGGCTGGAGCAGGGCCAGAAGCTGCGCATGACGCTGTTCGACATGCACAAGCCGGTGATCTGCATGGTGCATGGCACGGTGATCGGCGTGGGCACAGATATCATGCTGCTGTGCGACATCGCGATCGCGGCGGATGACACGCGGATCGGGTTTCCGCCGGTGCGGGACCTCGGCACGCCGCCGGGGCATATGTGGCTGTATAACATTGGGCCGCAGTGGGCGAAGCGGTTGATGCTGACGGGGGATTCGGTGACCGGGGCCGATGCCGCGGAGATCGGGCTGGTGTTGAAGGCGGTGCCTTTCGACCAGCTTGAAGCGGAGGTGATGCGGCTGGCGGGGCGGATGGGGATGGTGGACCCGCATCTGTTGAGTGCCAACAAGCGGTTGATCAATCTGGGGCTGGAGCTGATGGGGGCGCGGACCCTGCAGCGCCTGGCGGCCGAGATCGATGCGCGCGGGCACAACGCGCCGATGGCCCGGGAGTTCAAGAAGACGATGCGGGAGTTCGGCGTGAAGCACGCCTTCACCAAGCGAGATTCGGCGTTTGGGCGGGGGTATGCGAGCGTGAAAGGGCCTGATAAGGATTGAAGCAAGCGGTTCTTTTTTGAAAAAAAGAACCAAAAAACGTTTGTTCGTTTGCTGGCCTCGATGCCCGGGGCTGCAAACGAATGAAGTTTTTTTGCTTCTTTTTGTTCACAAAAAGAAGATTCTTTCTTGGGGGTTCTGATGAAGGCTGTTGTTTGCGAAGTGCTGGGCGGGCCCGAGGTTCTGGTAGTGCGGGAGTTGCCTGATCCCGCGCCGCCGGGGCTGGGCGAGGTGCAGGTGCGCATTCTGGCGCGGGGCGCGCAGTATGTGGATGTGCTGCAGGTGGCGGGGACCTACCAGACCAAGCCGGCGATGCCGTTCATTCCCGGGGGGGAGGCGGCGGGCGAGATTGTCGCCGTGGGTTCCGGCGTGGAGGGGTTTGCGGTGGGGGACCGGGTGATGAGCCGGCATTCCGATGGGGCGTTCAAGACGCTGGGGAATTGCAAGGCTTCCGCGTGTGACCTGCTGCCGGCCGCGCTTTCGCTGGAAGAGGGGGCGGCGTTTCGGGGGGCCTATACGACCGCGTATTACGCGCTGGTGCAGAAGGGGCGGATGAAGCCGGGCGAGTGGGTGCTGATCCATGGCGCGGCGGGGGGGATCGGGATTTCGGCCATTCAGATCGCCAAGCTGTTTGGGGCCAAGGTGATCGCGACGGCCTCCGGTGAGGCGAAGCGGGCGGCGTGCCTGGCGCAGGGGGCGGACCATGCGATCGAATATCGTGGTGGGTTCAAGGATAAGGTGAAGGAGCTGACCGGGGGGAAGGGCGTGGATATCGTCTATGACCCGATCGGGGCGGAGGTGTTTGACGAGTCCACGCGGTGTTTGAACTGGGGGGCTCGGCTGTTGATCCTGGGGTTCCTGGGCGGGGCGCCGGCGCTGGCGAAGACGAACCATCTGCTGATCAAGGGGGCGGAGGCGATCGGGGTTTGGATCGGGGGGCTTGGGATGAACGAGCCTGCGGTGGCTGAGGCGAACATGCAGGTGTTGTTGGGGTTGGCGGCGGAGGGGAAGCTGAAACCGGCGATTTCGCATCGGTTTCCGCTGGAGCAGGCCGCGGATTGCTTGCGGGCGATTATTGGGCGGGAGGTGATTGGGAAGGCGGTGTTGGTGGGGTAATTGGAAATTAGACCTTGCAGAGAATGCAGTACGGGACTTTCCGATGCGCCCAGCATCTGTCGTTGGCGCTGGGTGCATATCCAGGATTGTCTAGCTCGAGGTCCGTCCAAACGCTCGCTATAGGTGATTTGCGGGTTATTGAGTTATTATTGTCAGCTTTCGTCTCAGAATGTAATGGGCAACACGATGACGATGAGGATGCCATGAATGAAATGCAATTTCTTGTCGAATCAATGGAGAAATTTTTCGAGAGTGCATTTCGTCGTCAATTTGAAAGCGATAGAGATGCTTTACTTAACAGAATTTCTGAGGCGGCCGCTGATGGGGACGTCGAAGTCGTACTTGATCTAAGTGACCGACTGAAGAGAAAATCTGGGCCCGTGCAATCGGCTGCTGTAAAGTCTGAGGCTCGACATTGGGCTGAAAAGATTAGGCAATCTATTGAAGATGGAACCCTTCGCGATCAACTGGATGAATTGCGGCAAGAGGACGATGGAATGGACATAGAACCCCTCTTGTTTCGAGATTTTCCCCGCCTAGTGGGATCTATTCTATATGCAGAAGACAGTAATTTTCGAGATGGTCTAATAGAATTAGAGGAGGAAGATTAGAGTCAAAAATATTATATCGATATTTTTTATCTCGTATATTGTAATATTGTAAATAAAAATTTTCAAGATAGGACCTTTATTTAAGACTTATGCCAAAGAATTTTTATCAATCTACGTTCCATTAAATGATGGTGCGCGCTTCCCGAGGAATGCGGTGACGCCTTCGGCGAAGTCTTCGGTTTGCATGCTGGCGTGGAAGGCTTCGCGTTCGGCATTCATCTGGGACGGGAGGTCGCGGTCGGCGCTTTCGCGCAGGAGGCGCTTGATGCGGCCGTAGGCTTGGGTGGGGCCGGTGGCGAGGCGTTGGGCGAGGGCCTGGGTGGCGGTGGCGAGGTCGGCGGCGGGGACGACCTGGTTGATGAGGTTCAGGCGCAGGGCTTCCTGGGCGTCGATGGTGTCTGCCAATAGGGCGATTTCGAGGGCCTTGCGCAGGCCGACGAGGCGGGGGAGGTGCCAGGAGGCGCTGCCGTCGGGGCTGGTGCCGACGCGGGTGTAGGCGAGGGTGAATTTCGCATCGTCCGCCGCGATGGCGAGGTCGGCGGCCAGGGCGACGCTCATGCCCGCGCCGGCGACGGGGCCGTGGAGGCTGGCGATGACGGGTTGGGGCATCTCGGCCAGGCGGGCGAGGGTGCGGTGGAGCGGGAGCATGATGGCGTCCACCACCTGCGGGCCTTCGGTGAGGCCGCGTTGGATGACGCTGAGGTCGCCGCCGGCCATGAAGCCTCGACCGGCGCCCTTGAGGATGATGACGCGGAGGTCGGGTTTTTGCTGGAGGGCGAGGACGGCGGATTCCAGGGCCTCGGCCATGGGGATGTCGAGGGCGTTCAGGGCCTTGGGGCGGTTGAGAGTGAGGGTGGCGATGGGGCCATCCGCTTCGACGATCAGGGGGGCGTCAGACATGTTCTGTCTCCGTACGGGGGTGGGCCGTCGATGGCTTCCATGGCTTGGCGGGCGAAGGCTCGGCTGAGGGTCAGGGTGTCGGCCGCGTTCGCGGCGGCGGCGTTGCCGGCGCGGACCCTCGCGGCGATGCCTTCGAAGATGACGGCGAAGCGCCAGAGGGCGAAGGCGAAGTGGAAGGGCCAGAGGCCCGGCGTGGGTTTGGCGGCGCGGAAGTAGTCGGCGATGTGCTCTTCCTCGGTGGGGATGCCGAGGGCCTGGTGGTTGAGGCCGGCGATGCCGCCGTAGTGCTCTGGGCGGCTGCGCCAGGCCATGGCGTTGAAGGCGAGGTCGGCGAGCGGGTCGCCCAGGGTGGAGAGTTCCCAATCGAGCACGGCGATGACGCGGGGCTCGGTGGGGTGGAACATGAGGTTCCCGAGCCGGAAATCGCCGTGGCAGAGGGCGGTGGTTTCGCCTTCGGGGATGTTTTTGGGGAGCCAGGCGTTGAGGGATTCGATATCCGGCACTGGGTCGGTTTTCGAGAGTTCGTATTGCTTGGTCCAGCGGGCGATCTGGCGGGCGAAGTAGCTGCCGGGGCGGCCGAAATCGGCGAGGCCCACCGTGGCGGGGTCGATGGCGTGGAGGTGGGCGAGGGTTTCGGCCATCGAGCGGTACATGGCGCGGCGGTCCTGCGGGGAGACGCCTTCGGCTTCGTAGGTGGGGAAGACGCGGCCTTGCAGGCGGTCCATCACGTAGAACGGGGTGCCGATGATGGCGGCGTCGGTTTCGTAGAACAGGCAGTCGG
Source organism: Rhodospirillales bacterium (assembly GCA_947460455.1). Taxonomy (GTDB): domain Bacteria; phylum Pseudomonadota; class Alphaproteobacteria; order Acetobacterales; family Acetobacteraceae; genus CAMDGX01. The sequence continues at coordinate 27,146 of CANHKG010000023.1, read as the reverse complement.
GGACGGGGAAGCCTGTTGGCTTGAGCGCGGTCATGACGCGGAATTCGCGGTCGATGGCGTGGGCGCTGGGGAGGAGGTCGCCGGCGGGCTTCTTGCGCAGGACGAGGGCGCGCGTGTCGAAGCTGGCGAAGAAGGTGGGGTTGGATTGGCCGCCGCCGATGCGTTCGAGGCGCAGGGGGCCGGCGAGGCCCGGGAGGCGGGCTTTCAGGTAGGATTCCAGGCGTGCAGTGCTGAATTCGGGCGTGGTGCCCTGGTGTGACTCGGTCATGGCGTTCGCGCCCCCTCTTGGGGTGCATCATAGCGGACGTTGGAGGGCGCGGGCGAGGCGACTATATCGGCGACATGATCCGAGTGACCGAATTGCGATTGCCGTTGGACCACCCGCCCGAGGCGCTGGGCGCCGCCGTGGCCGCGCGGCTGGGGGTGGCAGAGGTGCGGGCGGTGCATGTGGCGCGGCGGGCGCATGATGCGCGGCGCAAGGCCGCGATCGTGTTCAGCTACACGGTGGATGCGGAGGTGGCCGACGAGGCCGGGGTGTTGGCGCGGCTGGCCGGGGACAAGCATGTTTCGGTGTCGCCGGATGTTGCGTATCGCTTTGTCGGGCGGGCGCCTGCGGGGGCGGCTCGGCCGGTGGTGGTGGGGACCGGGCCGTGCGGGATTCTGGCGGCGCTGGTGCTGGCGCAGATGGGGTTCCGGCCGATCATCCTGGAACGCGGCAAGGTGGTGCGGGAGCGGACGAAGGATACCTGGGGGTTGTGGCGGCGGGGGGTGCTGAACCCCGGCTCGAACGTGCAGTTCGGGGAGGGGGGGGCTGGGACGTTCTCCGACGGGAAGCTGTATTCGCAGATCAAGGACCCCGGGCATCGCGGGCGGAAGGTGCTGGAGGAGTTCGTGCGGGCGGGTGCGCCGGAAGAGATTCTGTGGGTGGCCAAGCCGCATATCGGGACGTTCCGGCTGGTTTCGATGGTGGAGCATATCAGGGCGACGATCGAGGCGCTGGGGGGCGAGTATCGCTGGGGGAGCCAGGTGGTGGACCTGGAGCTGGATGAGCGGCGGGCGGTGCGCGGGGTGGTGCTGGAGAGCGGGGAGCGGATCGCGGCCGACCATGTGATTCTGGCGGTGGGGCATTCGGCGCGGGATACCTTCGCGCGGCTGCATGAGATCGGCGTGGCGATGGAGGCGAAGCCGTTTTCGATTGGGGTGCGGATTGAGCATCCGCAATCGTTGATCGACCGGGCGCGGTTCGGGACGTTTGCCGGGCACGATGCGCTGGGGGCGGCGGATTACAAGCTGGTGCATCACTGTGCCAATGGGCGCAGCGTGTATTCGTTCTGCATGTGCCCCGGCGGCACGGTGGTGGCGGCGACCAGCGAGGAAGGCCGCGTGGTGACGAACGGGATGAGCCAGTATTCGCGGGCGGAGCGGAATGCGAATGCGGGGATCGTGGTGGGGATCGATCCCTCGGATTATCCCGGTGGGGTGCTGGCGGGGATCGCGTTCCAGCGGAAGTGGGAGAGCCTGGCGTTTGCGGCCGGCGGCGGGACTTATGAGGCGCCGGGGCAGCTGGTGGGGGATTTCCTGGCCGGGCGGGCTTCGACTTCGTTCGGGAGCGTGCTGCCGAGCTACAAGCCTGGGGTGCATCTGACGGATTTGGCGGCGTGTTTGCCGGACTACGCGGTGGCGGCGATCCGGGAGGCGTTGCCGGTGTTCGGGCGGCAGATTCCGGGGTTCGACATGGCGGATGCGGTGATGACGGGGGTGGAGACGCGGACCTCCTCGCCGGTGCGGTTGCCGCGGGGGGCGGATTTGCAGAGCACCAACACGAAGGGGCTGTTTCCGGCGGGGGAGGGGTGTGGGTACGCTGGGGGCATTCTTTCCGCCGGGGTGGATGGGATACGGGTGGCGGAGGCGGTGGCGCGCAGCGTGCTGGGGCGGGAGGCGGTGGCGGCTTGAGTTTGGGAGCGGTGGAGGGGGGCTAAGCGAAGCGGTCACAGAGGGCACAGAGGGCCACAGAGGGTCACAGAGAGAGTGAGCGGATGAGCCCCGGGCTTTGTTCCGCGACACGTTCTCCTGATTCTTCTCCGTGCCCCTCTGTGGCCCTCTGTGCTCTCTGTGACCCCTTTCTTTCCCGATGCGCGCCCGGCGCGGGGTTGGCGGGCGAACGCTCCGGACGCATGATCCCCGGACAAGAACTCCGGGAGACGCCCAGACCATGGCCCGCACTGTATCGCGCCTGCTTGCCGACAGCCTTGAGGCGCATGACATCGATATCATCTACTGCGTGCCCGGCGAGAGCTACCTGGGGCTGACGGACGCGTTGGCGGACAAGAACTCGATCCAGCTGGTGGTGTGCCGGCATGAAGGCGGGGCGGCGTTCATGGCGGTGGCCGATGGGCGGTTGCGGGACCGGGCCGGGGTGGCGGTGGTGTCTCGCGGGCCGGGGCTGGCCAACGCGATGGTGGCGATCCATTCGGCGTTCCATGACGCGACGCCGCTGGTGATGCTGGTCGGCCAGGTGGAGCGGAAGGATTTCGGGCGGCTGGCGCTGCAGGAGCAGAACTACTCGCGGCTGCTGAGTGACATCACCAAGCTGGTGATCGAGGTGAACGAGCCGGAGCAGGCCAGCGAGGCGATCGCGCGGGCGTTCCATGTGGCGGAGAGCGGGCTGCCGGGGCCGGTGGCGGTAATTTTGCCGGAAGATCTGTTCGACGAGGTGACCGAGGCGCCGGTGGATCTGCCGCGGCCGAAGGTGCATGCGGGGCCGCGGGCGGAGGATCTGGACCGGCTGGCGGCGATGCTGGCGGCTTCCGAGCGGCCGCTGGTGTATGTCGGGGGCGCGATGGCGGCGGATGCGGTGGGGGATGAAGAGGCGTTCGCCGATCTGGTGCGGTTCTCCGAGGAGTGGGTGGTGCCGGTGAGCCCGACGCATCGCCGCCCCGCGCTGTTCGATGCCGGGCATCCGAATTATGGCGGCTACGTGGGTATTCGCGTGCCGGCGGCGCAGATCGGGGAGATGAAGAAATCCGACCTGCTGCTGTGCCTCGGCGAGCGGATGACGGATACGGTGAGCCAGGCCTACACCTTCCCGACGGCGCCGCAGCCGCAGCTGCCGTTCGTGCATGTGTTCCCGGACCCGAATGAGGTCGGGCGGGTGTTCCGGCCGGAGCTGGGCATTCCGGCCACGCCGCTTTCGGTGATCCGGGCGCTGCTGGCCAAGGGTAAGCCGGCGGGCGCGGAAAAGCGGCGCGGCTGGGTGGAGGGGCTGAATGCCATCCATCGCAAGCTGATGGCGCCGGAATGGGCGGCCACCACGGATGGGGTGAACTTCGCGCAGGTGGTGGTGGAGATCGGCAAGCATCTGGCGCCGAATGCGGCGGTGACGTCCGATGCCGGGAATTTCTCCTCGTTCATCCATCGCTATATCGGGTTCAAGCCGGGGATGAGCTTTCTGTCGTCCGTGGTGGGCGCGATGGGGGCGGGGGTGCCGATGGCGGTGGCGGCGTGCCTGCGCGACCGGGAGCGGCAGGTGGTGAGCTTCTCCGGCGATGGCGGCACGCTGATGACGGGGAACGAGCTGGCCACGGCGCGGATGTATGGGGTGAACCCGATCCTGATCGTGTCCGACAACAAGAGCTACGGCACGATCTCCATGCACCATATCAACCGGTATCCGGGCCGGCCGTACAATGCCGCGACCGACCTGCGGAACCCGGATTTCTCGGCCTGGGCGCGGGCGTTCGGGGCGGAGGGGATCACGATCGGGAGCGAGGCTGAGGTGGGGCCTGGGATTGCGCGGGCGTTTGCGATCAAGGATCGGCCGGTGGTGGTGCATGTGCATTCTTCGGCCGAGCAGATGAGTGCGTGGCGGCGGAAGTAAGGAAGTGAAGGTTCACCACGGAGGCGCGGAGGGCACGGAGAAACCACGGAGGGGCAGCGTCGACTCCGTGCCTTCTCCGTGGGCTCCGTGGCTCCGTGGTGAGTCTTTCCTGCCGCTGCGCTGACTGAGAGACGTTCGTTTTTGCCAGGGACACACGCACATGCCGATTGAATCCGCCGCCCGCCTGCATGCCATCGGCAAGGCCCTTCTGATCGGCGCCGGGGCGCCTCCTGAAGAGGCCGAGACGGTGATGCGGCATTGCATCGAGGCCAATATGGCCGGGCATGACAGCCACGGGATCATCCAGATCCCTGGCTATATCGACCGCATCAAGGCGGGCCACATCGTGCCTGGCGCGAAGTGGGACATCGTGCAGGAAAGCCCGACCACCACCGTTGTGGATGGCAATTGGGGGTTTGGCTACGTCGCCAATGAGCGGGCGATGAAGCTGACGATCGAGAAGGCGCGCACGGCGAACGTGGCGGCGGCGACCGTGAGCCGGCAGGGGCATATCGGGCGGTTGGCCGGGTATTCGCTGATGGCGGCCGAGGCGGGGATGATCGGGCTGTGCACGGCGGATTCCGGGCGCTCGCCCAAGCATGTGGCGCCGTTCGGAGGGGCGGAGGCGCGGTTGGGGACGAACCCGATTTCGATCGCGGTGCCTTCGGATCTCGACGGGCCGTTCTTCCTGGATATGGCGACCTCGGCGGTGGCGGCGGGGAAGATCTCGCTCGCGGCGGCGCGGGGGCAGGCGATTCCGGAGGGCTGGGTGGTGGCGGCGGATGGTTCGGCCACCAGCGACCCGAAGAGCTTCCGCCAGGGTGGGGCACTGCTGCCGCTGGGGGGCACGGAGGGGTTCAAGGGCACCGGCCTGGCCGCGATGGTGGAGGTGCTGTGCGGGCTGCTGACCGGGCTGGGCTTCGGGATCGACCCCACCGGGCGGCACAATGACGGGTGCTTCATGGCGGTGTTCAACGTGGCGGCGTTCCGGCCGCTGGCGACCTTCAAGCGCGAGGTGGCCGATTTCGCGCAATACCTGAAGGACACCAAGCCGGCGGCGGGCAGCCCGGGCGTGTTCTATCCCGGCGAGATCGAGCACCTGAAGCAGCAGGACCGGCGCGCCAAGGGGATCGAGGTGGAGGATGCCACCTGGGCCAAGCTGCGCGAGCTGGCGCAGGGCTATGGGGTGGCGGGGGAATTGGGGCTGTCTTAGCCCCGCGGGGTGCTGGTCGCAGGCGGGCTGCGACCAGCTTTCCGGCTCAGTCTGTCTGCGGCTTCTTGGCCAGCATCATGCGGCGGCGGGCTTCGCCCTTCTGGCGGAGGTATTCCGCGTTTTCCGGGGTGACCCGGTTGTAGACCGCGCGCCAGCCGGGATCGCCGTTCCACTGGAATGGGGCGGCTTCGGTGGTTTGCGGGGCGGTGGCGGTTTGCAGCAGGCCCAGCGCTTGGGCGACGATGGCCTTCTGCATCTCCGCCTGGCCTGGCAGGCCGGCGGGGTTGCCGAGGGGGAAATCGGTGAACACGAAGCGCGCGACCGCGGTGTATTCCACGATGTCCTTCGCGGAGCCGATGACGACGGTGGGGATGCCGTTCTCTTCCAGATGCCGGGCGATCAAACTCACGGTTTGATGGCAGACCGGTCAGATGGCGCAGAGGATGGCGGCGTCGGCCCCGTCTTCGCGGAGGCGGGCGAGGGTTTCCGGTGCGTCCTGGGCCAGCGTTTTGCGGATGCTGTATTCCGTCGGCACGCCGTGGAAGCGGGGGGTGAGGCCGGCGAAGCGGCCCTCCTGCGCCAGGGCGGCGGCGGCGGCCAGGGGCAGGAAGCTCTCGCGGTCGTTGGTGTGGGTGGTTTCGCGGTCCCAGGCGAGGTCGCTGGTGTCTAGCGCATCTGGCGCCGGGTCGACCGGGGCGGACCAGACGTGGCGCCAGCCCTTGGCATCCTTGTTGGAGCCGTCGAGCGGGCTGGCGGTGGTCAGCAGGGCGATGCGCGCTTCGGTGAGCGGCTTGGCAAGGGGGGTGAAGGGGGCGGTTTCGTTGTGCGCCCATTGGTAGTCGGCCTTGTAGCCGAGCGCGCGGTAGTAGAGGCGCGTTCGCTCCATGTAGCCGACCGGTTGGCCGGGGTCGTCCATTGGCTGTTCCTCCTGGTGGCGAAGGGAACGATGCGCCGGGTTGGGCGGGTGCTCAAGGGGGGCAGGGTGGGGTAGGATGCGCGCATGATCCTGTTCGGAACGCTGTTCGCGCTGAATGTTGCCGTGGCCCTGGGGGCGTTCGGGTTCTTTGTCATTGGCCTGGCTGACGGGACGGTGACGACGCTCAACATCCTGATCTGGGGGGGGGTGATGGGCGTGCTGTTCTCGGTGCCGATGGGCGGCTGGCTGCTGCGGGTGCGTGGGCATCGCAAGCTGGGAACGGCGCTGCTGGTGCCACTGGTGGTGCTGGCAGCGCTGGCAGTGGCGCTAAGGTAAGAAAACCAAAAAACCTTATCCAATCGCGCCAAGCCTATCCCCGGCGCAATCATACAAAAGTTTTTTGGTTCTTTTTTTCAAAAAAGAACGCGCTTACTTCGGGATATCGAGCCCCAGGTTCTCCCGCAGCGTCTTGCCTTTGTAGTCCGTGTGATACAGCCCGCGCCGCTGCAGTTCCGGCACCACGTGGTCCACGAAATCGGCGTAGGCGCCGGGCACGTGGGTGGCGCCGACGACGAAGCCGTCGCAGCCGCGGTTCACGAACAGCTCCTCCAGCTTGTCCGCCACTTCCTTGGGGCCGCCGACGACGGCGCCGTGCGGGCGGCCGCGGCCGGTGATGGTGATGAAGTCGCGCGTGGTGGGGTTCTTCTTGCCGCTGGCCTGCACCACGCGGTCGCGCATGGTTTGGATGCCGCCGATGCTGGCCATTTCCGCATCGGAGAACGGCTCGTCCATCCCCTTGGTGGCGAAATCGAAGTTGAGGGCTTCGGAGAGCAGGGAGAGCGCGTCGATCTCCAGCGGCAGGGTTTCGATGTAGGCCATCTTGTCCTCCGCCTCCGCCTTGGTGGCGGCGCAGACGGTGTGGACCAGGGTGCAGAGATGCACCTGCTCCGGGTTGCGGCCCGCGGCGGCGATCTCGTCCTTCACCGCCTTGTAGCCGGCCTGCTGCACGGCCAGGGGCCCGCCGCCGGCGAAGATTACCTCCGCCCAGCGCCCGGCGAAGCGGCGGCCGCGGCCGGATTGGCCGGCCTGGATGATGACGGGATGGCCCTGCGGCGTGCGCGGCACGGTGAAGGGGCCGCGGGAGGCGAAGTGCTCGCCCTTATGGTCCAGCCGGTGCACCTTTTCCGGGTGGGCGAACAGGCCTGATGCCTTGTCGATCACCAGCGCATCGGCTTCCCAGGATTTCCAGTGGCCGGTCACGACCTCCATGAACTCGTCCGCCCGGTCGTAGCGGCTGTCGTGCTCGGCGACCTCGTTGCGGCCCATGTTCCAGGCCTCGCCCTCGTTCAGCGAGGTGACGACGTTCCAGGCGGCGCGGCCGCCGGTGAGGTGATCGACCGTGGCGAACTGGCGAGCGACATGGAACGGCTCGTAATAGGTAGTGGACGCCGTGGCGCCGAGGCCGAGATGGGTGGTGGCCATGCCCATGGCCATCAGCACCGCCACCGGGTCCAACTTCACCACGCGGATGCCGTGCTCGATGGCATGGGCGTGGTCGCCGCCGTAGCGGTCCGGCAAGGCCAGGCGATCATCGAAGAAGCCGAGATGGAACTTGCCGCGCTCCAGCGTGCGGCCGATCTCCTGGTAGAAATCGGCGGACATGAAATCCACGCGACTGTCCGGATGGCGCCAGGACATCGCAAGGTTGGTGCAGTTCTGGGCCTGCAGAAAGCCCACCATGGTCATCTGGCGCGGCATCGTTGTTCCCCCCGTAAGGAAGGCGAGGGGCTCTGCCCCTCGACCCCGCTGGGGCCTTAGGCCCCAGACCCCATTTTCTGTCCGCCTTCGGCGGGGAGGGGCCGGCGTGGCCTCTCCACCGCCTCGATGGCCCCTCCCCGCCGAAGGCGGAAAACGGAAGAGGGTCCAGGGACCTCAGGTCCCTGGCTGGTCCAGGGCAGAGCCCTGGCCTTGCCTTACTGCGCGAACTTCGTGCCGCCCAGGCGCAGGAGGCCGTCGGGGACGACGCTGAGGCCTTGGACGGACTTCTGCGTGCCGATGATGTTGCGGGTGCTGTAGAGGTAGATCAGCGGCAGGTCGCGGCGCTGGATTTCCCAGACCTTGGCATAGAGGGCCCGGCGGTCAGCGACGGCGGTGACGACGCGGGCTTCGTCCAGCAGCTTGTCCATCTCGGGGTTGTTGTGCTTGCCGTAGTTGAAGGCGCCTTTGGAGTGCATCAGCGCCCACATGTTGCCATCGGCGTCGGCGCGGCCGGACCAGCCGATCATGTAGGCCTGGAATTCGCCCTTGTAGCCGGCCTGGAGGGAGGAGGCGAACTCCATCACCTTCGGCTTCAGGTCGAACCCGGCCTCGGCGACCATCGATTGGATCACTTCGGCGGCCTGCTGGGCCTCGGGCGCGTTGGTGACGGTGAGTTCCACCGGCACGCGGCCGGTGATGCCGGCCTGGGCCAGCAGGGCCTTGGCCTTGGCGATGTCGCGGCCAGGCGGCTGGATGGCGGGCACGTAGAAGGGCGAGCTGGAGATGTTGGCCTGGGCCGTGGGCGTGAGCATGCCGGCGAAGACGACGTCGCTGATCGCCTGGCGGTCGAGTGCGAGTTCAAAGGCCTGGCGCACCAGGGCGTTCTGGCCGGTGAGGGTGTTGGCGGCGGGGCCGTTGGCGAGGTTGAAGTTGATGCCGGTGTAGCCCAGCGCATCCCACATGGTGAGGTTCAGCCGGGCGTCTTTCTTCACGGCGGCGACGTCGGTCGGCGCGACGAAGGCCATGTCGAGGCTGCCGGACTGCAGGTTGGCGAGCCGGACCGAGGAGTTCGGCATGGGCAGGTAGGTCACGCGGTCGAAGTGGTAGTTGCCGGCGTTGTAGTGGCCGGGGAAGCGCTTCAGCACGATGCGGTCCTGCGCCACGCGGCTGTCGAAGGCGTAGCCGCCGGCGCAGACGGGGTTGAGGCCGAACTTGTCGCCGGCCGCTTCCGCCGCCTTGGGCGAGATCATGATGCCGGCGCGGTCGGTGAGCTGGGCCAGCAGCTGGGAGGCGGGTTGCTTGAGATTCAAGCGGATGGTGAGCGGATCGATGATGTCGATGGACTCGATCGCGTTGACCTCACCGGCCCGCATGCTGCCCTTCATCGTGAGGTCGCGGGTGAGCTTGTACTTGGCGGCCTCGGCATCGAACTTCTCGCCGTCGTGGAAGGTGACGCCGGGGCGCAGGGTGATGACGAGCTTGGTGGGGCTTTCGTAGCGATGGCCGGTGGCCAGCTGCGGGATGATGTTCAGCTTCTCATCGAGGTCGAACAGCTTGTCGCACATCGCTGCATAGACGATGCGGCCGACGAAGCTGGAGCCCAGGGTGGGGTCCAGAAGGTCGGGGTCTTCGGCCAGGCCGATGCGCAGGTGGCTGGCAGAGGGCTGGGCCTGGGCCGGCGCGATGCCCACCAGGGCGGCCAGCGCAAACGCCGACGAAAGCAGCAATTTCCGCATGTTGGTCCCCATGTTTAAGTAATTGAATCAGGTGATCGGGCGGCCATCGCGGGCGATGGCGGCTTCGATCACGCTTCGGTCGGATTCGCCCCAGGGGCTGTCGCGCCCGGCCAGGAAGCGGCGGAACACGGCGTAGCGTTCCAGGCTGATGCGGTGCAGGCGGCGCAGATCGGCCAGCGGGTCGGCGTGGTCGTCGGAGCGGATGTCCAGATCCGGGTAGGGATCGGCGGTGCAGATCTTGAGGCCGGCGGATTGCTTGCCGCGCTTGTCCCCGCCCACGGCCTCGCCGGCTTCCATGGCGGTGAGGAGGCGTTCGGCGAGGCTGCCTGTGGCGTTCAGGAAGCCATCCAGCGTGGCCTGCACCACCTGCGGGCCGGCGAGCATGTTGCCGGCGACGGAGACATCCTGGCCCGCCACGTGGCCGGCCCAGGTGATGCAATCGGGGCCGCTGTGCTGGGCGATCTCGCCGTGGGCATCCAGGATATGGAGCTGGCGCTGGGCGTGCATGGGGTCTGGCCCCACGAGGCTGGAGAGCACGGCCTGCGCGCCCTCGCCGGCCCGCAGGCGGGGCATGGCGTGCACGGCGTACATGGGGTTCACCAGCGCCTGGGTGGCCAGGGCGGCAACGCCGCCTTCCACATGGATGCACAACCCGCCAACGGCGAAGAATTTGGAGGCCACGGCGGCGCCGAGCGCACCGGTGGCGGAATCGCGAACGAGAATGGACCAGGTCATGCCGCAGCATCACGCGCCCGCGACGGGCGCGCAAGCGGGCAGTCGGGGGCTATGGCTCAGACGGTGGCGAAGGTGCGCTCGAACAGCTCGGTCTGGCTCAGGCCACGCACCATCGCCGGCACGGTGGGGGCCGGCACGGCGGGGGCGGGCGGGGCGGTCAGCGCGCTGGCCTTCACCACCGCCTGCAGGCGGTTGCGCGCGCCGAGCTGGCGGTAGACGGCGGCGAGGTGGGTCTTGACGGTGGGCACGGCGAGGCCGAGACGGCGGGCGATATCCTTGGTGGAGCGGCCTTCGGCGAGCAGGTTCAGCACATCGGCCTGGCGGGCGGTGAGCGGGTGGTGCGGCGGCTCCACCTCGCGCAGCGGGGCGGGGACGAATTCCGGCGCTGTGTGGTGTGGGGCGACCTTGGCGCTCTCCTTCGGCTCGCTGCCGCCGGTGGAGATGAACAGGTCGGGCGTGGCGATGACCTTGAGGGTGCGGATCAGCTTCATGCCGCTGCAGGTGCGGGCGATGTAGCCGCCCAGCCCATCCTCGAAGCAGCGGATGATGGTGGCGCAGTCGTTGGTTTCGCCGACGCCGACGACCTTGGTGTGCGGGTGGTCCTGGCGCAGGGCGCCGAGATTGAAGTGGGTGTGCAGGCCCGGCAGCTGCAGGTCGAGGAAGACGAGATCGTAGCGCTGCGTGGCCATGCGGGCCCGCAGCTCGATCGCGTCGGCGGTCTCCACGATTTGCCACGAGGGGTGGCAGTGCGTGACCAGCTCGACAAATTCGGCGCGAAACGACCGATTCTTTTCTGCAATGAGTATCCGCATTCTGCGCATCCCGGTTGGCCGGTAAAAAGTAACATCAGTTGACGTGAAAGAGAAGCCCTTCCCTGTTAATTTTTCGGTAATTGCTTGTTTCCGCACGTGATCCCGGCAGAAACGGCGGTCTGAATCGTGCTTGAGTCAAACTTGAATCAACCTTGTTCTTGGAGAATCATAAAACCTTGAGTCGTGGAAACGACCGCCTGTTCCAGAATCATCCAGATTGGTTCTTAACAAGAACGCTTTCTTTCAATTTAGTTTCCGCGCCGCCGCGCGCAAAGAGAATCAAATTCACGCTAATGTACTACTGACGCGTGACTCTGTACCTGGATTCACAAGTTGTTAAGGAATTCGCGGGGCGGGGCGGTGGCGCGAACATTTTCGGGGCTGCGGGGCGGCCGGAGAATGCAACGGTAAGTGACCGCATTCACAAGATATTTCGTGAACGTGAATCGCATTTTGCGGGATCGCCGGGCATCGGCCCACGGTGGCGGGTGGGGCGGGGAATCACGCCGCCGCGCGGGCGATCGAGTATCTCCGTGCCTGCCGGCATGGCGCTGCCGGGCAGCGTGACGGGGAGGGAATTCACGCGGGCCGGACGGTGTTCACGGTGACGATCGGCGCTGGTTCAGTTGAACGCCGCCACCAGGCGCAGCCCGGCGGGGCCGGCCACCACGATGAAGATGCAGGGCAGCACGAAGGCCACCATCGGCAGCGTCAGCAGCACCGGCAGGCGGGCGGCCTTCTCCTCGAAGCGGATCAGCGTCTCCTGCCGCATCTCGCCGCCCAGCTGGCGCAGCGCCTCGCCCAGCGGGGTGCCGTACTGCATGGTCTGGATCAGCGTGGTGGTCAGGCGCTTGATGCTCTCCAGCCCCGTGCGCTCGCCCAGGTTGGTCAGCGCCACCCGCACGTCGGAGCTCATCTGCAGCTCCTGCACGGTCTGCTCGAACTCCCAGGCGATCTGCGGGTGGGCCTCGGCGATCTCCTGCGCCACGCGGGTGAGTGCGGGTTCCAGCGGCAGGCCGGCCTGGGTGCAGATCAGCAGCATGTCCATCGCATCGGGCAGGCTGGCTTCCACCTTCTTCACGTAGGTGTCGCGCAGGCGCCGCACCACCATGTCTGGCCCTACCAGCCCCAACACGGCGGCGGCCGCGGGCAGCAGGTTGGAGAGCATCTGGTCCAGGTCCAGCTGCTGCGTGACCACCACGGCCACCAGCGGCAGGCCGATCAGCAGCAGGATCTTGCAGCCGATGAACAGGCCCAGCGCGTGCCGGCCAGACATGCCGGCCACCGCCAGCGCCTTCTCCAGCTCCTCCACCGTCTTGCGCGACAGCACGCCGGAATTGGCGATGCGTCCGCCGATCCCGGCCACCATCCGCGCCAGCATCTGGCCGGCCTGCGGCGTGGCGGGGCCGTTGGCGGCGTGGGCCACATAGGTGCCGTTGGCCATCCGCAGCCGCATGCGCAGCCGTTCCTCCCGCCGCGCGTGGCGCATCAGCGCCAGGCCGGTGAGCACCATGGCCAGGGTGAGGACGAAGGCGACGCTGAACAGCACGGGATGGTTCATTTGAGGCTGGTCCGGATGATCATGCGCATGGCCAGGATGCCGGTGGAGAGCGACAGCAGCGCGATGCCCAGCAGGTTGCGGCCGGACTCCTCGATGAAGAGCACGCCGATATAGGCGGGGCTGAGCACGGCGAGGCCGAGGCCGGAGACGAAGGGCAGGGCGGCCAGCACCATGGCGCTGGTGCGCGCCTCCGACGCCAAAGCGTAGGCCTTGGAGCGCAGGGCGACGCGCTTGCGGATCACGTCGGCCAGGTTCTCCAGCGTCTCGGTCAGCCCGCCGCCGGTCTGGGATTGCAGCGAGAGCGCGGTGGCGAAGAACTGATATTCAGGAAGACCAGCACGTTGCGCCATGGCCTTCAGGGAAAGGTCGAGCCGCGTGCCGATGCTGAGGTCGCTGGCGATGCGTTCGAACTCCGGCGCGGTGGGCGGTTGGGACTGGCGGGCGACGTGGCGCATCGCCTCGCTGACCGGAATGCCCACGCGCACGGAGCGCACGATCATGGAAAGCGCATCCGGCATCTGGTTGCGCAGCAGCTGGCGCCGGCGCTCATCCACCCAGTTGAAGAAGGCGCGCGCCAGGAACACCCACACCACGGGGATGAAGAAGAAGGCGATGTCGCCGGCGACGATGGTGAGGATGCCGGCCACCAGGCGTGCCAGCAGCAGGGCCAGCACCAGCACGATCAGCCAGGGCACCGGGTAGTGGCTGGCATGGGCGGGGTCGAAGCCGAACACGCCCATCGCCTTGCGCATCCAGCCCTTGTCCTCCGAGGTTTCCACCCGGGTGATGCGCATGCGCATCTCCTGCGGCTTGTCGTCCTCTTCCTCCCCGGCGATCTCTGCCAGCCGGCGCTTCAGCCGGTCGAGCCGCTTGCGCTCGGCGATGATCGAGAAGCCGGTGGCGATCATGCCGATGAGCATCACCAGCGCGCCGAGCAGCAGCCAGATCCGGTTATCGGCGGCCATGTCGCCCCCCTGTCCGCTGCGGCGTGCTGGGCTCAGTTCCGGGCACGTTCCATCTCCGCCGCCTCGTCGAGCGCTGCCATCCACTCGCGGTCGTAGCCGAAATAGGTCAGGCGGCCGTAGCAGGCCGGGCGCGCCTTGCTCACCTTGTAGTGGCCGACGATCCGGCCCTCGTGGTTCTCGCCGTCCATCACGAACTGGAAGATGTCGTTCATCAGCACGACATCGCCTTCCATGCCGCAGATCTCGGTCACCTGCGTTACCCGGCGGCCGCCGTCGCGCTGGCGTTCCACCTGCACGATCAGATTCACGGCGCTGACGATCTGCACCCGGATGGCGCGCGAGGGCAGGCCCATATTGCCCATCTGGACCATGTTCTCCACGCGGATCAGTGCGTCGCGCGTGGTGTTGGCGTGGATGGTGGACATGGAGCCGTCATGGCCCGTGTTCATGGCCTGCAGCATGTCGAACGCCTCGCCGCCGCGGACCTCGCCGATGATGATGCGGTCGGGCCGCATGCGCAGCGCGTTGCGTACCAGGTCGCGCTGGGTGATCTCGCCGCGGCCTTCCAGGCTCATCGGCCTGGTTTCCAGGCGCACCACGTGCGGCTGCTGCAGCTGCAGCTCGGCGGCGTCTTCCACCGTGATCACGCGCTCACGCTCCTCGATCAGGCGGGAGAGCGCGTTCATCATGGTGGTCTTGCCGGAGCCGGTGCCGCCCGAGATGATGATGTTGAGGCGCGAAGCGGAGGCGAGCGACAGGATCTTGGCGACCGGCCGGGTGAGCGCGCCGAAGCCCACCAGCCGCTCGAAATCGATCGGCTTCTTGCTGAACTTGCGGATGGACATGCTGGGCCCATCGAGCGCCAGCGGCGGGAAGACGATGTTGACGCGGCTGCCATCCTTGAGGCGGGCGTCCACCATCGGGCTCGCCTCGTCCACGCGGCGGCCGACGCCGGCGGCGATGCGCTGGCAGATGCCGGCCAGGTGCGCCTCGTCGCGGAACTTCACGTTCGACAGCTCCACCTTGCCGCCGCGTTCCACGAACACCTTGTTCGGGCCGTTCACCATGATGTCCGCCACGCGCTCATCATCCAGCAGCGGCTGCAGCGGGCCGAGGCCGAGCATGTCGTTCACCAGCTCCATCGCCAGCATGCGCTGCTCGACGGCGTTGAGATGAACGCGGCGGTCGGTGGCGATCTCGCTGATCAGGCGCTCCACCTCGGTGGCCAGCCGCTCCGGTGTCAGCGCGGCCACGGCGGAGGGTTCCAGCCGGGCGAGGCACAGCACGCGCAGCTCCGCGATCGCCTCCGGGGGCGCGCTTTGCGCGGCGGTGGTCACGTTGATGCTGCGCTCCGGCACCGCGGCGGCGGCGGCGGCCACGGGCATATCGGCCGTGCTGCGGCGGCGGCCAAATCCGGCGGCACTGAAACTCACTGCTGTCCTCCGTTCGCCATGCTGTGTCCTTCAGCGCCGCCGCTGGTCATTTCCGGCCGCCGAACAGGCGCCAGCCGCGCTTGGCCGGGGCTTCGGCGCCATCGGAGGAGCGCTTGCCCTGGTCCAGCAGGCCGCTGGCGGCGCAGAGCGTGGTGATCTCCATGATCGCGGTGCGCAGCGGGCTGCGGGCGGCGGCGGCGGGCTCGCCCAGGTTCACGGCATTGGCGACCACGCGAGGCAGGTCGGGGATGGCCACGTCGATCTTCATGCCCAGGGTTTCCTCCACCTGGCGGCGCTGCAGCCCGCCGGGCATGCCCAGGCGGTTGAGCACCAGCACCGGGCGGTCGGTCTGGTCCGGGCCGGCCTTGAGGCCCAGCAGCTTCAGCGAGTCGCGGATGGAGACCAGGCTGGGCAGCAGCACGAGCACGCGCTGGTTAGCCTGGCGGATCAGGTCGCGGCTGAAGGCCATGCCGTTGAACGGCGCGTCGGCCACCACGAAGTTATAGCGCTTGCGCAGGGCGGACATCAGCGAGGCCGCGGCGCCATCGGCATAGACGGGTGCGTCCATCAGCGGCACGTCGCTGGCCAGCACGTGCAGACGGTCGGATACCGGCTGGGCGGCGCGCTCGGCCAGCAGCGCATCGATGCGTTCCGGCGTTTCCAGCGCGGATTGCAGGCCGCCGCTGGGGGCGGTGTTCAGCAGGAAGGCGCCGGTGCCGCGATGCAGGTCGGCATCCAGCAGCACGGTGTGGCGATGCCGCTCCGCACCCAGGTGCCAGGCGAGGTTGGCCGCCAGCATGGAGGTGCCGGCACCGCCCTGCGCGCCGGTGAAGGCGATCATCCGCCCGCCCAGCACCACGCCGGCCCGGCCGGACTGGCCGCGCACGAAGGGGCCGAAATGCCGCGCCACGATGTCGCGCGTCAGCGGCTTGGCGAGGTATTCCATCGCGCCCAGGCCGCGCGTTACCTCTCTATAGAAGGTGATGTCGTGGATATCGCCCACCACCAGCACGCAGACATCCGGTTCCACCACTTCCGACAGCGCGCCGAGGGCGGCCAGCGGCTCATCCTCGCCGGAGACGTCCACCACCAGGATGCGCGGGGTCTTCACCTTCTGCAGCGCGGCGATGCCGGCGCGGATGCCGCCGCGGCGCATGTCTGCGGTTTCCAGCAGCAGGTCGGCCAGGCCATCGCGCACCGCGGCTTCGGTATGCGCATCGGCCAGGAAGGTCATGATCTGCGGCCGGTCGTGGCGCACCGCGCCCAGGCCGGTATCCCCGTTGGCGGAGCGTGCGATGACCTCGGACATCAGCGGGTCGCGTCCTGCGCGCCGGCACGGGCGCCGCCGCCGGGTTGGGCACCCTGGCCCTGCGTCCGCTGGGCGGGCCCGCCCTGCCACATCCGCTCCACCGCCGGGCCGCCGCTGCGCACGGTGCCGCCGGTTTCGCCGCGCCCGCGCACCAGGTCGGCCGGGTTGGCCACCTGGGCGGCGATATTGGCCTCGTTCACCCCGCTGGGCCGCCAGATCCCCGCCTTTTCATAGGGGTCGGTGGCGGAACAGCCGGCCAGCGCGCCCGCGAGGGCCATCAGGGCGAGCGGGGCGACGCGCATCTTGCGGGTGCGGCTCATGGGGGTGCTCACAGGAGGGGTTTTGCTCACTGAAGGATGAAGCCGGGGCGGCCGGGGCGGCCGGGCGGGGAAAGCGGCATCGGCACCAGCACAGGGGCCGGGGCGGCGCCGGGCAGGGTGGCGGGCGCGGCCGGTGGGCCGCCGGTCTGGCGCATCATCAGCAGCCGGTCGCGGTCGTTCGGCACGGTGTAGTTGTCGCCGGCCATGCGCAGCTGGTTGGGGTCGTTCACCGGCTTCACCACGAAGGGGGTGATCAGGATCACCAGCTCCGTCTCGTTGCGCTGGAACCGGTCGGAGCGGAACAGCGCGCCCAGGATCGGCACCTCGCCGATGCCCGGCAGGGACTTGTCGGCCTGGCGCAGCGAATCCTGCAGCAGCCCGGCGATGGCGAAGCTCTGGCCGCTGCCCAGCTCCACCACCGTTTCGGCCCGGCGCACGGTAAGGCCCGGCACGCGGAAGCTGAGCCCGGCGGCCACCAGCTGCACGGCGTTGTCGTCCGACAGCTGGCTCACCTCCGGGGCGACCTTCATGTTGATCCGCCCATCGCTCAGCACCGTGGGCAGGAAGGTGAGGTTCACGCCGAACTTCTTGAACTCGATCGAGATCATGCCGTTGTTCTGGCCAACCGGGATCGGGTACTCGCCGCCTGCCAGGAAGCTGGCGGAATGGCCGCTGAGCACGGTGAGGTTCGGCTCCGCCAGCACGCGGGCCAAATTGTCCTGCGCCAGCGCGTCGATCAGCCCGTTGAAGGACATGCCCTGGGCGAGCTGGCCCGCGAAGCCGGGGGCGGCATTGGCGTTCAGCGTCAGCGCCGGCAGCCGCGCGATGCTGCCGATCACGCCCAGCGCCTGCCAGTCGATGCCCAGGTTGCGGGTGACGGAGCGCTGGATTTCCGCGATGCGCACCCGCAGCATCACCTGCGTGCCGCCGGTGACGGAGATCTGGTCGTCCACCACCTGGCCGTCGGCCAGGAAGCCGCGGGCGATGGCCACGGCGCGGGCCGCTTCCTCCGGGCTGCCGGTGGTGCCGCTGACCATCAGGCCCTTGGGCTGGGGCGAGACGCGGATGGTGGCGCCGGGCAGCACGCGCGCGATGGTCGCCTGCGCCTCGGTGGCGGCATAGACCGGCGGGCGCACGAACACGTCGTATTCCGCGATGGAGACGCCGGCGGCATCCACCGCGGCCACCGTGGTGCGCCCGGCGCCCACGCCGAAGATGAACAGCGTGGTGGCGCTGGCGGGCCGCACCTCGGCGATCTTGGCATCGGCCACGAACACGTTCGCCGCGGGGGCGGGCAGGTTCACGATGCCGCCGGTGCCGGATTCATAGCGCAGCGTCTGGCGCGGAACGCGGGCCACCACAGGCGCCACGGCGGGCGGTGCCACGGCGGCGGGGGGCACGGGAAGCTGGGCGGCAGGAGCCTGGACGGCGGGGGCCTGGGCGATGGCCTCCCGCGATGCGGCGCCCAGGCCTGCCGCCGCCACGAGCGTGGCGAGCAGGAAGCCGAGACGGAGCCGGCGTGTCATTTGACCTTGTACTCCTTGCTTTCGGACGTGCCGGAGTGCACGCGGATGACATCCGTCCGAAGCTGGGTCGGCTGACGCGCCAAGGCGGCGGAGATATCGGCGGCGAAAACCACCGACTGCGCGTCGTTCCCAGACTCGGAGGTGTCCGAGGACCGCACGCTAAGGGAAAGTTTACCGATTCGCGCCGCGACCTGCACCTGAAGCGCCTGGCTGCCCGTGACTTCCAGTGTAACGGTGCGCGCGCTGTTGCCTTCGGCGCTGCCCGGCAGCGTGCCCTGCACCAGCTGCTGGTCGATCGCGATCACGCGGGCATTGCGCTGCACCGTCTCGGCCGAGATGCGCCGGCCCAGGGGAACGGAGGCATCCTCCAGCGCCTGGGTCAGGATCACGTCCACCCGGTCCCCGGGCCAGATCAGCCCGGCGGTGCCGCTGACGGCATCCACGCCGATGGTGATGGCCCGCATGCCGGGCGAAAGTACCGCTGCCAGGAAGCCGTGGTCGCCGGGGCGCATGATGTCGCCCATCAGCAACGGTTCACCCACGGCCACCGGGCGGCGCACCATCGCGCCCACCAGGGCCTGGCGGTTCTGCGCGGTATCGGCGCTCGCGCCATCCGGCAGGCCGTCCTGCAGCACTTCGCGGACGGTGATCTCCTCCGGCTTCAGCAGCGAGCCGGCGCGCAGCGGGCGGCCGGCCACCAGCACGGTTTGCTTCACCACGGGCTTCGGCGGCTCCGGCTTGACCTCGGCCGCCGCTTCCGGCTCCGGCTTGGCCTGCGCCACGGCGGCGGGGGGCTGGCGCGTGGAGACCCAGGCGATGATGCCGAAGCCGCCCAGGCCGAGGGCCATCATGGCGAACAGGACAATGCGCAGAACCATCTGGGTGCTCCTTCGTGGCGGGTCGTCAGGCGGTCACGGGAAGCTGGCGAGGCTGCCGATGGCGATGGCGACCGCGTAGGGCAGGGCCACCCCGCGCGACAGGCGCCAGCGTTCGGCGCGCAGCGCGCGGCCCAGGAAGCCGTTGGGGCGCAGGCCGGAGGGCCGCGGCACCGGCCGCGGCACCACGCGCCGTGCGGCCAGGTACAGGAAGGCCAGCACGCCGCCGGCCATGCCGACCGTCGTGATCATGGGGAACACCGAGAGCGGCGGCACCAGCAGGGCGCAGGCGCCCAGCAGCTTCACGTCCCCACCGCCCATCCAGCCGCGCAGCCAGCACAGCAGGCACAGGCCGAACACGATGCCGCCTGCCAGCAGCGCCCAGGGCCAGGAACCGTCGAGCAGCCGCAGCGACAGGCCCAGCAGGGCGAGCGCCGCCGGGATCGCGTTCGGAATGAGCCGGGTGAGGATGTCGCAGCCCGCGGCAAGGATCAGCAACGCCGCGGCGAGCAGGGTGAGCGTCTCCGAAAGGATCGGCAATGCGGCCATGGCAGACATCCTGTCCCGATGATCCCGCGAAGGAATGAACGACAAATGGATGAAGGAAAGATTCACGCAGCGCCCCAGGAAGTGGGGCATTCCTGGCTGGAACGGCGCGGCAGCTCCTCCGCCGCGCCGTCCGGCCGGGCTGGGATCAGAACGCCAGCGCGTTGAAGGCGTTGGTCAGGCGGCCCGAAAGGGCGGTGAAGGCGGTGGCCAGGCCCACGGCGAGCACGCCGGCGATCAGGCCGTATTCCATGGCGGTCACGCCGCGGCGGTCGGCGATGGCGGACTTGGCGATCTGGAAGATGCTAGTCATCTGGCTCTCTCCTGTTTGGTGCGGTGCGGCCCGCCAGGCGCGTTTTGCGTTGGCTGGGCGTCCGGCCCGTTGGCCTCAGGACATTAGGCGAAAGGCGATTTCAAAAGACTTACAGAATGTCGCTATTGGTGAATTGGCCTGGGGCGTCTTTGTATTCACGCAAGTCGTCAATCAGTAAGGGGAAGCAGCCCGATAGAATTCCGGCAGCATAGATGCCGCGCGCAACCGGGCCGGCCGGCTATCGGGCCGGCGGCCTGCCTTGCGATGAGGCGCGATTACGGGGTGTCGCTGTCGATCGGGGCGGCGAGGGCGGCTGCCACTGGGGCCGGCATGGCGATCAGCGCCGCCCCGGTGCCGGGGCGCGAGGGCGACCAGACCCGGATCGGCGCCTGTGGGCCCGAGAGATCGGGGCCGGAGATGCGGATCACCAGCGGTGTCACGCGGCGCGGGGCGGCGGGCAGGGCGGCGGCCTGGACCGCACCCAGCGGCGCAACGGCCGGGTTCCAGGCGGCGAACACGCGGGCCCGGTAGGCCTCGCCGCGTTCGGGCGTGGCGGAATGATAGGCCGCGACCGCGCCTTCCCAATGGCCCAGGCGCTGGCGCAGCGAGGCAAGGAAGGTGGCGGCGTAGGCGGCGTTGGCGGCGGGTTCGAAGCCATCCTCCACCCGCGCGAAGGCGAGGGGGTGGTGCATCAGGTTCACCTGGAAGCAGCCCACGTCGATGCTGGATGTTCCGGCCGCCTGCAGGCTGCGCACGGCGGCGGTGGCGCTGGCGGCATCATCGAAGAAGCGGCCTTGGCCGTTGGCGTTGATGGTGTAGGGCCAGGGGGCGAAGGCGCCCGTGGCGGGATCGCGGCGGCCGCTTTCCACCCGGCCGATGGCGCGCAGCAGGCCCGTGGGCAGCTGCAATGCGGCTTCGGCCCGCGCGCCGGCGTCGTCGCAGCTCGGGGCGGCCTTGGCCGGGGCGGCCAGGGCAACGCCTGCCGCCACAAGGGCGGCGGCCGGCCAGATGCGGCGGGGCGGGCGGGGGGCCATGGGCGATCGGATATCCAGCTGCAACCGGCGTGACCCTAGCCGAGACCGCCGAGTCCCGTTCCGGGGACGGCGGCGCGGCTCCATGTCAGTGCATCGCCGCCGTGGCGTCGAACCGCACCGGGCGATCCAGCGCCGGCTCCACCGCGGCAGCTTCGCGCACGATGTAGCCCGCGCCCCACACGGTGGTGACGAGCGAGCCGACGCCGGAGGCGGCCAGGCGCTTGCGCAGGCGGTGCATCAGCACGTCGATGGACTTGATCTCGGGCTCGTCGATGTCGCCGTAGAGCATGTCCATCACGGCGGACTTGGTCACCAGCGTGTTCTTGCGCAGGATCAGCAGTTCCAGCACGCGGTATTCCGTGGGCGAGAGATGCAGCTCGCGGCCATGGGCGGTGGCCAGGCGGCTGTCCATGTGCAGTTCCACCGGGCCGGCGCGCAGCACGGAGCGGGTGAACCCGCCGGAACGGCGCACCACGGCGCGAATGCGGGCCGCCAGCTCGCTGCCATCGATCGGCAGGGTGATCACGTCATCCGCCCCCATGTCCAGCAGCCGGGCGCGGTCGCGCGGGGCGATCTGGCGGGCGATGGCCACGATCGGCAACCGGCTGCCAGAGACGCGCAGGCGGCGGACGAACTCGGTGCACACCGGGTCCAGCATGGCGGTGTTGAACATCACCGCATCGAAGGCATACAGCCTGGCGAACTGCAGGGCTTCCTCCCCGTTGGCGGCGCGGTCGAGCACAAAGCGATGGGACGCAAGCAGGGCGACAACGTCGCTGGTCTGGGCTGAGTCCATCGCGGTCAGGAGAATGCGCATTGGTCGAAAACCCCATTGATCGTTGCCCGATGATTGCTCCGGGGGGGAGGGCATCGCATAGTCGGCCAGGAGGATGAATGAGGGATGAATGCGCCTCATACCCGCGGATGAAATCCATTTGTTGCGCCCATCCCACCTTTTTCAGCCACAGGGCGCACTCCGAAAAACCGCTGTACCAATCTGTACGAATCCGAATCGGGGCCTGACGTGACGCAACCTTTGGACTCGCTTTCCGGGACGGTCGAATCGGAATCGGTACAGCCGGGTACTCGGGATTTCCGCACCCCCCTCACCCCCGCCGGGCACCTGCGCTGGGCCGATGTGCTGCTCTGTTTCGGGCTCGCCCTGCTGGTGGATCTGGTGGTCGGCGGCCGCATGTTGCCGGGGGTGCTGGCGGGGGGGCTGGTCAACCCGGACAGCTACATGCGCCTCGTCCGTTTGGATGAGATCCTTACATCGCAGCAAGTTATCGACTCAGTGATGCGCGACGGCAGCGGGCGCGGCACGCAGCTGCACTGGTCGCACCTGATCGAAAGCCTGCTGGTGCTGCTGGCCCTGCCGCTGCGGCTGTTCCTGCCGTGGAAGGAGGCGGTGCATGCCGCGGGCGCGGCGTTCGGGCCGCTTTCGATGGGCGCGATGGGGGTGGCGCTGGCATGGGCGGCGGCGCCGCTGGCGGGGCGGCGGTTTCTCTGGCTTGCCGCCGTGCTGGGCGGGCTGGCGCAACCGCTGGCGGCTTATGCGATCCCGGGCGTGGTTCACCACCACCTGGCACTGGCGTTGGTGGCGGTGATGCTGGCGGGCTGGGGGCATCGGGCGCTGGGCGCGTGGCCGCTGGACCGGCGCCCGGGGGCGGGGCTGGCGTTGGGGGCCTGGGCGGGGCTTGGGCTGTGGTTCACGGCGGAGGCGGTGCCGTTCGTGCTGCTGGCGTTCGGCTTCGCCTGGCTTGGCTGGCTGGTGGCGCGGGAGCCGGCGCGGCTGGTGCAGGCGGCGGTGATCCGGGCGGCGGCGTTCGGGTTCGGCGCGGTCGTGCTGGGCGCCTTCGCGGCCGATCCGCCGGTGGATGGCGGGCGGTGGTTCGTGGCGTTCGACCGGATCTCGGTGGTGTATGTGGTGCTGGTGGGCTGCACCACGGTGGCGGCGCTGCTGACTATGCCACTCCAGACGCTGCGGTTGCGGCCGGCGGCGCAGTTCATGGTGGGGGGCGGCGCGGGGGCGGTGGCCCTGGGGGTGTGGTTCGCGGTCTATCCGCAGCTGTTCCGTGGCGCGGCCGGGCTGGTGGCGCCGGAGGAGTATGCCGCGATGCTGGGCAGCATCGCCGAGATGCAGCCGTTGCAGGGGATCAGCGACCTGCTGGCCTTCCTGCTGACCGGGCTGATCGGCGTGGTGGCCGTGGTGGTGCTGGTATGGCGGAGCGGCAGCGTGGTTGGCTGGGCGGCAGCGGCGGCGGCGGTGCTGATGGTGGTGGCGGGGTTCGGGCATCTGCGGCTGACCGCCTATCCCGCCGCGCTGGGGGCGGCGATGCTGCCGGTGGCGTTGACGCAGGTTTCCACGCTGCTGGCACGCCGGAGCGAGACGGTGGCGGCGCTGGCGCGCGTGGGGCTGTTGGCGGTGGCGGTGCTGGTGCCGTTGATGGGCGTGGTGGCGGGCGGCAGCGTCGCGGCGCCGCGCGGGGCGTGCAATCTCGCGGCGGCGGCGGTGCTGCTGCAGGGGCATGCCGGGCGGGTGGTGCTGTCGGACGTGGATGACACGCCGGAGCTGCTTTATCGCACGCAGGTGGGCACGGTGGGGTCGCTGTACTGGTCGCGGATGGAGCCGGGGGAGACGGCGTATCGGCGCAGTACGCGCAATTTCATGACCCTGCGCACCGCCTGGCGCAGCCGGCCGGAGACGGATGGGGCGGCGGCGCTGCGGGCGGCTGGGGCGGAGCTGGTGCTGCACTGCCCGCGGGCGCGGCGCTCCATCATGGTGGCGGACCTGCCGGTGGGGACGCTGCTGGACAGGCTGGATGCCGGCACGCCGCCGCCGTTCCTGGTGGAGGTGGGGCGCACCGAGGGCGCGGGCTACGTGCTGTACGAGGTGCGGTAGGGGTTGGTCCTGGCGGCGCGGGGTGCAAAATAGGCGCATGACCGTATCTTCCCCGCTTGTTCGTGCCATTGGCGCCCCCCCGATCCCGGCCGCACGTGCCTGGGCCGCGCGATACCGGGGGCAGGCGGGGCCGGCGATTGACCTGACCCAGGCGGTGCCGGGGTATCCGCCGCATCCCGATCTGCTGGCCAAGCTTGCCGAGGCGGCCGGGACGCGGGCGGGGGCGAGCTATGGCGATATCTTCGGCGACGAGGCGCTGCGGGCGGCATTGGCCGGGGATCTTTCCCGGCGCTATGGGGCGGCGTTTTCGGCGGAGCAGGTCTCGATCACGGCCGGGTGCAATCTGGCGTTCGGGATGGCGATGACGGCGATTGCCGAGCCGGGGGCGGCGGTGATGCTGCCGGCGCCGTGGTATTTCAACCATGAGATGGCGCTGCGGATGCAAGGGGTGGGCGTGGTGCCGCTGCCGTGCCGGGCCGAGGTGGGGTTTGTGCCCGATGTCGAGGAGGCGGCGCGGCTGATCACGCCGGCGGTGCGGGCGATCGTGCTGGTGACGCCGAACAATCCGACCGGGGCCGTGTATTCGCCGGAGGTGATCGCGGCGTTTGCGAAGCTGTGCCGGGCGCGCGGGTTGTGGCTGGTGCTGGACGAGACGTATCGCGACTTCCTGCCGGGGGAGGCGGCGCCGCATTCGTTGTTCTCGGACCCCGACTGGGGCGAGTACGTGGTGCATTTGTATTCCTTCTCCAAGGCATATTGCGTGCCGGGGCACCGGGTGGGGGCGATTGCCTGTGGCGGGGCGCTGCGGGAGCAGTTGGCCAAGGTGCTGGATACGATGCAGATCTGCCCGCCGCGGGCGGCGCAGACGGCGCTGACCTGGGCGGTGGAGGGGCTGCGCGACTGGCGCGAGGGGAACAAGGCGATCATGGCCGGGCGGGCGGCGGCGTTCGCGCGGGTGATGGCCGGGGTGAATGATTGGCAGGTGGACGCGCTGGGTGGGTATTTCGCCTATCTCCGTCTGCCCGAGGGGGCGCCGGATGCGATGGCGGCGGCGGAGATATTGGCTTCCGAGCGCGGGTTGATGGGGCTGCCGGGGCCGTTCTTCGGGCCGGGGCAGGAGCGGCATATCCGGCTGGCCTTTGCCAATGCCGAGGAGGCGGCGATTGCCCTTGTTCCCGAGAGGCTTGCGGGCGGGTTGGGCGGCGCCCTAGAGTCCGGGGACTAAAGGGAGAAACGAAACATGCGCGCAGCCATTCTGCACCAGGCGAACCAGCCGCTGACGATCGAAGAGGTTGAGGTTTCCAAGCCCAAGGCACGCGAGGTGCTGGTGCGCACCGCCTTCGCCGGGCTGTGCCATTCCGACCTGCACATGATGGAAGGGCTGTACCCGTATCCGGTTCCGGTGATCCTGGGGCATGAGAGCGCGGGCGTGGTGGAGGCGGTTGGGTCCGACGTGACCTATCTGAAGCCGGGCGACCATGTGATTTCGTGCCTTTCGGTGTTCTGCGGCACCTGTGCGAACTGCACCACGGGCCACCCCAACATCTGCGACAACACCGAGGTGAAGCTGCTGCCGGGTGCGGCGCGGCGTTATTCCTGGAAGGGGCAGGTGGTGCACCAGTTCGCCAACCTCTCCTCCTTCGCGGAGCAGATGCTGGTGCATGAGAATGCGCTGGTGAAGGTGGAGAAGGATATTCCGCTGGATATCGGCGCGCTGGTGGGCTGCGGCGTGGTGACGGGCGTGGGCGCGGTGTTCAACGCGGCCAAGGTGGAGCCGGGTGCGACAGTGGCGGTGATCGGCTGCGGCGGCATCGGGCTTTCGGCGGTGAACGGGGCGGCCGTTGCGGGCGCTTCGCGGATCATCGCGATCGACACGGTTTCGTCCAAGCTGGACGTGGCCAAGCAGATGGGTGCGACCGACGTGATCAACGCTTCCAACGTGGATGCGGTGGCCGCGGTGAAGGACCTGATGGACGGGATCGGGGTGCATTATTCCTTCGAGGCGATCGGCCACAAGGTGACCGCCGAGCAGAGCTTCGCGATGCTGCGGCCGGGCGGGGTGGCGACGATCATCGGCATGGTGCCGTATGGCACGAAGATCGAGCTGCACGGGGCGGACTTCCTGCGTGACCGGAAGATCCAGGGCACTTCGATGGGTGGGAACCGGTTCCGCGTGGACATGCCGCGGATGCTGACGCTGTGGAAGCAGGGGCGGTTGAAGCTGGACCACCTGATCACCGGGCATATCAAGCTGGAGCAGATCAACGAGGGCTATGCCCAGCTGAAGTCGGGCGCGCCGCTGCGCAATCTGATCAAGTTCGACTCCTAGGCTTCTGGGCGGGCCCTGCTGCGGCAGGGCCCGTTCTTTTTGGGCTTATTGATACGATATCGTAATAAAATGGGCGTGGGTGGACGGTTTCGTCTGGGGGCTGTTTTTGCGCGAGGGGATGTCGGCGGGGCGCGCGCCGGGTGAGGCGGGGCATGATGGGGCGCCGTGGATGCGGGAAGGGGGCGGTGCTGTGGCATCACGGGCGGCGCGGGCGCCGGTGCTGGATCGGCCTGCTGCGCGGCGGCGCGCGCGGGCTCGGCCGGGGCCGGGCGGGAGGCGCGGGGGCTGGAGGTGGCGCGCGTGGAGGGCCGGGGGGCCTGGGTACGGGAGGGTGACGGCGCACGGAATTCGGGCGTGGGGGGGAAGGGCCAGAGGCCGGACAGCCAGGCGGAGAGGGACCAGGGGGTCGCTTGGGGCTGGGGCGGGATGGAGGCCGGGTGTGCGTTGGGGGCTTCAGCCTGGGCGCGGGGCGGCGGGGGCGGGGGGAGTTGGCCGGATTGCCAGAGGCGGAGCATGTCCTCCAGCCGGGCGAAGAGGCGGGCGAGGCAGGCCATAAGCAGGGCCGCGATTGCATCCCTCGGGCCACGGCGGACGGATCCCGCCTGCGCGGTGGCGCGCAGGTGGGCCAGATCGTCGGCCAGGGGGGAGGGGTGAGTTTGCATGTCGCGGGTTATAACTAACCTTTGACTGCGGTGCAAGGAATAAAATCTACGTACGTAGCCAGGGACGTGGTTGGTGCGGCTTCGGTACGAAGCAAGCAAGAAAGTGGCCACAGAGACACAGAGGCACAGAGGAGTAAGGCAAGGGAGGTAGAAAGCGGGGGGCTGTATTGGACGGTGCGAGGTGGATGAGAGGGGTGGCGGAACCGCTTCGCGTTCCGTTGGGGTGGACGGCCCCACGGCATCGAGTGCCAAAGTTCGCTGTCAACGCAGAACCTGGAGCCGTCCATGAACCATATTACGCGGGTTGCCATCGATACGTCCAAG
>CANHKG010000022.1 GCA_947460455.1 Rhodospirillales bacterium | reverse complement strand
GGATCAGCCGGAACCGACGCCTGGCCCGCGATTTCGAGCGGCATTGCCGCATCGCCGCGGCCTTCGTGCGGATGGCTATGATCCGTATCATGCTGCGGAGACTGGCACCAAAGCCATGAGCATGATGCAGAACTTCCCGGAGGGGTTCTGAGGCCGCTCACCTTCCGTGCGGATCTGGGCCGCTACTGCCTGTTGCACGCCCATGGCGGCATATACAGCGACGTGTCGATGTTCTTCTTCACTGGCCTCTGTGCAGAAGCGCCCACCCGCCTGCAGGTGTTCCGCGACAACATGAGCGAAGTGCCCTGGCTGGTGAACCCTGCCATCATCGGCGCCCCGCCTGGCCTGCCCGTCTTTGCCCATTGCATCGAGGCGATCTGCCACAACGTCGCCACGCGCAACTACGGCATCAACGCGCTCTGCCCCACCGGCCCCAACCTTTTCGGCCGCATGATTGCCTGCCACGCCGACCCCGCAGCGCTGGAGAACGGCCAGGTCGTTGTCCTGAACCCCGCATTCCGCCAGTACGAAGCCTTCGCCTTCGTCACCCAGGCGGGCGAGTTGCTTGCCATCCGGCGCAAGACTGCCCCCGGCCTGCGCTCCTTCGGCATCGACACTCCCACCTATGGCGATCTCTACGACAAGCGGTGCATCTACACCGCCGAAGCGCTGCCGGAGCCTGGGTGGGAGCGGCAGCTCGGCCGGTTCAACGCACCTCTGGCCCGCTACAGCCGGGTTGCCCGCGGCCTCGCCCGCGGGGAGCCGGAGTACTGGTCGGCCCTGGGCCGCCTTGTCGCCCGGCGCAGCCCCTTCGCCTGAGCCTCGCCGCGGCGCCAATCCTGCAACCGAGCATCCTTGCCCGGCCCTGCGGCCGCGGCATCAGGGCCCGGCGTTGTGGGCCGGTCCACGAACGGCCGAGGCGGCCCAGATGCCGACCACAGCGAGAAGCCCGAGGCTCCAGCCCGCCACGGCCAACGCGGCGCACCAATCGGGGGACAGGTCAAGCAGCCCGCAGGCGCCACCGAGGGCGGCTGCCATCAGCCCGACAATCAGAATGGTTACTGCAAGACGCATGCGGCCCAACGGCAATGTTAAATTTTACTACAGCGGAAGATGCCCTGCCCGCCTGCGCGCTGCCCCCTCGTAGCAATACTTAGCCGATGCCGATCGGGAACCCCCGTGGCCCGGCGGCGTTTGGTGCCGTTTGGTGTTGCGGAAGGTGTGCCATGGCCCGGCGGAAGACAGAGGTGCTGATGGACGCACTGGGCGCCTGCGCGGATGCGCTGGAGCGGCACGCCGGGGGCACGGGCGCACCCGAGGGTGGCAGCCTGCCACGGCTGCGGCCGCCGAGCTTCGGGGCGGCGGTGGGGCGGATGGCACCGCATTGGCCCGAGGAGGACATGCCGCCCAACAGCGCGGCGCTGGCGCTGGATGCGCTGGAGCTGGCGGCCGAGTTCCGCGATGTGGCGCAGGAGGTGCAGCGCGGCAATGCCGGGCGTGGGTGGGTCAATTCCCTGCTGGGCCGGGCAAGCCGGCACCTGGGCGACGCGCCGCTGGAGCGGGTGCGCGCGGCGGCGCTGGGGGTGGTTTAGGGGTTCGGGGAGTGCGCAGGGGCGGCCTCAGCGATCCTGGGGCGGGTTCTGCTGGAGCAAGATGCTCGGGCGATTGTGGGCGCGTGCAAGCCGGAACGCTGGTGAACATCGTTGTGTAGCGTGGCGCCGGTGCCCCACCGGGCCGCGGGGACGGGCCGCTAGAAAATTCCCAGTTTCGTGCCCGCCGCCAGCGCGGCGCCAAGCTCGTGGCAACGGGCGAGATCGGCGGGCGCGATGGTTTTGGGGGCCAGGATCGCTTCCGGCGTTTGGGCGCGGGTGCAGATGATGAGCGGGGCGGCGACCTCGCGCAGGCGCCAGCCGGTGGCGATGCGGGCGATCTGGCGGGCCGCGCCCTGGCCGTCGCTGCCGGCACAGATCATCGCGGCGTAGGGGCGGCCGTTCAGCCGCTCCAGCACGGGGTAATAGGTGCGGTCGAAGAAATCCTTCATCACGCCGGCGAGGCTGGCCAGGTTCTCCGGTGCCGCGAACAGATAGGCGGAGGCGGCGAGAAGGTCGGCCGGCCCGGCCTCGGTGGCGTGCAACAGGCGGGCCTCGCCTTCCGCGAGCGCGCCTTCCAGCGCCGCCTCGGCCATCTGGCGCGTGCCGCCGGTGGCGGAGTGATGAACGATCAGCAGCATGGCGGTTCCGGGGCTGGCGCGGCGGCGCGGGATGGGGGCAGGATAGCAGCAACAAACCCACGGGAGAGACGCCATGGATGTCGGCATCCAGATGATCTTCGCCACCTATGGCTGGCAGGACATGCCGGACCACCAGGCCTGGGACGAGGAAATCAAGCTGGCGCGGCTGGCCGCCGATCTGGGCTTCGATTGCCTGTGGGCGGTGGAGCACCATTTCGCCGACTACTCCTTCTGCCCCGACAATTTCCAGGCGCTGACGCATCTGGCGGCACTTTGCCCGAACATCGATATCGGCACCGCGGCGGTGATCCTGCCGTGGAACAACCCGCTGCGCGTGGCGGAAAAGGCGATCGTGCTGGACATGATCTCCGGCGGGCGGCTGCGGCTGGGCATGGGGCGCGGGCTGGCGCGGCGCGAATTCGCCGCGTTCAATCAGACCATGGACCAGAGCCGCGAGCGCTTCGACGAGGCCTCGGCGATGATCGTGCAGGCGGTGAAGACCGGCTGGATCGAGGGCGACGGCAAATACTATCCGCAGCCCAGGGTGGAGCTGCGGCCGCGGCCGAAATACGATTTGTCGGACCGGATCTACGCGGTGGCGAGCAGCGACGATTCGCTGGCCTCCGCGGCGCGGCTGGGCGCGCGGATGGTGATGTTCGCCGACCGGCCGTGGCATCTGCGCCTGCCGGCGATCCACAAGTATCGCGCGCTGTTCCAGGAAGCGCATCGCCGCGTGGCCCCGCCGGAGCTGATCGCGGATTTCTGCGTGTGCACCGCGACCGATGATGAGGAAGTGGCGCGCCGCCACCTCGGCAGCTTCGTGGAGAGCAACATCCACCACTACGAGCTGATGGGCGAGCATTTCTCCCAGGTGAAGGGCTACAACGCCTATGCCGAGAAAAGCGCCATCGTGCGCGGGGCCGGCGTGGACGGGATGATCGACGGGTTCATGAAGGCGGCCGTGTGGGGCTCGCCCGATCGCATACTGCGCGCGCTGGAGGATCGGCGGGCGACGATGGGGCAGCTGGAGCTGGCCACCAGCTTCCGCTTCGGCGGCATTCCCTATGCGCTGGCGGAAAGCTCCATGCGGCTGTTCGCCAAGGAGGTGCTGCCCGTGCTGAAATCCTGGGAGGCGATTCCGGCGGCAGCCGAGTAGGAGACGAAAGCATGGCAGGCCCCGACTGGCTGTTCGAGCGCCCGATCGCGCGCGGCACCGTGCGCCTCGGCATCCAGGGCACGCGGTTCCAGGCGGAGCTGAACGGGCGGATGCTGAAGCTGGCGAACAACGACATCCTCAAGCTGGAGGACCTCGCCGCCAGCCGGCACACCGCGCACCTGGTGAAGCCGCTGCGCGATGGCGGCTACACGCATCTGCTGGGCGGCTCAGTCGGCATGTTGCCGGAGGAGGCGCGGATGCTGCGCGAGGTGGCAACGGGCACGCGCGAGGGGCTGCATTTCCAGCGCGCGAAGCTGGTGGAGGCGCTGGACAAGGAACGCGCGCAGCGGGCGATCGACGGGGTGCGCGAGGAACGGGTGGATAGCGGCATCATTCACCACGATGAGGCCAACGACGCGCAGATCACCCCGGCGCGGCAGCGGCTGCTGGATTTCGATGAGCGCTACCCCAAGATCCTGTCGGAGTTGCAGGCGAAGGGCGGCTGATCCCGGCGGTTCCGCCGCGGGCGCCGATGCGCTAATGCCGGGGCGCCGTTTAGGGAGTCTGCCCCATGCCCGTTGCCGCCCCGCCCGCCGAGACCGCCTGGTTGCTGCGCCATGTCGTGGGCTTCTCCGACATGGAACAAGCCGACGTGGCCGCGATCCTGGAGGAATCCACCCGCACCGCCGAGGGCGTGCTGGCACCGCTCGATGCGCCGGGGGATCGCGCCGGGGCGAAGCTGGTGAATGGCCGCGTGGTGATGCCGGGCGGGTTCGCCGAGGCGTTCCATGCCTATGCCGAGGCGGGCTGGATCGGCATCGCCGCCGACCCCGCGCATGGCGGCCAGGGCCTGCCGGAGGTGCTGGCGCTGGCGGCGTTCGAGCCCGTTTCTTCGGCCAACATGGCGTTCGGCCTGTGCCCGATGCTGACGCAGGATGCGATCAAGGTGCTGTCCGTGCACGGCACCGCGGAGCAGCAGGCGCGGCTGATGCAGCCGATGATCGCCGGGCGCTGGACCGGCACGATGTGCCTGACGGAGCCGCAATCCGGCTCCGACCTCGGCGGCATCCGCACCAAGGCGGAACCGGCAGGCGATGGCACGTTCCGCATCACCGGGCAGAAGATCTACATCACCTACGGCGAGCACCCGTACACGGAGAACATCCTGCATCTGGTGCTGGCACGGCTGCCGGATGCACCGGCCGGGAGTGCCGGGATCTCGCTGTTCGCGGTGCCGAAGGTGAATGCGGATGGCAGCCGCAACGGCGTCGCGTGCCTGTCGCTGGAGCACAAGCTCGGCATCCATGCCTCGCCCACCTGCGTGATGGGGTTCGAGGGCGCGGTGGGCGAGATGGTAGGCGCGCCGAACCGCGGCCTGCCGGCGATGTTCGCGATGATGAACGCGGCGCGGCTGGGGGTTGCGATGCAGGGCGTGGCGGTGGCCGAGCGCGCCTTCCGCCGCGCGGTGGATTTCGCCGGGCAGCGGGCGCAGGGCGGGGCGACGATCGACCGGCACCCCGATGTGCGGCGCATGCTGCTGACGATGCGGGCGTTGGCGCTCGGCGGCCGGCTGCTGACGCTGTATGCCGCCACCGTCGGCGGGGCGCGCGCCGAGCTGCTGATCACGGTGGCCAAGGCCTGGTGCACCGATGCCGGGGTGGAGGCCGCCTCCACCGGCGTGCAGGTGCATGGCGGCATGGGGTTCATCGAGGACACCGGGGCCGCGCAGCATCTGCGCGATGCGCGGATCACGCCGATCTACGAGGGCACCAACGGCATCCAGGCCATTACGCTGCTGAAGCGCGGCCTGCTGCGCGACCAGGGCGTGGCGGTAAAGGCGCTGCTGGACGAGATCGCCGACACCCCTGCCCTCGCGCCCTCCGCCGGGTTGGCCAGCGAGGCCGCCGCGTGGCTGCGCCAGGCAGAGCCGCGGGCGGCGGAAGCCGGGGCGGCGGCGTTCCTGTCGGTGATCGGCACGCTCACGGCCGGCTGGCTGTGCGCGAAGCTGCTGGCGCAAGATGACGCGCCGGCCGATGCCGCCCGCGCGGCGCGGGTGTTCCTGGACCAGGTGCTGCCGCGCATCGATGCGGCCGCCGCCACCATCCTGCGCCCGAGTGCCGCCGTGGTGGACGAGGCGGCGATCGCCTAGACTGTGCTTGCTGTGCCGAAGGTGACCCGCATGACATTCCGACGCTTCCTTCCCGCCGCGACGATGCTGTTGGGCCTTGTGCTGCTCGCCGGCTGCGAGACGGTGAAGGAGAACACCACCTGCCCCACCATCCCCGCCCTGCGTGGGGAAGTGCGGCCGAAGCCGCCGGTGATGGAGGAAGAGCAGATCTGGCAGCCCGGGCATTGGGAATGGACCGGCACCAACTACCTCTGGCGCGACGGGCGGTGGATCAAGCGCGAGGGACGGAGCAATCTGTGGCAGTTCGGCAACTGGGTGCGCGACCGCACGGTAGGGCCGTGCCGGTGGGAGCCGGCGCACTGGGTGAATTAGGAATACAGGCGTCCTAGACCATGATCCGCGCTGACAGAAGCGCGGATCATGGTCTAGGTCTTTGCTGGATCGCGTGATTCACGTCTCTGGCGATTGCGCCTCCGACGATCACGCTCTAGGCGCCCTGCTCCAGCGCCCGGATCATATGCGCCCGTAACCTGTCCGCCGGTGCCGAGAGCGGCTCGGCGGCCAGCAGCGCGATCTCGGTATCCGACAGGGCCGGCATGCTTCCGCCATCCAGCGCCACCAGGCCCGGCGGCACCATGACCTTCGGCAGCACCGTCATGCCCAGCCCCGCCCGCACCGCGGCGAGCGAACCGGCCAGGGAGCCGCAGGTATAGGCCACGCGCCAGCGCCGCCCGGCGCGGTCCAGCGTATCCACCGCGCGCTTGCGATAGACGCAGGGCGGCGGGGAGACGACCAGCGGCAAGGCGCGGCCATCCTGCGGCGGGCCGGCGGGGCCGGCGACCCAGACCAGCGGTTCCCGCCACACCCGCACGCCACCCGCGAGGCGGGCATCGGCGGCGGGCTCGCGCTTCACCAGCACGATGTCGAAGCGGCTGTCGCGGAAGGCATCCAGCAGGTTCAGCGTCAGGTCGCAGGTAACTTCCAGCACCACCTCCGGATAGGCCTTCGCAAAGCGGGCGAGCACGCCGGGCAGGTGGGAAGTGGCGAAATCCTCCGGCGTGCCGAGGCGCACGAGGCCGGCGAGGTGGGGTTCAGCGACCTTGGCCACCATCTCGTCGTTCAGCGCCAGCATGCGGGTGGCGTAGCCCAGCAGGGTCTCGCCGCGGGCGGTGAGCTTCACGCTTTTGGTGGTGCGGTCCAGCAGGCGCTGGCCAATGCCGTCTTCCAGCCGCTTGATCTGCAAGGAAATGGTGGATTGCGTGCGCAGCAGACGCTCGGCAGCGCGCGAGAAACTGCCGGTTTCCGCGACCGTGGCGAAGGCGCGCAGCAGGTCGAGATCGAGCTGGGGTGTCGTGGACATTCATTGTCTATTTCAATGATAGAAGTTTGAATTATCAATTTCCGACATCGCAGACCAGCCTCTAGATGAAGGGCACCGCAACGACCGGAGCCGGTGCCATGACGCTGCTGCCCCCTCTCTCCGCCCCCCTGGCCCATACCCAGAGCATCCGACCGGTGCCGGTGGCCGTGGCCATGGGCGACGGCATTGGCCCCGAGATCATGCGCGCCAGCCTCTCCGTGCTGCAGGCCGCCGGCGCCGCGCTGGAGATCCGGGAGATCGCGCTGGGCGAGGCGGTCTACAAATCCGGCCACAGCAGCGGCATCGCGCCCGAGACCTGGGACGTGCTGCGGGCGACGAAGCTGCTCTACAAGGCGCCGATCACCACGCCGCAGGGCGGCGGCTACAAAAGCCTGAACGTGACGCTGCGCAAGTCGCTCGGCCTGTTCGCCAATGTACGGCCCACCGGCGCCTATGCCCCCTTCGTCGCCACCAAGCACCCGGGGATGGACGTGGTGATCGTGCGCGAGAACGAGGAGGATCTGTATGCCGGGATCGAGCACCGGCAAACCGACGAGGTGTACCAGTGCCTCAAGCTCGTCTCCCGGCCTGGAACCGAGAAGATCGTGCGCTTCGCCTTCGAATATGCGCGGCGCAACGGCCGGCGGAAAGTGTCCTGCTTCTCCAAGGACAACATCATGAAGCTGACGGACGGCCTGTTCCACAAGACCTTCGACGCGATCGCGAAGGAATACAAGGAGATCGAGACCGACCATTGGATCATCGACATCGGCGCGGCGCGGCTGGCCAGCAACCCCGGGCAGTTCGACGTGATCGTGACCGGCAACCTGTATGGCGACATCATCAGCGACATCGCCGCCGAGATCGCCGGCTCCGTGGGCCTCGCCCCCTCGGCCAATATCGGCGCGCATGGGGCGATGTTCGAGGCGATCCACGGCTCCGCCCCGCCGCTGGCGCGCAAGGATGTGGCCAACCCCTCCGGCCTGCTGCTGGCCGGCGTGATGATGCTGGTGCATGCGGGCCAACCCCGGGTGGCGGAACGGGTGCACAATGCCTGGCTGCGCACGATCGAAGACGGCGTGCACACCGCCGACATCCCGCAGGACACGCCGGGCGCGCAGCGCGTGGGCACCAAGGGCTTCACCCAGGCGGTGATCGCCCGGCTGGGGCTGGAGCCACGCCACCTCGCCCCGGTGCGCTACGGCGAGGCCGGCCCCGCCCTCGCGGTGCCGGAGGCGGCGCCGACCGTGCCGGCGGAGAAGCGCACCGTGGGGGTGGATGTGTTCCTGCACTGGTCCGGCCGCACGCCCGACAACCTCGCCACCCTGCTTCTGCCGGTGGCGGGCGGCATGGAACTGGCGATGATCACCAACCGTGGCGTTAAGGTATGGCCGCAGGGCCTGGCGGAAACCTTCTGCACCGACCATTGGCGCTGCCGCTTCCTGGCGCAAGCGGGCGGCGATTTGGGCCATGTGGACATCGTCGCCCTGCTGGCGCGGCTCGCCGGCGCGGGGCTGGACTTCATCAAGACCGAACATTTGTGCACCTTCGGCGGCGTGCCCGGGTTCTCGCTCGGCCAGGGCCAGTAGCCACGGGTTGACGCACGGCCGCGCCCGGCGTGCAGTCCCACCTTCAAGCGGGAGTGACTGGCATGTCGAGCGCGGCTGAATCCGTTGAAATCGGGCACGGTGCCCATCGCTACAGCTTTCAGCGCCAATGGGCGAAGCTGCCGCGGCATTGGAGCTTCGGCAGCGCCAACCCCACCGATCGCCCGCCGCGCACGGCGCTGAAGGGCGCGGTGGCGGCCAATGGCGAGGTCTTTGTCGTCTCGCGCAGCGCCCACCCGATCATGGTGTTCCAGCCCGATGGCACCTTCATCACCTCCTGGGGCGAGGGGCTGTATTCCAACTTCGTCCATTCCATCTCGATCGCGCCCAACGGCGATGTGTATGTGATCGATTCCGGGCTGCACGCCATCTTCCACCACAAGCCCGATGGCACGCTGGTGCGCACGCTGGGCACGCCGGGCATGCCCTCGCCCACCTGGCAGGGCAATCCGTTCAACATGCCCACCCACATCGTGTTCCACCCGAACGGCGACGCGTATGTGTCAGACGGCTACGGCAACAAGCGCGTGCACCGCTTCGCCATGGACGGCACCCACAAGTTTTCCTGGGGCGGGCATGGCGAGGGGCCGGGCCAGTTCTCCCTGGTGCATTTCATCGCGCTGGATGCCCAGGGCCGCATCTACATCACCGACCGCGAGATCGACCGCATCCAGATCTTCGACGAGGCCGGCACCTGGCTGGCCGATTGGCGCGGCACCTTCGACATGCCGAGTGACATCGCGATCGGCCGCGACGCGATGTACGTGGGCGGCCGCGACGGGCTTTCGATCTGGAGCCACGACCGCCAGGAGATCATCCGCTGGAAGGCAGACGAGCCCTATGCCGGCGCGTTCAACATCCACGGCGTGTGGCTGGACGCGCAGGAGAACATCTACCTCGCCCATTTCGACAAGGCGGTGAGCAAGCTCACGCGCATCTAGGAACCGGATGACGATACTGGACCTCGCTGCGGCGAACCTGCTTTCGCCGCTGCTCCTGTGCTTCGCCCTTGGCGCGCTCGCCGTGCTGCTGCGCAGCGATCTCCGCCTGCCCGAACCCGTGTTCAACGCGCTGTCAATCTACCTGATGCTGGCCATCGGGCTGAAGGGCGGGGTGGAGCTTTCGCGCCTGCCGCCCTCGGCCTTCCTGCTGCCGGGGCTGGCGGCACTCGGGCTCGGCGTGGTGATCCCGCTGTGGTGCTACGCGCTGCTGCGCCGGGTTGGCCGGTTCGGGGCGGCGGATGCGGCGGCGATTGCGGCGCATTACGGCTCCGTCTCCGCCGTCACCTTCGTGGCCGCCATCGCCTATCTCGATGCGGCGCGCACGCCGTACGAGGGCTACGCCCCTGCCCTGCTGGCGATCATGGAGGTGCCGGCGATTGTGGTGGCCTTCGCGCTCGCCCGTGCCGGCGGCGCGCTGGGTGGCGGCCCAGGGGGCAGCACGGCGGGCGAGGCGGTGCGGGAGATCCTCTCGGGCAAGAGCGTGCTGCTGCTGGCCGGCGGGCTGCTGATCGGCGCGGTGGTGGGTGAGGCCGGCTATGCCCGCGTGAAGCCGGTGTTTTCCGACCTGTTCCAGGGCGCGCTGTGCCTGTTCCTGCTGGAACTCGGCATCCTGGCCGCCGGGCGGCTGGGGGATTTCCGCCGCGTCGGCCCGTTCCTGGCGGTGTTCGCAGTGGTGATGCCGGTGCTGCATGGGGCACTCGGCGTGGCAGTGGGCCATGCGATCGGGCTTTCCGTGGGTGGCATGACGGTGCTGGGCACGCTCGCCGCATCGGCCAGCTACATCGCCGCCCCGGCCGCGGTGCGCCTCGCACTGCCCCAGGCCAATCCGGGCTACTACCTCACCGCCTCGCTCGCCATCACCTTCCCGTTCAACCTCACGCTCGGCCTGCCGCTCTACAACGCGCTGGCACGCTGGATCGCCGGAGGACCGTGATGCAGACCCTGCCCGTCTCGCTGGTAACGATCGTCGCCGAGAAGGTGCTGGCCACCCGCCTCACCCACGCCATCCTGGCCGCCGGCGCCACCGGCTACACCATCACGGAGGCCCATGGCGTCGGCTCGCGAGACATGCGCGCCTCCACGCTGGATGGCGAGAACATCCGCATCGAGGTGCTGGCCGGCGAAGGCGTGGCCGATGCGCTGCTGGAGATGCTGGCGCGCGACTGGTTTCCGCATTACGCCGTGGTCGCCTGGGCGGCCGAGGTTCGCGTTGTCCGGGGCGAGAAATACGCCGGCCGCGGATAAATCGGAGTTCCTGGATGGATGGATTGCTGAACGGCTACGCCCGGTTTCGCGCCGGCGCCTGGCCGGAGCGCAAGCGGATGTTCGAACGCCTGGCAGAGCGTGGCCAGGCGCCGCGCGCCATGGTGATCGCCTGCGCCGATAGCCGGGTGGACCCCGGCATGATCTTCGATGCCGGGCCGGGCGAGCTGTTCGTGGTGCGCAACGTGGCCAACCTGGTGCCGCCCTATGCGCCCGATGGCGCGCACCACGCCACCAGTGCGGCGCTGGAATTCGGCGTACGGGTGCTGCGCGTGGGCCATCTGATCGTGATGGGCCACGGCATGTGCGGCGGCATCACCGCCCTGATCCATGGCGGCCCGGAGCAGGCCACCGACTTCCTGATGCCCTGGATCAACATCGCCGCCAAGGCGCGCGAGCGCGTGCTGGCCTGCGACGATGGCGGCGACCCGCAACTGGCACTGGAACAGGCGGCAGTGGCGCTGTCGCTGGAGAATTTGCGCGGCTACCCGTGGATCGCGGAACGGCTGGCAGACGGCTCCATGGAACTGCATGGCGGCCATTTCGACGTGCGGCACGGCATCCTGAACCTGCTGGATGCCGATGGGGTGTTCCGGCCGGCCTGAGGCCCTAAGGAAACGCCAGCAGTGCCTTGGCGAGGACTTGGCGCCCTTGGCGTCTTGGCGGCTAGCCTTCCTTCAACGCCCCAAGCTGCGCAACGAACCCCGCCTCGTCCTCCAGGCAGCGTAGGTCCAGCAGCACCGCGCCCTGGGCGATGCGGCCGATCACCGGGGTGGGCAGGGCCCGCAGCGCGGCCAGCAGGCGCTCCGGGGCGCGGCCGTCGCCATCACAGGGCGTGAGCGAAAGCCCGGCGCTGGGCAGGCTTTCCAGCGGCAGCGCGCCGGAGCCGATCTGGCTGGCGCACTCGGCCACCGCCACCTGCCACGCCGGGCCAAGCTGCGCCGAGACGGCCGGCAAGAGCCGCCCGGCCAATGCCCGCATCTCCTCCGGCTTGCGCGTCAGCAGCCGCAGCGTGGGCAGGCGCTGGGCCAGCCGGTCCGGGTCGCGATACAGCCGCAGCGTGGCTTCCAGTGCTGCCAGCCTTATCTTGTCCAGCCGCATGGCGCGCTTGATCGGGTTCTTGGCGCAGGCGCGCACCAAATCGGCGCGCCCGACGATGAACCCCGCCTGCGGGCCGCCCAGCAGCTTGTCGCCGGAGAAGGCGACGAGGTCCGCGCCATCCCCCAGCGCATCGCGCACCGTGCGCTCCCGCCGCAGCCCATAGGTGGAGAGATCCACCAGCGTTCCGGAGCCGAGGTCGTCCAGCACCGGCACGCCATGCGCGCGGCCAATGCGCGACAGTTCCGCCGGCGCCACCTCCGCCGTGAAGCCCTGGATGAGATAGTTGCTGGTGTGCACCTTCATCAGCAACGCGGTGCGCTCGGTGATCGCGCCCTCGTAATCGCGCGCATGGGTGCGGTTGGTGGTGCCGACCTCGCGCAGCACCACGCCGGCGCGGGCCATGATATCCGGCATGCGGAACGCGCCGCCGATCTCGATCAGCTCGCCGCGGGAGACGATGGCCTCCCGCCCTGCCCCCACCGTGTTCAACATCAGGAACACCGCGGCGGCGGCGTTGTTCACCAGGATGCAGTCCTCGGCCCCGGTCAGCTCGCGCACCAGGCCGCGCACCGCGTCATCCCGCTCGCCGCGCCCGCCGGTTTCCAGGTCGAACTCCAACGCGGCGGGTTGGCGCATTACGCGGGTGGCGGCCTCGATCGCCTCCTCCGCCAGCACGGCGCGGCCGAGATTGGTGTGCAGCACCGTGCCGGTGAGGTTGAACACGGCACGCAGCCGCGGCGCCTCCTCCAGCGCCAGGGTCTCCAGCGCCTGCGTGCCGGCGGCCTCGGCGAGCGCGGCACGATCCGGCGCCCCCTCCCCCATCCGCGCGCGCAGCACCGCCAGTGCCGCGCGCACCGCCGCCACCGTCGCCGCCCGCCCATGCCGCGCCAAGGCGACCTGCCCGGCGGGGCCGCGCAGCACCTCGTCGACCGATGGGATGGCGGCGCGCATCTTCGTCAGGCGTTCGCGGCCCAGACCTGCCTGTAGAGCGAGACGATCTCCTCCTTCGTCGGCACGCGCGGATTATTGGCCGGCGAGCCGGAGGCAAGGGCCTGCTCGGCCATCAGCTCCAGCTTGCCGTCCCACACCGCGGGCGTGATGCCGAAGCCGGCCGGGGTGGGTACGGAGAGCACGCTGTTCCAGCGCACCAGCCCATCGGCGAGCTTATTCGCCGCCACCTCGTCGCTGTCACTCGTGGCCGCGAAGCCCACGCGCCGCCCGGCCTCCGCGTAGCGCGCCAGCGCCGATTGCAGGCCGAACCGCGTCACGGCCGGCAGCAGCATGGCGTTGGAAAGCCCGTGCGGCACATGGAAATGCGCCCCGATCGGCCGGGACATGCCATGCACCAGCGCCACGGAGGCATTGGAGAAGGCAATGCCCGCCTGCATGGAGCCCAGCATCATCGCCTCGCGCGCCGCGGCATTGTCTGGCTGGTGATAGGCGGTCTCCAGATTGGCGCCGATCAGGGACATCGCCGAGACGGCCAGCGAATCACTGAACGCATTGGCGCGCTTGGAAACATAGGCCTCCAGCGCGTGGCTGAACGCGTCCACCCCGGTATCGGCCGTGGTGCGCTTGGGCACGGAGAAAGTCAGCTCGTAATCCACGATCGCCGCCAGCGGCAGCGCGCCCAGCCCGGCGATCAGCATCTTCTCGTCGCGCACCGCATCGGTGATCACGGTAAAGCGCGTCGCCTCGCTGCCCGTGCCGGCGGTGGTCGGGATGGCGATGATCGGCAGCTTGGCGATATCGGCCGCGAACGGCACCTTGTAGGCGGACATCGGCTTGTCCCCCATCGCCAGGATCGACATCGCCTTGGCCGTGTCGATCGGCGAGCCGCCGCCGAAACCGATCAGGCAATCATAATCCCCCGCCCGCAGCGCGGCCACGCCGGCCACCACCACGGTATCGGTCGGCTCCGGAATCGTGTCGGAGAACACCGCCACCTTGATGCCGGCCTTGGCCAGCGGATCCAGGCATTTGTTCACCAGCCCCGATTTCACCATGAACGGATCGGTGACCACGAGCGGCTTGGAAAGCCCGAACTTTGCCAACACGTCGGCAATCTGCGCGGTGGCGCCACCGCCAACCAGCATGAAGCGGGGGGATACGAGCTGGAACGACATGGGCGCCTCCTGAACCTTTCCCGCTGCTTGCGGCGGCAGAGGCGCGCCGTCAAGCCGGCGGTGCGAAGCCTTCCACCATCACCACGTCGCCGCTGCTCGCTCTTTGCCGCAGCGCGATCAGCGGGGCGTATTCCGGGCTGTGGTAGAACGTCTTCAGCCCCGCCATGGTCGGGAATTCCAGCACCACCAGGCGCTTGAAGGGCGAGGTGCCCTCCACCGTCTCCATCGCCCCGCCGCGCACGCGATAGGTGCCGCCATACTGCGCGATCACCGCCGGAACCTTGGCGCGGTATTCCTCGAACATCGCCGGGTCGGTCACGTCGATGTTCGCGATCAGAAATGCGGGCATGGCCCCTACCCCGCCTCCACCTTCGCCTGCGCCCGCTTCTCGGCATACAGCGCGAGCCGCTTGGCTGCGTTGGGGGCCGTGGCACTCACGCCGATCGCCTCGCTGGCCGGCGGCAGGCTCTCGATGTTGTGGCACGCGGTCATGTGCCCGGCGGTGATGCCGCCCACCGATGGATTGCGCAGCGCCGGATCTTCCACCTTGCAGATGTCGGTGGCCCAGGCGCAGCGGGTGTGGAAGCGGCAGCCACTGGGCGGGTTCATCGGGCTCGGCACGTCACCGCCCGGAATCTGCCGTGCGGTCTTGCGGTGCGGGTCCGGGCGGGGAATCGCCGAGAGCAGCGTGCGGGTGTACGGATGCAGCGGGGCCAGGAACAACTCGTCCTTCGGCGCCAGCTCCACGATCTTGCCCAGGTACATCACCGCCACCCGGTCCGCCATGTGCTTCACCACGGCGAGGTCGTGGGCGATGAACAGGTACGAAAGGCCCAGCCGTTCCTGCAAATCCTTCAGCAGGTTCACCACCTGCGCCTGGATCGACACGTCCAGCGCCGAAACGGGCTCGTCGCACACCACCAGCGCCGGCTCCACCGCCAACGCGCGGGCAATGCCGATGCGCTGGCGCTGGCCGCCGGAGAATTCGTGCGGGTAGCGCTGGGCATGGTACGGCGCCAGGCCCACCAGGCCCAGCAGCTCGTTCACCCGCGCCTTGCGCTCTGTCGCGTTGCCGATCTCATGGACAACCAGCGGCTCCTCCAGGATGTCGCCCACCGTCATGCGCGGGTTCAAGGAGGCGAACGGGTCCTGGAACACGATCTGCATGCGCCGGCGCAGCGCGCGCAGCGGCGCGCCATCCATGGCAGTGATGTCCTGGCCCTCGAACCACACCTGCCCCGTGGTCGGCTCGATCAGCCGCAGCACCAGCCGCGCGGTGGTGGATTTGCCGCAGCCGGATTCACCCACCAGCGCCAGCGTCTCGCCGCGCGCCAGCTTGAATGACACGCCATCCACGGCGCGCACCGTGCCAACGGTCTTGGACATCACCAGGCCCTTCTTGACCGGGTAATGCTTGGCGAGGTCCTGGACCTCCAGCAGCGTCACAGGCGCGTTCATGCCAAAACCTCCTCGCCCACGAGCCGTTCGACAGGCGCGCGCAGGCAGGCGGCCATGTGGCCGGGTGCCACCTCGCGCAGCGTCGGCGGGCGCTGGCGGCATTCCTCCACGGCGAACACGCAGCGCGGGTTGAAGCGGCAACCCTTGGGCAGGGCGAAGGGCGGCGGCACCGCGCCCTCGATCGCCAGCAGGCGGTCGTGCTGCTCCTCCAGCTTCGGGATGCTGCCGAGCAGGCCGAGCGTGTAGGGGTGCTGCGGATCATCGAAAATCGCCGTCCCGGTGGCGCGCTCGGCCACCTTGCCGGCGTACATCACCGCCACTTCGTCCGCCATTTCCGCCACCACGCCGAGGTCGTGGGTGATCAGGATGATGGCCATGCCGGTCTGCGCCTGCAGGTCGCGCAGCAGATCCAGGATCTGCGCCTGCACCGTCACGTCCAGCGCCGTGGTCGGCTCGTCGGCAATCAGCAGGTCAGGCTCGCAGGCTAGCGCCATCGCGATCATCACGCGCTGGCGCATGCCGCCAGACATCTGGTGCGGATACTCGTCGAACCGCCGGTCCGGCGCCGGGATGCGCACGCGATCGAGTGCGGCGATCGCCTTGCTGCGCAGGGCCTTCTCGCTCGCGGTGCGGTCGTGCGCGCGCATCGCCTCGGTGATCTGGTTGCCCACGGTGAACACGGGGTTCAGCGAGGTCATCGGCTCCTGGAAGATCATCGCGATGCGGTTGCCGCGAATGTCGCGCATCGCCGCCGGCGAGAGGTCGAGCAGGTTCTGCCCGTCGAACATCACGCGGCCGGAGGTGTTGCGCCCCGGCGGCGGCACCAGCCGCATCACCGAGAG
Source organism: Rhodospirillales bacterium (assembly GCA_947460455.1). Classification (GTDB taxonomy): domain Bacteria; phylum Pseudomonadota; class Alphaproteobacteria; order Acetobacterales; family Acetobacteraceae; genus CAMDGX01. The sequence goes on along the minus strand of CANHKG010000022.1, from coordinate 17,760 downwards.
CGACAGCACGGACTTGCCGCAGCCGCTCTCGCCCACGATGCCCAGGGTGCGCCCGCGCGCCACGCCCAGCGAAACGCCATCCACCGCCGCCACTTCGCCCATCGGCGTGCGGAAGACGGTACGCAGGTCCTCGATTTCCAGAAGATTCGTCATGCTGACCTGAACAATGGGGGGGAGACTTCGTCCACATGGCGGCGGCCCCAATCCAGGTTGGGCACCTTCGCCATCACTTCCTTCTGCGCCTCGTTGAGGTGCTCCGCCGCGGCGGCGTAATCCATGGTGAGCAGCTCGCCGCCGCGCACCACCACGGTGCCGTCCACGATCACAGTGTGCACCGCACGGTCGCCGACCGAGTAGATCAGGCTGCGCAGCGGATCGCGCGCCGGGCGCATGCGCGGGTGGGTGATGTCCACCAGCACGATATCGGCCCGGCACAGCGGTGCCAGGCGCCCGATATCCTCGCGGCCCAGGGCCTTCGCACCGTTCACCGTCGCGGCCTCGAACAGATCGCTGCCCGACAGCGTGCGCACATCGCTGGCCTGGGTGCGGGCGAGGTAGGCGGCCAGCCGCATCTCATCCAGCATGTTGTGCGGGAAGGTATCCGTGCCGATGCCCACGTTCACGCCGGCGCGGCGGTAGCGGCCGATATCCTTCAGCGTGATGCCACGGCGCGCGAACACCGTGGGGCAATGCGCCACCGTGGTGCCGGTCTCGGCCATGCGGATCACATCGGTTTTGGTGTGCCAGGGCGTCTGCGGATGGTCATCGAGGAAGATGCCGTGGCCGATGATGGTGCGCTCGCCCAGCAGGCCCAGCTCATCCATCCAGCCGATCGGCGTGAAGCCGTGGCGGCGGGTGATCTCGTGGAACTCGCTGACCGACTGCGCCGCATGAATCTGCCAGGAAAGGCCGCGCTTCCTCGCCTCCTGCGCCGACTCGCGCAGCAGCGTCTCGGTGCACGTGTCGATCTGCGCCGGCACTACCATCCCGAACAGCCGGCCAGAGGGGTGCTGCTCCGCGCGCTCGATCAGCGTGAACGCCTCCGACATCATCTTCTCGCCGGCGGCCTCGTTCCACTCATAGTCAACTTGGTGGCCGTTCTTGGTGTACCAGCGGCCAGAGCGGAACATCGGCGCCACGCACACGCGCATGCCGGATTCGGCCAGCAGGTCCAGCCAGCCGGGATGCGCCATGGAAAGATCGGCAACGGTGGTCACGCCCGAGAGCAGCAGCTCCGACAGCGCCACCCGCACGCAATCCGCCACCGCCGAGGAATCCGGCCGGAAGATCGGCAGGTATTCATAGAGCGAGGAGTTGTAGAGCCGCGGCGAGCCGACCTCGTCCGTCAGCCCCTTGTTCATCGGCTCGGAAGACGGGTGGGTGTGGATATTCACCAGGCCGGGCATGACCATGAAGCCGCGGCCATCCACCACCTCGTCCGCAGGGCCTTCATAGCCACGCCCGACGAAGCGGATCACGCCGCCTTCATAGGCAACGTCCGCATCCTGCATGTAGGTGTGGCTCTTCGTGCCTGCGTCCCAGGCCACAACATAAGACGCGTTGCGGATCACCGTCGTCGCCATGGTCCCCCTCGCGGCATTCAGCCTCTCACTGCGACATACTCCCCCAGAGGCGCGCGAGGGTCCAGTGCTCTTCTGCGGTGCAGCAAGACTATCCCAGCCGGTCGTAAACCACCGCCCCGCCGCGGATCGTCATGTCCGCCCGCACGCCGATCAGTTCCGACGGATCGAGCGCGAAGATGTCGCGCGACAGCACCGCCACATCCGCCAACTGCCCCGGCACCAGCCGGCCACGCCCGCCCTCGGCGAACTGGGTGTAGGCGCCGGCCCAGGTGTAGGCATGCACGGCTTCGGCGAGCGTGATCGCCTGGTCCGCCCCCAGCACCGTACCATGGCGCGTGCTGCGCGTGACCATGGCGTGGATGTTCGGCATCGCATCGGTTTCGGAGACAGGCGCATCCGAACCCGCCGCCGGGTGCATGCCGGCCTCGATCCAGGCCCGCATCGGGTTGCCCGCCTCGGCCCGCGCTCGGCCGACGTTCTGCACATACATGTCGCCGAACTCGTGCACGAAGATCATCTGCGGCACCGCCTCGATTCCGCGCGCCGCCATACGGGCGATCTGGTCGGGCCGGACGAACTCGCAATGCTCGATCCGGTGCCGCCGCCCGGCCACCGGGTGCGCGGCACTGTCCATCGCCTCGAACCCCGCCAGCGTCACCTCGATCCCGGCATCGCCGATGGCGTGGATGGCAAGCTGCCAGCCCAGGCGGTGATACTTGTCGAGCAGCCCGTGGAACTGCTCCTTCGGGAAGATGAACATGCCGGTCCCCGGCGGCTCGTTGCCCTGCGGCTCATAGGGCAGGCTCATCGCCGCCGTGCGCCCGCCGGCGGAGCCATCGGCGAACACCTTCATCGCGCCCCAGCGCAGCATGTCGTCGCCGTCCAGCGGCCGCATGCCGCGCGCCCACACCTCATCGGCGATCCCGTCCGGATTGCCGGCCAGGCACCCCCACACCCGCACCGGCAGCCGCCCGGCGGCATGGGCCGCGTGATAGGCATCCACCTCGCGGATTCCGGCCACCATGCCGACATTGGCATCCATCACGGCGGCAAACCCCTGGGAGAGCATGTGCCGCCCTGCCCGCTCGATCGCATCCACCAGCTGCGCATCGGTCGGCTTGGCGATGTGGGCGCGCACCATGCGGATGGCGCTTTCATGCAGCACCCCATTCGGCCGCCCCTCGCGCCGTTCGATCGCGCCACCGGCCGGATCGGGCGTGGTGTCGTCGATCCCCGCCAGCGCCAGCGCGGTGCGGCTGGCCACCGCCGCATGGCCGCAGGTGCGCACCGCCAGCACCGGATGCCCTGGTGCGGCCGCCTCCAGCTCATCCGCCGTCGGGTAGCGGTTCTCGCGCAGCTCCGTGTCGTCCCAGCCGCGGCCCACGATCCAGCCGCCCTTCGGCGCCGCCTTCGCGGCCTCGCGGATTCGGGTCAGCAGCGCATCCAGGCTGTTCACCGCCGGCGCGCGCAGGTTCACCTGGCCCATCCCCAGCCCCATCGGCAGCAGATGCTGGTGGCTGTCGTTGAACGCCGGCAGCGCCAGGCGCCCGCCGAGATCGATCCGCTTCGTGCCGGGCCCGGCCAGCGCTGCCACGGCATCGCGCGCGCCCACCGCCACCACGCGCCCATTGTGGATCGCCAGCGCCTCCGCAAAGCCCTCGCGCAGCCCGCGCCAGATGCGCCCGCCGGTGATCAGGATATCCGCATAGCCCATGGGTCAGTTCCTCCGCAGCCGCGGCGGTGTGCGTGTGGTACGGCCAGTCGTCAACCCGTGGGCATGGCGCTATCATTGCGGCCATGGACCGCACCATCGAATCCCTGCTGCTCGGCACGCGCTGGCTGCTGCTGCCGCTCTACGTCGCCCTGATCGCTTCGGTCTTGGCCATCTACGTCATGATCGGCCGGGAGCTGGTGCACCTGTTCGGCCACATCCTCACCATTCCGGAATCAGAGCTAGTCCTGATCCTGCTCGCGATCCTCGATCTCTGCCTGGTCGCCAACCTGCTGGTGATGGTGGCGATCAGCTCCTACGAGAGCTTCATCTCGCGCATCGACGTGGCGAACGAAACCGCCAAGCCGGAATGGCTGGGCAAGATGGACAGCGCCAACGTGAAGCTGAAGGTTTCGCTGTCGATCGTGATGATCTCGGCGATCCACCTGCTGCGCGCCTTCATGATGGACACCGACACGCAGAAGCTGGTGGTGATGGGCGGCATCCATATGGTGTTCGTGGGCTCCGCGGTGCTGCTGGCCGTGGTGGACCGGCTGAGCCGCAAGTCGCACTGACGCCGAAATCGAGCAGCGAAGCGGTCACAGAGAGCAGAGAGGGCCACAGAGAGGAAAACGAGCTTCTGCTCCGTGCTCTCTGTGACCGCTTCGCTTTGGTGCACCCCCCCGAATGACGGGTCAGTACCCCCTGCCGGCCTGGTAGAGGTTCGGCAAAGCCTCCCCCCGCCCATGCGCCAGGATGGCGCCTGCCACATAGCGCGCCCGCTCCCGCCGCGTGTCGAAGGCGGCGTTGTGCGGGGTCATGATGATGCGCTTGTGGCCCCACACCGCATGGTCGGCCGGCGGCGGCTCCGGGGCGAACACATCCAGGAACGCGCCGTGCAGGTGGCCGGAATCCAGCGCCGCCATCAGATCCGCCAGCACCAGCTGCGGCCCGCGCCCGGCATTCACCACGCTGGCCCCCTTCGGCATCATCGCGAAGCGTTCGGCGTTCATCAGCCCCTTGGTCGCTACCGTATCGGGCAGCACCATCACCAGCATGTCTGTCTGCGCCAGGAACGCCGGCAGCTCCGCCATCCCCGCGAAGCTCGTGATCCCCGGGATGTCCTTGCGGCTGGCGGACCAGCCCGCCACCGGAAAGCCGAACGCCTGCATCATCTTCGCGGTCACGCTGCCGAGATTGCCCATGCCCATCACGCCCACCCGCACCTCTGGCGCGATCGGCTCGGGGTCGAACTGGTCCCAGTTTCGCGCCTGCTGGCCGGCGATGTTGCGCGGCAAATCCTTCATCAGCGCCAGCGCGCCCAGGATCGCGTATTCGCCCATCCGCCGCGCGAAGCCATCGGTGAACATCCGCACCAGCGGCACGTGCTGCGGCCAGGTGGGGTCGTTCACGATGTGCTCCACCCCCGCGCCGGGGCTGAAGATGGCCTTGAGGTTCACCATCTTCGCCAGACGCTCGGGGTCCTTCCCCCACATCAGCACGTAGTCGACGGCGGCGAGATCGAGCGCCGGGTCGTCCCACAGCCGCAGTTCCAGCTGCGGAGCGAATTCGGCGAAATGCGGGCCGTAATCGGCGATCGCGTTGGCGCCGCCATGGCGGATGGCAAGGATGGTCACGTCGGCCCCCTGTCTTGTTACTGCTTGATCGTGCGCAGGATCGCGGTTGCGTCGCGCACGTCGGGGTAGGTCATGGCACCGTCGCGCTGCACCACCTCACCGATCAGCGGCCGGCTGATGCTGATCCAATCCTTCGATGCCGCGATATCCGCCGCACCATCGAGAATGATGATCACCTGCTTTACCTTGATGCCAGAGGGGATCACCTCCATCCCATTGGCGCCGCGGCGAAAGCCCGCCGGCAGCTCGCGCTCATAGCCGCCAGCCGCCTGCCCCGGCCGCGCAGGCAGCACGAATTCCTTGCCACGGCCACGATAGAACGCATGCACCGTCTCGAAGCTGTCCTGCGAGACGGCGATGGTGGAGCTCATGCCCGCGCCCATGTTGGCCTGCTTCGCCTGTTCCGCCGCCTTGGCCTCCAGCGCCGCATCGCGCACGGCACCGGGATAGGCGGCCCATTGCGCCGCCGCCACGCCCGGCAATGCCGGTGCGGCCAGGAACGCAGCCAGAAGCATCGTGGCCCATCGCGACATGTGCAGCCCCTCCCCGATCTGCCGCCACACTGCCGCCCCGCCCCTCAGCCCACAAGCCACCCTCAGGCCAGAACCAGTGCGGACTGGCGGGTATGAAGATGGAACCGTGCGGAGAGCATCACGGCCGCACAGGTGAGCCCGGCGATCAGCCCCACCCACATGCCGCCAATGCCCATGCCGCCGTGGAAGCACAGCAGCCAGCCGGCCGGCATGCCCACGCCCCAGTAGGAGAAGGCGGCAATGAACATCGGCACCCGCGTGTCCTTCAACCCGCGCAGCGCGCCCATCGCGGCCACCTGCACGCCGTCCGACAGCTGGAAAAGTGCGGCCAAGGACAGCAACGCCCCGGCGCCGGCGATCAGCGCGGGATCGCTGGTGTAGAGTGCCGCGATCGGCACCGGCAGCAACCACATCAGCGCCGCCGGCACACTCTGCGTTCCCAGTGCCGCGAAGATCCCCACCATTCCCGCCCGGCGCACGCCCGCGGGATCGCCACGGCCGACCGCATTGCCCACCCGCACCGTCACGGCCATCGAAAGCCCCAGCGGGATCATGAAGCTCAGCGCCGCCACGTTCAGCGCAATCTGGTGGCTGCCCGCCGCCACCTCGCCGAAGCTGGCCACCACCAGCGCCGCGGCGGCGAACACCCCGGCCTCCAGCATCACGCTGGCGGACATCGGCGCGCCCACGCGCAGCAGCGCCATGATCGCGGCCGGGCGCGGCGCAATGCCGCCCACCTCCCAGCCCAGCCCATGCGTCACTTGGCTGAAGCGCACATAGGCCAGGTACGACAGCGCCGAGACCCACATCGCCGTCACGTTGGCCCAGGCGCAGCCCATCGCGCCCAACGGGGGCACGCCGAACTTGCCGTACATCATCACCCAGCCCAGCGGCGCCAGGATCGCCAGGCCCAGCAGCCCGAAGCACAGGCTGACGCGCGGGCGGGAAATACCGTCGGTCAGCCCGCGGCAGGCGCAGAACACCGCCGTGGCCGGCGCCGTCAGGCTCAGCACGCGCAGGAACGCCACCGTCTCCGCACTCAACGCGGGATCGATGCCGAGCAGCCCAACCACATAGGGCGCGACCAGCCACGCCAGCCCGATCACCGCAACGCCGACAAACAAGGCCAGCCACAGCGCCTGGCGGAACAGCGGAATCACCTCGCCGCGCCGCCCGGCACCATCCAGCTGCGCCACGCCAGGTGGCAGCGCCATCATCAGGCCGACAATGCCCATCAGCGCCACGCCCCAGGCATTGGTGCCGATGGCGACAATCCCCAGCACGCGCGCACCAAGGTGGCCGGCCAGCAGCACATCCACCACGTGCTGGGCAATCAGCGCCACCTGGGCGGCGATCAGGGGAAGCGCGAGGGTGAGGGTCTCGCGCAGGTCCCGCCAGGGGAACCCGCGTTTGGTCAGGTAGGAAACCATGGGAGTCCGGGCCCGCAGGCCCGCCTTTGCATCCGAAGGAAAAAAAAGGCCGGGGCCCTGGGGTTCAGCCGCGGCGCGCGGACAGCCGCGCGGCGCAATCTGCGTCGGGGCGGCGATCTGTGGCACTCATGCAGGCATTCCCTTCGTCAGCGGCGCGCACCATGGCGAAACGCGGCCGCCGGCACAACCGTTGCATGGCTGGTCTTCGAGCGGAGCAAGGAAGCGTCTTCTTTTTTCTGAAGAAAAAAGAAGCAAAAAAGACTTTGTTCGTTTGCGCCCACTGCGGCCCTTGGGCGCAAACGAACGGAGTGGGTTGCTTAGCGGGTTTTTTCCAGGAACGCGCCGACGATGCGGTTGAACTCGGCCGGGCGTTCGAAATAGCCGGAATGGCCGGCATCGCCGATATGGGCCACCTCGGTGCCGGGCACCACGGCGGCGATCGCGTCCGCCGCGAAGGGGGGCATCACCACGTCCTCGTCGTTCGGCACGAACAGGATCGGGCAGGCCACCTTGCGCAGATCCTCCGGCGGGCGGGTGCGGCTTTGCATCAGGCGGCGGCGCAGCGCCTCCTTGTCCCAATGGGCGTTCATGCCGTCGATCTGGCGATACAGCAGGTGCAGCGCGGGCTGCTCAGCGGCCATCCGTGCGCCACAGGCCGGGTGCATGCCGGCCGCCCACAGCTTGGGCACCAACGCCTCGCCGAACTCCGACCAGTCCTTCAGCATCGCAAGCTCGGGCTCGCGGATCTGCTTCACGTCGATGCTGCCGGTGGTGGCGGCGAGCACGATGCCCTTCAGCGCCGGCGGGCGGCGCAGCGCGTATTCGATCGCGGTCCAGCCGCCCATCGATTGTCCGACGATGCGCAGGTCCGGCAGGTCCAGATGGCTCACCAGGGCGGCGAGGTCGTCTGCATAGTCCGCCGGGTTCGGCCCGCCCTCGATGGCGGTGGAGGGGGCGAAACCGCGATGGGCGAAGGTGACGCAGGTGTAGCGCGGCGCGAAATGCGCCACCTGCTGCCACCAGCTCATGTGGTTGCCGCCAAGCCCATGGGCGAACACCACCGCCGGGCCGCTGCCGGTGACCTCGTAGTAGAGCGTGGAGCCAGGGCGGGCGAGCGTGCCGGTGCGGCGCGGCGGCAGGGTGGGAAGGTCCATCGTTCGGCTCCTAGCGGAAGCGGGCGGGCGAATAGGGCGCGGGGTCGATCACCGGCGTGGTGCCGGAAACAAGGTCGGCGACAAGGCGACCGGTGGTGGCGCCGGCGGCGAGGCCGATATGCCCGTGGCCGAAGGCATGCACCACGTCGGCGCAGCCACTGGCGGGGCCGATCACCGGCAGGCTGTCGGGCATGGAGGGGCGGTGGCCCATCCACACCTTCACCTGCTCCGGCTTCAGGTCGCGCGGCAGGGATGGCCAGGTGGCGAGCGCGTAGTCCCGCAGCACCTCGGCGCGCTTCCAGTTGGGTGCCGCTTCCAGCCCCGCGATCTCCACCTGGCCCGCAATGCGCAGGCCCTGCGGGGTGCGGACGTTGGACATCTTGCCGTCGGAAGGGATCATCGGCGTGCGCGGGCCGGTCTCCGCGCCGAGGATCAGGGCGTGGTAGCCGCGCTCGGTCTCCAGCGGCACGTCGTCGCCGGCTTGGGCCGCCAGGACCCGGGACCATGCGCCGGCGGCGATCACGGCGCGCTCGCAGGGCACCGGGCCGGCGCTGGTCTGCACGGCGCGCAGCTTTCCCTCGTCGATCTCCAGCGCTTCCACCTTGGCGCGCAGCAGCGTGCCGCCGCGGGCGACGACGAGGTTCACCAGGGCGGCGACATAGGCGCCGGGGTCGATGCAGTGTCCGCCTTCGTGCACGTGGACGGCAAACTTGTAGCGCCGGTCCAGTTCCGGCTCGCGCTGGCGCAGTTCGTTCTCGTCAAGCTCGGTCCAGGCGATGCCCTGTTCCCGGCGGATCGCCCAGGTTTCGCGCTCCGCCTCGAAATCGGCGCGGCTGGGATAGGGGTAGAGCAGGCCGCCGCGCTGGATGAGGTGGGCGACGCCGGCTTCCTCGGCCAGGGCGAGATGCTTCTCCGGGCAGCCGACCACCAGGGCGCGCATGGCTGGCGCCGTGCGGCGCACCTTGTCCCAGTTGGAGCCCGCCCGCAGGAAACGCAGCAGCCAGGGCAGCGCGCGCGGGAAGTAGGACCAGCGGATCGCGAGCGGCCCCAGCGGGTCGGCGAGCCAGCCGGGCACTTTCCGCCACAAGCCGGGGCCGGACATGGGGATGACGGAGCTGGGGCTGAGCCAGCAGCCATTGCCGTAGCTGGCCGCCTGCTCGCCGCCGGGTTCGCCGGGTTCGATGATGGTCACGTCGTGGCCGTCGCGCTGCAGCTCCACTGCGCTCACGGCCCCCACGATCCCTGCCCCGATCACCGCCACATGCATCGCACTTCGCCCCGTTGCGCCGCTTCTGCGCGCCGCGCACGATAGCCGGGGTGCGGGCGCTGCACAGCCCGTTCGTTCCAAGGGAGGAAACCGATGATCTACGAACTTCGCGTCTACCGCACGATTCCGGGCCGGCTGCCGGCGCTGCTGTCGCGCTTCCAGAACCACACGCTGAAGCTGTGGGAGAAGCACGGCATCCGCCAGGCCGGGTTCTGGACCACGCTGGTGGGCGAATCGAACAACGACCTGACCTACCTGCTGGCCTGGGAATCGCTGGCCGAGCGCGAGCAGAAGTGGAACGCGTTTGCCACCGATCCCGACTGGCTGAAGGTGCGGGCCGAGACGGAGGCCGATGGGCCGATCAACCAGAACGTGATGAACGCGTTCCTGTCGCCGACTGCCTTCTCGTCTGTGAAGTAGGCTGGAGCTTCTGCTTGTTGGCCTCGGCGCTGCGGCGGCGGGGTTTGTCCAGGGGTTGAGCGGCTTCGCCTTTGCCATGGTGTCGCTCGCCTTCTGGGCCTGGGTGCTGCCGCCCGACAGTGCGGGGCCGCTGGTGGTGGCGTGTTCGCTGCTCGGCCAGTTGCTGAACGGGCGCACCACCTGGCAGGGCCTGCGGCTGCGGGCGGCGTGGCCGTTCATTGCCGGCGGGGTGCTGGGGGTGCCGGTGGGGGCCTGGGTGCTGCCGCTGATCGATGCGGCGATGTTCCGGCTGGCGTTCGGGATTTTCCTGGTGGGCTGGTGCAGCGCGATGCTGCTGCTGCGGACGCTGCCGCGGTTTGAGCGGGGCGGCATGGCGGGTGATGCCGTGGTGGGGTGGATCGGCGGCGTACTCGGCGGGATCGGCGGGCTGACCGGGCCGGTGCCGACGCTGTGGATGACGCTGCGTGGCTGGGAGAAGGCGCGGCAGCGGGCGCTGGTGCAGGCCTTCAATACCGCGATGCATGCGTTGGCTCTTTCGGCGTTTGTGGCGAAGGGGTTGGTGGGGGCGGAGGAGATCCGGCTGTTCGCGCTGGCGGCACCCTGCATGCTGCTGCCGTTGTGGGCGGGCACGCGGCTGTTTGCGCGTCTGGGTGACCAGGATTATCGCCGGTTGGTGATGGTGCTTTTGCTGGCGGCGGGGGTGTTGATGATCGCGAACGGGATTCCGAAACCCGGCTGAAACGTGGGTCGGGCTTCATGGCATCGTCATAACCGGATGCCGTCGTGCCCCCTTCGCCCCGCCCACGCCTGGCCGTGCTGATCGATGCCGAAGGCATCCCGGCCCGCCTGTCTGACGAGATATTCGAGGCGGTGGCCACGCATGGCGAGCCGATCGTGCGGCGGATCTACGGCGACTTTTCCAGCCCGCGGCTTTCCGGCTGGCAGCGGGCCTTGGCGCGGCATGCGCTGACGGCGCAGCAGCAGTTTACCATCGCATCCAATGGCGGGGCGGCGGGGATCGCGCTGGCGATCGATGCGATGGACCTGCTGCACGCCCGGGCGGTGGACGGGTTTTGCCTGGCGAGTGCCGGGACGGATTTCACCCGGCTGGCCACCCGCATCCGCGAGCAGGGGCTGGACGTGCTGGGCTTTGGTGGGCCGGCGGCGCCGGAGAGTTTTCGCGAGGCGTGCCGGGCATTTGAAGTGCTGGAGGTGGCGGCGGGCGAAGTGCACATGACGGTGGCGGCCGATCCCGCGCCGTTGCGCCAGGCGGCGACGCAGTTGTTGCGGCGGGCGATCCTGAAGGTGCCGGCGCGGGATGGCTGGCGGCATTTGTCGCCGCTGGGCAAGGCGCTGCGGGACATCTCGCCCAATTTCGACGTGAAGCATTTCGGGCACGGCAAGCTGCTCGACCTTGTCGCCGATACCGGGGCGTTCGAGCTGAGCAAGCGCGAGGGCCGCGTGGTGGTGCGGCCCCGCGAAGGCTAGGTTATCTTCTGGGTTTCGTCGGCGCTGGCCAGCAGCGAGACATGGGCGCTGACGACGTGCCAGCCATCGGGGAAGCGGGCCATGATCTTGGTTTCGCGGCCGATCGCGCCGGTGTTCACGCGTTCGTAGATCAGGTGGGTGGCGGCGAAGTCCTGGCCGAAGGTGACGATCTCGATGCGCTTCTGCACGCGCGGGGCGTATTTCACCACGGCGGCGCGGTGGGCGCGGATGGCGTCGTGGCCGAAGCCGATCTCGGTGACGCCGAAGCGGACGGTGCGCGGGTCGGCCCAGAAGATTTCGTTCAGCACCGGGGTGTCGTTGGCCATCAGGGCCTTTTCGTAGCGGTCGAAGGTGGCGCGCACCTCCGCGATCACGGCGGGGTCGTTGATCTGCATGCGGGTGGGTCCGATTGAGGGTTGCGGAGTGGCAGCCTACCCTGCCGTTTGGAATCGTCCACCGAGGAACCGCCATGAAGCTCTATCGCCTGAACCAGCCCGGGATCGACACGCTTGCGCTGTGCGAGGAGGAGGTGCCGCGGCCAGGCCCTGGCCAGGCGCTGGTGAGGGTGCGGGCGACCTCGCTCAACTATCGCGACCTGATGACTGTTTCCGGCCGGTATGCGCGGGGGGCGCCGATGGCCGGGTTGGTGCCGCTTTCCGATGGGGCTGGCGAGGTTGTGGAGGTCGGCGCCGGCGTGACCCGGGTGAAGGCCGGGGATCGGGTGGCGGGGATCTTCATGCAGCGCTGGGTGGCCGGGCGGATCACGCCGGAGGCGAGTGCATCGGCGCTGGGGGGCGCGGTGCATGGGATGATGGCGGAGTATGTGGTGCTGGATCAGGATGGGCTGGTGCATGTGCCGGCGCATCTGAGCTTCGAGGAAGCGGCGTGCCTGCCGTGCGCGGCGGTGACGGCGTGGCATGCGGTGGTGGAGCACGCGCGGGTGAGGGCCGGCGAGACGGTGCTGGTGCAGGGCACCGGTGGTGTTTCGATCTTTGCGCTTCAGTTCGCGCGGCTGCTGGGGGCGCGGGTGATTGCGACTTCCTCCAGCGATGACAAGCTGTTGCGGGCGTTTTCGCTGGGGGCTTCGGACGGGATCAATTATCGCGCGGCGCCGGAGTGGCAGGCGGAGGCGGTGCGGCTGACCGGGGGCGCGGGCGTGGATGAGATCGTGGAAGTCGGCGGTGCCGGGACTTTCGCGCGGTCGTTGGACGCGGTGCGGCTGGGCGGGTGCATCAGCATGATCGGGGTGCTGACCGGGGCGGCGGAGGTGAACCCGGTGGGGATCATGCGCAAGTCGCTGTCGGTGCGCGGGATCTATGTGGGGTCGCGGGAGATGTTCGAGGACATGAACCGGGCGATCGGGCTGCATGGGCTGCGGCCGGTGATCGACCGGGTGTTTCCTTTCGTGGAGGCGCGCGAGGCGCTGAAGCACATGCAGGGGGCTTCGCATTTCGGGAAGATCGTGATCCGGCACGATTGAGGCGGAATTTTCCTGTTGTGGAATGAGATGGTCGCGGCTGGGGGTGCTCAGTCGCGGCCATATTTTTTGATGAAGAAGCGGGCGGCGGCCACGACGTAGGGGCGGAAGGGTTTGTCGCCGGGCGGCAGGTTGAAGCTGCGCGGGCTGCCGGGGCGCGGGGTGGCCGGGCGCGGGGTGCGCCTGGGGCGCGGGCGCGGCGGGAGGGCGAGGAATTCGGGCTGGGGTACGGCCAGCAGGCGGCAGAGCGGGCGCAGGTAGCGGCCGGCCGTGGGGGCTGCGGCGAGGAAGGCCGGGAGGTCCGGGCGTTCCAGGAACGCCACCAGCATCGCGTGGGCCAAGGCGGCGTGGTGGCGGCCGGCATTGACGAACCAGGCCTTGGCGCGCGGGATCGGCGGGGGGAGCGGGCGCGTGGGCGCGGTTTGGGCCTTCGGGGCGCGGGTGGGGCGCGGGGCCGGGAGGCGGTTGGCCTGCCAGAGGGCGTGGAGGCGCGCGAACAGGCGCGCGGCGCGGCCGACGCGGTTGAACAGCAATTGTACCATCAGGACGTGCGACTCCCGCGCCGGAACGGGCGGGATGAGGAGACCGATGACGGCGCGGATGGTCGCGACGATGTGGGTGAGGTGGTCCGTGATGGTTAACACGGTTAGTTAGATACGTCAGAGTTGGTGGCGCTGCAAGGGGGTTTGGAAGATTTTTTCCTAGGGAATGCCCGCCTGCACCGGGGCGCAGGCGGGCGGGTGGGTCAGGCGGGTGGCAGGCGGCTGAGGCTGAGGGCCAGGAGGTCGGGTGCGGCGAAATCCGGGAAGTGGCGGACCATTTCCGCCACCACCGCGGCCTGGTTGGGGGTGCCGGTGGCGACCAGGGGGCGGATGGTTTCGAGATAGGCGATGAGGCGCGGGATTTCCCGCGCGGTGGCGGGTTCGCCGTGGCCGACCAGGAAGGTGGTGGGGCCGCGGCTTTCCAGCCCCTTCAGGGCAGCGATCCATGCATCGAGCTGGCGCGACACGTAGGCGTGGACGCGGTTGTAGAAGATGTCCTGCACGATGATCGTGGCCGCGCCGGGGATTTCCACCGTCATGATCTCCGGCGCCTCGGTGTCGGCCACGTAGGAGACGAGGAGGTCGACGCCGGCGAGGCGCAGCGGGCCCGGTGGCTGGATGGCGACGCGCGGCACGGTGGTGGGCTGCTTCTGCGCCGCGGCCATGGCGGGGCCGGCCCGTTGCAGCAGGGCGGCGGTGGTGGGGCCGGCCAGTACCTCTGGCAGGCCGGCGGCGGCGAGGCCGGCCCAGTGGTCTGGGTGCAAATGGCTGAGCAGCACGGCCTGCACCGGCTTGCCGAGCGAAGTCAGCAGGGCGCGGATGTCTTGCCTGGCTTCCGGGGTCCAGCCGCCATCGACCAGGACGAGGCCGGTGGGGCCTTCGATGACATGGGCGGCGACGTGGGCCGCGGCGGCGGGCGAGATGTAGCTGTGCAGGCGGGCGGCCGGGGTGGTGGTGGTGTGCACCCTGCCCCCGCCGGCGGTGGTGGCCTGGGCGGCGGCGGGGCTGGCGGCGTGGAGCATGGGGAGGGCGGCGAGGGAGAGGAGGCTGCGGCGTTGCATCGGGGTCTTTCCTTCGGGGGGTGCGGCCGGCGTTCTTGAACCGACATTCAAGAATTAGGATTGTTGAACCCGGAGTCAAGATCCTTTATCCCGATCCGCATGACCCGCCCTGGACGCCCGCGTGAGTTCGATGAGGCCGAGGTGCTGGACGCCGCACTGCGGTTGTTCTGGGAGCGCGGCTATGAGCGCACCGGCATTGCCGACGTGGTGGCGGCCACCGGGGTGCTGCGCGGCAGCCTGTATGCGGCGTTTGGCGACAAGCGCGGGTTGTTCCTGGCGGCCCTCGGCCGCTATCGGCGGCATTGGCTGGAGAGCCTGGCGGGGCTGGCGGGCGAGAGGGTGCTGCCGGGGCTGCGCGCCATGCTGCTGGATCTGGCTGGAGCCTCGGCGGCCGGGGGTGGGCGCGGCTGCCTGGTGGGGAACACGATCGGCGAGGCCTTCCTGGGCGAGGCCGAGGTGCGGGTGGCGGTGCAGGCCACGCTGGATGAGGTGGCGGCGGCGTTGGCGGCGGTGCTGGGGCGTGGGCAGGAGACCGGCGAGGTGAGCCGGGCGCAGCCGGCCGCGGCGCAGGCCTGGCTGGTGCTGGCGGTGCTGGAGGGGATGCTGCTGCTGGGGCGGGCCGGGCGGCCGGGGGCGGATCTGGCCGCGATGGTGGATGCGGCGTTGGCGGGGTTGCGGGCGCCGGGGGCCTGATACCGACCCCGGCGATTGCCGGGGGTGGTATCGCGCGCCGGGCTGGCCGGTGGCGGCGCGCACATCAAAGACTCATGCCAGCGCGCATCGGCCCATTCTTCAAGGGTCGATGCGCGCTGGCATGAGCGGTTTGGACCGGGGTTGGCGGGGGAAGGTGGTCCGGGTGGTGGGGCTTCGCGGGCGCTAGGGTGGCGCAAACGGAGTTCGCGCATGACCAGCATCACACGCCTGACCGAGACCGATCGCGCCCGCTGGGCGGAGCTTTGGACCGGATACCTAACGTTTTATCACACGGTGCTGCCGCCGGAGATGTATGACCTGACGTGGCGGAAGCTGTTTGACGGGCGGATTCATGGGTTTGGCGCGCGGGACGCGGCCGGGCGGCTGATCGGGATTACCCACTACATGTATCAGGAGACGGCCTGGTCGGCGGCGCCGGTTTGCTACCTGCAGGATCTTTTCGTGGATGAGAGCGTGCGGGGGACCGGCGCGGGGCGGTTGCTGATCGAGGCGGTGGCCGGGGCGGCGAAGGCTTATGGCGCCGGGCGGCTGTATTGGCAGACGCAGGACAGCAACGTGGTGGCGCGGCGGCTGTATGACCGGCTGGCGCAGAACCGGGGGTTTATTCGGTACGACTATTCGTCTTAGGCGGGCCTTGCTTTCGTCGGCTGCGCTTGGGGGGCGGGAGCAAGGAAGAAAGTGGCCACAGAGACACAGAGGCACAGAGAAGCAAGGCAAGGGAGAAGGAAGCGATGAAGATGGCGGAACCGCTTCGCGTTCCGCCCTACTCTGGGTGCGGTGTTTTGAAGTCTTTTTGCTTCTTTTTCTTCAGAAAAAGAAGGACTTTCTTGCTTCTTGGGGTAGTTCGTGCGTGAAAACGGGCCGGCGCTGGGGCCGGCCCGTTGGGTGGGCGACGGTTAGAGGGCGGCGTCGATCCACTGCTTGAGGGCGCTCTTGGGGCGGGCGCCGACCAGGGTGTTCACGGGCTTGCCGTCCTTGAACAGGATCAGGGTGGGGATGCCGCGGACGTTGAAGTTGTTCGGGGTCATCGGGTTGTCGTCGATGTTGACCTTGGCGATGGTCAGCTTGCCCTTGTACTCCGCGCCGAGTTCTTCCAGCGCCGGGCCGATTGCCTTGCAGGGGCCGCACCATTCGGCCCAGAAATCGACCAGCACGACGCCTTCGGCGTTCAGGACGTCGGCTGCGAAGCTTTCGTCGGTGACGGGCTTGGTGTTCTCGCTCATCTCAGGGATGCCTTTGTTCTCGATGGTTGGCAGGGAGGTGGGTGGCCGGCGGCCCGCAATCAAGCGGTGCCCCCCTGCCCTGCCCCGGCTGCTTCCGTGTGGGACGCGGCGGGAGCATGGAGATCGAGCAGCGAGTCGGGAAGCGGCATGACGCGGGGGCCGGCGGTCCAGACCAGGGCGCAGGCGATGGCGCGGCCGGGGAAGATCCCGCGGAGCACGGCGCGGTAGGCGGACATCTGGCGCAGATAGGCCACGGGGGCGGCTTCCGGCGTGGTGGGGGCGGCGCGGTTGGTCTTGTAGTCCGCCACCAGGATGCGGTCTGGCAGGATGGCCAGGCGATCGACCAGGCCGCCGATGATGTTGCCCCCCCCATTGCTGGTGGCGACAACGCCGGTGAGCGGGACTTCGGCGCGGCTGCCGGGGGCGAAGAGGGGCGCGAGGTCGGGGTGGGCGAGGATGGCCAAGACCTCGGCGCAGAGCGAGGCGGCTTCCGTGGCATCGAGGCCGGTGCCGGGGCGGCGCAGGAAGCACTGGGCGGCCTGTTCGTGCTCGGCCGGGGGGAGATCCGGCAGGTGTTGCAGCAGGGCATGGGCGAGGTGGCCGCGGCGGAAGCGCTGGCCGGTGGCGTCACGCTGGAGCAGCGGGGAATCGGCGGCGGGAGTCGGGCCGTGCTGCACGCCTTCGGGGCGGCTGGGGGCGAGCGGGGATGGCAGGGCGGGCTCGGGCGGCACGTCGCTGGGTTGCCAGAGCGGGGCGGTGCCGGCCCAGGCGGGGGGTGGCGCGGGGGATTGGGCCGTGGTGTGCGCTTTGGGGGCGTCGGGCGGGATGGATTGGGCGGTGGCGTAGGTGAGGATCTCGCCTTCCCACGGGTCTGGCCCGATGTCGAAGGCGCGGGCGGTGGGGGCGAGGGTGGCGAAGCCCTGCTGGACGAGGCGGTACCAGCATGTGTCGGGCGGGGCGCGGCGGGGGGACCAGCCGGCGACGACGAGGCGGTCTTCGGCGCGGGTGAGGGCGACGTAGAGGAGGCGGTTCTGTTCCTCCATCTCGGCCGCGCGCTTGGCCTGGCGCAGGGCGTCGGCGACGCGGCAGCGCAGTTCCTTCCTGGGGGACCAGACCGGGAGCGTGTCTGACCAGCAGATGGTGCCGTCATCGGGCGGCAGGCCGGTGGTGTCGGGCAGGATGACGAGCGGGGCCTGGAGGCCCTTGGCGCCGTGGACCGTCATGAGGCGGACCATGTTGCCGGCCCCTTCGGCCTCGCGCTTCACCTCAGCGCCCGATTGGCGCAGCCAGTGGAGGAAGCCCTGGAGGGCGGGCGGGTGGGTGCGGGCGTGGGTGAGGGCGGCGTTGAGGAGTTCGTCGATCGGCTCGGCGGCTTCGGGGCCGAGGCGGGCGAGCAGGCGGGCGCGGGCGCCGAGGCGGCCGAGGGCTTCGGTGAGCAGGGCGTGGGGGGTCGCGTAGTCCACGCGGGACAGGAGGGTGCGGAGGAATTCGTGGGCGGCGGCCCATTCCGGGCGTTCCTC
>CANHKG010000021.1 GCA_947460455.1 Rhodospirillales bacterium | reverse complement strand
CGGGCGTATTCCTCGGCGCGGCGCGCGGTGCGCTCCAGCGTTTTCGGGAAGCGCCGCGCCATCTTGGCGGCCAGTTCGCGCAGGCTCAGGAAGGATTGCGAGGAAAGCAGCCGCGAGAGATAGGCGCTCATCGCCCCCACGGGTGGCGCGATCGACATGTCGTTGTCGTTCAGCACCACCACCAGGCGGGAGCGCAGGTGGCCGGCATTGTTCATCGCCTCATAGGCCATGCCGGCGCTCATCGCCCCGTCGCCGATCACGGCGACCACGTGGCGGTCATCCTTCGGCAGGCCGGGAATGGCGTTCTTGAGGTCGCGCGCCACCGCCATGCCGAGCCCGGCGGAGATGGAGGTGGAGGAATGCGCCGCCCCGAACGGGTCGAACTCGCTTTCGCTGCGCTTGGTGAAGCCCGAGAGCCCGCCGCCCTGGCGCAGGGTGCGGATGCGGTCGCGCCGCCCGGTCAGGATCTTGTGCGGGTAGCACTGGTGGCCCACGTCCCAGATCAGCCGGTCGCCGGGCGTATCGAAGATCGCGTGGATCGCCACGGTCAGCTCCACCACGCCCAGGGAGGCGCCGAGATGCCCGCCGGTGGTGGAAACCGCGTCGATCGTCTCCGCCCGCAGCTCATCGGCCAGCTGGCGCAGCTGTTCCGGGGAAAAGTTGCGCAGGTCGGCCGGTATCCGCACCCGGTCCAGCAGCGGGGTGTCCGGCCGTGTTGCGGTGCTGGAGGGAACCACCGGTGCGTTCATGCCCATCCTCCTGGCAACATTGGGTCACCATGTGGAAACGCTAGCCCAGCCCGCAGGCACTGGCCAGCCGCGTGCGGCAGGATACTGCACGATTGTGTGCGTTGCAGCATGGCTGTGCGCTGCTTAAGGTATAGGTCGTCAGTACCCTGAAGCCTGGCGTACCCTGGCGCCGGGGAGAGGCATTGGATGTCATGCACGTTTGAAACGCTCGGCAACGCCTCCATCCAGGTGTGCGAGAACGGCCGGCCCATCCTCATCACCGATCCCTGGCTGGTCGGCACCTGCTATTTCGGCAGCTGGGCGCTGGATCACCCGATGGACGAGCGCCAGATCGCCAACGCCACCGGCAGCGAATACCTGTGGATTTCGCACGGCCACCCAGACCACCTGCACCACGAGTCGCTCGACCTGATGAAGCCAGGCCAGAAGGTGTTGGTTCCAGACCATTACCACGACGAGATCGCCGTCTCGCTCCGCGAACGCGGGTTCGAGGTGACGGTGCTGCCGTATCGCAAATGGGTCCGCCTCTCGCCGGAGGTGGAGGTTTGCTGCATCGACAACATCAACCAGGATGGCGTGATCATCATCCGCGCCGGCGATGCGCTGCTGATCAACATCAACGACAGCCCGATCGATGGCGAGGTGGGTTTCCTGCGCGGGCTGGTGAAGGCGCATCCCAACGACAAGACCTACCTGTTCGCGCTCTGCGCCTTCGATGCAGACATGTTCAACTTCGTCGATCCCGATGGCCGCTCCATCGTCGGCCCGCCGGAGGAGCGCAAGCCGGGCGTGGTCTGGGCGGTGGCGCGCAAGGCGGCAATGCTGGGGGTGAAGAACTTCTGTTGCTCCTCCTCCCAGCACATCTATGTGCGCGCCGATTCGGTCTGGGCCAACCCGTATCGAATTACGTGGCCTGACATCCAGAAATACTGGTCCCGCCCGGAGATCCGCCTGCTGGAGGCCTTCGTCACGGTCGATCTGGCCACCGGGGCGGTCACCCGCAACCACCCCAGCCAGACGTCCGACGAAAGCCAGATCACCGATCGCTGCGGCGACGACGACTGGAGCGAGACCCTCTCGGAGGAGGAGTGGGGCCGGGCGGAGGCCTTCTTCCATCGCTTCGAGATGATGTGGGAGTACATGGATTTCGTCGCCGTCACCGTGGGCGGTGAAACGCGGCGCTTCGCCAAGCCCGGCGGCCTGCCGGCGGTCCCGGCCGGGCTGAACCTGTTCGTGCCGCGGCATTCCCTGCTGGAGACGGTGCAGTGGGGCTATATCGACGACCTGCTGATCGGTAACTTCATGAAGGTGAACCTCACCAACGCCGCGCTCTACCCGCGCTTCACGCCGATCGTGGCCAAGTTCGGCGGCAACGCGAAGGTATTCACCCGTGCCCAGTACCGCACCTTCCTGTGGCGCTACTACCGGCGCAACCCGATCGGTACCTTGCAGTACTTCTGTTCGGTGGGATGGGGGCACGTGTACCTTCCCTGGCTGCGCAAGATGGCGGAGGCGATCGGCGTGAAGCCCATCCTGAAGCGCATCTACCGCAACATGCTGGGCGACCCCGTTGGACGGTGAACGCATGCGGCCCCTGGCCAACCGTTCCTCGACACCGGCGCGCTAGCGAAGGTAGAAGGCGAATATGGATGAGCAACATCCGCCGCAGGGCGACGCCGAGTTGGTGTGGGCAAACGCAGGGGCCGCCCCGCCTGTCGTCAGCGTGGTCATCCCCTGCTTCAACAGCCAGGAACTGATCGCCGGCACCATTGCCTCGGTCGTCAACCAGACCCTGCAGGGTATCGAGATCATCCTCATCGACGACGCGAGCAGCGACGCCACGGTGGAGGTTGCCCGCCGAGCGATGGAGCAGTCGGGCCTCGCCGGTTGCGTGGTGCGATGCGGCACAAATGGCGGCCCGGCCCGTGCCCGCAACGAGGGTGTGCGCCGTTCGCGCGGGGAGTTCGTCGCCTTCCTCGATTCCGACGATACCTGGCTGCCAGAGAAGCTGGAACGCCAGGTGGCATTGATGCGGGCCGACCCCCACGTCACGCTGTGCGGTTGCCAGGCCCGCTGGGTGGACCAGGAAAGCCAGCGCGAGTGGCTGCTGTTCAAGGACCTGCCCACCTTCAACCCCGAAGGCTGGCGCCTGCTGCTGTGGCGCACCTACATCGCCACGCCCTGCGTGATGGCCCGCCGCGACGACCTCGGCACCGCCCCGTTCGATGCGCGGCTGCGCGTGGCGGAAGACCGCGACCTCTGGTTCAAGCTGGCCACAAACGGCACCGTCGCCCTCGTGCAGGAGCCGCTGGTGCGCATCCGCGTCTCGCGCGGCAGCTACATGTCCAAGCATGTGGAATTGATCCGCGACCACACCGTGCCGATGATGCGCCGGAACATGGCGCTGTTCGCCGACAAGCTCACCCTGCGGGAGCGCGCGCTGGCCCTGGGGCGCCTGCATGCCGAGCTTGGCCGGTCCATGACCGACGGGCCTGGCCCCTGGATGAAGGGGGCGCCGCATCTCGTCTGGGCCGCGATCCTCGGCGACCGCACCATGGACAATCTCACCAAGGTCATCGCCACCGCGCCCTGGCTGCGCAGCGTCATCGCCGCCCTGCGCCGCCGCCGCCGCGGCATGGCGCGCGCCGCCTCGCCCTGAGCATGGGCATGGCAGCCCCCCCCGAACCTGGCGCTGCGGTGGGCAGCCCGGCCCCCGTGCCCCTGCCGGTCCGCGTGGCGAACATCGATCGACCGCTGCTGCACGTGGTGGTGGATACGGAGGAGGAGTTCGACTGGTCGGCGCCCTTCTCCCGCTCCAACACCGCGGTCTCGGGCATCAATGGGCTGCATCTCGGCCACACGCTGTTCCGCCGCTACGGCATCGTGCCGGCCTACCTGCTGGACTATCCCGTGGCGAGCGACCGCCGTGCCGTCGACGCCCTCGGCCCCTGGCTGGAGGATGGCAGCTGCCTCGTTGGTGCCCAGCTGCACACCTGGGTCACCCCGCCCTTCGAGGAGGTGGTGTGCCCGTTCAACACCTATGCCAACAACCTCCCGCCGGAGCTGGAGCGCAGCAAGCTCCAGGCCCTGACCGCGATCATCACCGAACGCTTCGGCGTCCGCCCGCTCATCTACAAGGCCGGCCGCTACGGGCTTGATGTGCGGCGCGAGCAGACGCTGCGCGACCTCGGCTACCTCGTCGATACCTCCGTGGTGCCGTACCGCAGCTATACCGGGCTTGGCGGCGGGCCGGATTTCTTCGGCTTCCCCGACCAGCCCTTCTGGCTCAACCCCGACCGCGGCTTCCTCTACCTGCCCAGCACCCATTCGGTGTTCGGCCCGCTGCGCCCGATCTTCGGCGGGCGCAGCGCTGCGCTCATCTACCACGGCGTCGGCCTGCGCCTGCGCCTGCCCGGCCTGCTGGCGCGCACCGGCCTGCTGGAGCGCATCAGCCTCACGCCGGAAGGGGTGTCGCTGGAAGACATGTGCCGCCTCACCGCCCGGCTGCATGCGGTGGGCCACCGCGTGTTCGCGCTTTCGCTGCACTCCTCCTCCTTCGTACCCGGCGGCTCCCCCTACACGCGCTCCGCGGAGGATCTGCGCCAGATGCTGGAACGCATCGAGCGTTTCCTGGATTTCTTCTTCGGCAAGCTGGGCGGCGAGGCCACCACCGCGATCGACCTGCTGCACCGCTTCCAGCCCGCCGCACCGGCGCCGCCGCACCGGGCTTGAGGGGCGGCCGGCGCGGCCCCACACTCCGCGGCCCCATCCGCGGAGTCGGCACATGAAGATTGCACGCATCGAGGCCTTCCAGGTGCAATGGGCGCCCGGCGACACGCCGGCCCAGCGCAGCGCCTTCGTGCGCATCCATGCCGATGATGGCCGCATCGGCCTGGGCGAGGCCTCCCCCATGCAGGGCGGCCTGGCCTCGCTCGGCATCATCAATGCCAACATCGCCCCCGCCCTGATCGGCGCCGATCCGCTGGACCACGCGGTGATCCAGGACCGGCTGATGCACACGCTGGTCAAGCTTGGCCCCGAAGGCGCGCTGAGCGGCGCGCTGGCGGCCATCGACATCGCGCTGTGGGACCTCAAGGGCCAGCTGCTCGGCCAGCCGATCTGGAAGCTGCTCGGCGGCGCCTGGCGTACCGCGCTGCCGTTCTATTCCTCCATCGGCGGCAATGGCCGCGAACGCAGCCTGGAGAACGTGCTGCGCATCGTGGAGAAGCGCCTGGAAGACAAACCCGCCGCGATCAAGATCCGTTTCGACAACGACCGCGTGGACCTGGACGGCGACATCCCCGACCACCTCGCCAAGGCCCGTGCCGTGCGCAAGCTGGTCGGGCCGGACTTCCCCTTGGCCTTCGATTCCAACAACGGATATTCGTATTCCGGCGCCATGCGCGTCGGCCGCGCGCTGGAGGAGCTGGGCTTTTGGTGGTTCGAGGAACCGGTCCAGCACTACAACCGCCGCATGCTGGGCGAGCTGGCCCAGCGCCTGTCGATCACCATTTCCACCGGCGAGCAGGACTACACGCCGTCGGCGATCGCGGAGCTGATCGATTGCGGCGTGCGCATGGTGCAGCCCGATATCGTGAAGATGGGCGGCATCACCGGCCTGCTGCGCTGCGCCGCCTTGTGCCAGGCGCACGGGGTGGAACTGGTGCCGCACCAGACCCAGCCCACCATCGGCCACATGGCCAACCTGCACATCGCCGCCACCCAGCTGCACGCCACCAAGCCGGTGGAGCTGAACGACCCCTCGCCGCGCATGCACGCCCCGTTCCGCAATCCGCCGAAGCCGGATGCCCAGGGCCTGTTCCACCTGCCCACCACGCCCGGCCTGGGGCTGGAGATCGACGAGGCCGTGCTCGCCCGGCTGCGCGTGCCTGCCTGATGCTGCACATGACCAAGCTGTGTGTCGGCATCAGCGATGTTGCCGATTTGCGGCGCCTGCAGCAGGCCCGCGCCGCGCGCGGTGAACCCCTGCGCCACCTCACCCGCAGCTTCCCGCGCCGCGCGCAGGAGATCCTGGACGGTGGCTCGCTCTACTGGGTCATCGCCGGCGCCACCGTGGTGCGCCAGCGCATCATCGACATCCAGGAAGCCGCCTACGACGACGGCTCCAAATGTGCCGCGCTGTTCTTCGATGCCGAGCTGGTGCCGGTGGCCGCGCGTGCGACCAAGCCGTTCCAGGGCTGGCGCTACCTCGACCCCGCCGCCGCGCCCGTGGACCTCGGCGCCACCGCCACGGCGGAGGGCAGCGAAGCCCTGCCGCCACAGCTGCGGCGCGAGTTGGAATCGCTGGGGCTGCTCTGACCCCACACCTGTGACCTTTCGGCCACGGTTCCCATCGTTTCACACACAGCGCCCTGCGGCCCGCAGCGCGGCCTTGCGCCGCGTTTGTGGTTCCTTTACATGTCTTTTTAGTAAGATACAGCCCGCAGTTCGCGCACTACCTGATCATAGGATCCGGTACGGCGCGTTTGGGCCCGGAGCACCACCCATGTTCTCCCGCCGCAGCCTGTTCGTCGCCCTAGGCCTCGCCCTGCCGCTCGCCGCTGCCGGCACGGCCGAGGCCGCCACCGGCGCCACCCGCCGCCGCCGCTCCGGCAAGGCGGCCACCGCCTCCGCCAAGCCGCGCCGCCAGCGCCGCGCCGAGGCCGAAACCACCCAGCCCGCCAAGAGCTGACGCCCCGCCGGGCGGCCGCGGCGCGCAGCACAGCGCGCCGCGGCCGACCACCCTCACCTCCCCACCGGAGGGGCGGATGGCGCGGATGCGCGCGATGTTCGGCTTGGCGATGGCTCTGGCCCTTCTGGCCGGGCCGGTCCGCGCCCAGAAATCCGCCGACACGCTGCGCATCGCCTGGCGCGATGCCGTTACCAACCTCGATCCCTACTACAACCAGCAGCGCACCGGTCTGATCCTGGCGCACCACCTGTTCGACGGGCTGGTGCACCGCGACCCCGAAACCTTCACCCTGCGCCCGCTGCTCGCCACCGCCTGGCGCTACATCGACGACACCACGCTGGAATTCGAGCTGCGCCGCGGCGTGACCTTCCACGACGGCAGCCCGTTCAGCGCCGACGACGTGGTCTACACCGTCGCCACCATCCTCGCCGACCCCGACATCTCCGTGCCCAGCAACTTCGCCTGGCTGGAAGGGGCGGAGAAGGTGGACAGCCACCGCGTGCGCCTCAAGCTCAAGCGCGTCTTCCCCGCCGCCATCGAATACGTCGCCATGGTGCTGCCGATCTGGCCGCAGGCGGCGCGCGAGGCCATGGGGGCGAAGGCCTTCGCGGAGGCCCCGGTCGGTGCCGGCCCCTATCGCCTCACTGGCCGCGAAGGCTATCGCCGCCTGCTGCTGGAGCGTTTCGAGGGCTACTACGCCGACAGCCCCAAGGGCCGCCCGGCGATCGCCAAGCTGCAGATCGACCAGGTGCCGAATGCCGCCAGCGAGCTGGAAGGGCTGCTCGCCGGCCGCACCGATTGGATCTGGAACTTCCTGGCCGAATCCAGCGACGCCATCGCCCGCACCCCCGGCCTGGCCGCGCTGCGCGCCGAGAGCATGCGCATCGGCTACCTCTCGCTCGATGCCGCCGGGCGCACCGGGGCCGCCAATCCGCTCACGCAACAGAAGGTGCGCCAGGCGATCTTCCATGCCATCGACCGGCAGGCCTTCGTGCGCCAGGTGGTGCAGGGCGGCTCGCGCGTGCCAGAGGCGCCGTGCTTCCCCACCCAGTTCGGCTGCGAGGCCGCCGCCGCGGTACGTTACGATTACAACCCCACCCGCGCGCGGCAATTGCTGGCCGAAGCCGGCTACCCCGACGGGTTCGACACCGAGCTGGTGACCTATGCGCTGCCGCAATGGTCGGCGGCGATCCAGACCTACCTCGCCGCCATCGGCATCCGCGCCCGCATCACCCAGCGCCCGGTGGCCGCGGTGGTGCGACAGACGCTGGATGGGGACGTGCCCGTTGGCCAGCTCGCCTGGGGCAGTTTCTCGATCAACGATGTCTCGGCGATCCTGCCCTTCCTGTTCACCGGCGGCGGCAACGACTACAGCCGCGACCCCGCCCTGGCCACGCTGGTCACCCAGGGCGGCGCCAGCACCAATCCGAACGATCGGCGCCGCTACTACAGCCAGGCGATCAGGCTGATCAGCGAGCAGGCCTACCTCGTGCCGCTGAACACCTATGTCACCACCTACGGCCTCAGCCGCAGCTTGGCCTTCCGCCCCTACCCCGACGAGCTGCCCAGGTTCTATCTGGCGTTCTGGCGCTAGGCGCCGGGGGCCTTCTGGCGCTGACCGGCATTTCGCGCTGAGATACCCCCTGCATTCCAGGAAGGAGCGCGCGATGAGCACGGTGATGGGTTGGGACGAATGGGTGCGCCACGACGCCACCTCCCTCGCAGGCCTCGTGCGCCAGGGCCAGGTCACTCCGGCTGAACTCGCCGCCCAGGTGGCCGAGGGGATCGCGAAGGTCGATCCCGCCATCGGCGCCGTGGTGGAGGTGTTTGCCGATGTGGTGGCCAACCCGCTGAAGGACGGCATGAACGCCGATGGCCCCTTCGCCGGCGTGCCCTACCTGATGAAGGATCTCGGCCCCACCCTGGCCGGCCGCAAGCAGGAGATGGGCGCGCTGCTGATGATGGGCCACGTCGCGCAGGAAGATGCTTTCCTCACCACCAAAATCCGCCAGGCCGGGCTCAGCATCATGGGCCGCACCACCACGCCGGAATTCGGCACCTGCGGCTCGGTGGAGAACGAGCGTGTGTACGTCTCGAAGAATCCGTGGGACCAGGCCTACACCACCGGCGGCTCCTCGGCCGGCACCGGGGCGGCGGTGGCTGCCGGCGTGCTGCCGATCGGCCATGCCAGCGATGGCGGCGGCTCCATCCGCATCCCGGCGGGGATCAACGGCAATATCGGCCTCAAGCCCTCGCGCGGCGTGTTTTCCTCCGCGCCGAACGGCTCGGACCTGATGGCGCTGGTCTCCACCCAGGGCTGCCATTCCCGCACCATCCGCGACACGGCGCTGTTCTTCGATGCCTGCCGCGGCGGGGCCCCCGGGGAGTTCATGCCGTTCTGGTCGCCGCCCGAGCCCTATGCCGCGCTGGTGCAGCGCGACCCGCGCCCGCTGCGCATCGCGCTGTCGCATGAGTGGGGCGACTACAAGGCCACGCCGCATATCGCGGCGGAGCTGGAAAAGGCCGGCAAGTTCCTCGAATCCCTCGGCCATGATGTGGCGTGGGAAACGCCGGAGGTGGATTTCCGCGCCGGCTACGCCGCGCAGACCACCTGCTACATCACCAACATCGCCCAGAACGTCGCCCGGCTGTCGCGCCTGCGCGGCCATGCCAGCCCGCCGCGCGAGCTGATCGAGCCGATGAACTGGCGCATCTGGGAATATGGCCGCGACCTGTCCTACGGCGTGCGGGCGGACATGCAGGCCGCGTTCAACAGCACCAGCCGCGCCTTCGGCCAGTTCCTCACCGAGTGGGACGTGATCCTCACGCCGATCTCCACCGCAACGACGCATCGTCGCGGCACGATGGATTTCCTGACGCTGAACGATACCGACACGCCGCTGGCCTGGTTCGAGAAGCTGTGGGGCATGTATGCCTACACGCCGCTGGCCAACCTCACCGGCATGCCGGGCCTGTCGCTGCCGATGGCGGCGCACGAGAACGGCCTGCCGCTGGGCATCCAGGCGCTGGCGGCGCAGGGCAACGATGGGCTGCTGCTGCAGCTGGGCGCGCAGGTGGAACGGGCACTGGGCGGCAAGTGGAATGGCGGGCGCGTGCCGGGCGTGCACGTCAGCCGGTAGTTATTCCTCAGGCTCCGTCGTGAAGGTCAGCGGGTGCCCGGCCTTGCGGCCGGCATCCGTGGCCCGGGTGGCCTTGGTTTCGGCCACGTCGCGGGTGAACACCGCCACCACGCAGGCGCCGCGCTGGTGGGCGGTCATCATCACGCGGCTGGCGCTGCCTTCGTTCATGCCGAACTCGCCCTTCAGCACCCGCACCACGAACTCGCGCGGGGTGTAGTCGTCGTTCAGCAGGATCACCTTGTGCAGCTTCGGCCGCTCGGTCTTGGGCAGGACCGTGGTGGTGGGGGCATTGGTGGTTTCTGGCATCGCGGCGGAGGCTCCGGCAGCGCAGTGGCCGCCGGTATATCGGTCTGCCGCCGCCCATCGCAACACGCGGCTGCGATCTTCGTTGCAGCGGGGATCCTGGCGGCCTGCCTTGCCACAGGGGCACGGGCGCAGGACATCGCGCTGGGGCTGGCCTACACGCCGCGGGTGGAGGGTTACATGCCAGCGAACGAGCGGCGCAGCAGAAGCCCCTGCACGGCGCCCATCACGGCGAGCTGGGCGGCGCAGGCCAGGAAGGGGATCTCCCAGCCCCAATGCGGCACGGCGGCGGCGAACAGGGTGGGGCCGATCACGTAGCCCATGAAGCACAGCATGGTGGAGCCGGCGGTGGCATCGGCCACCCCGCCGGGGGCGGCGAGGCGGGCGACTTCGGCGAGGTAGATGCCGTTCCAGGAGGCGCCGAAGAAGCCGGCGATGGCGGCGAGGGTGGCCACCCACCAGAGCGGTGCGTCGGACGGCATCAGGGCGTAGGCGGCAGCGGCGGCGGCGGCGAGGAAGGCCTGCACGACGAGGTTTGCCGCGGCGTGGCCGGTGCGGTCGGCGACCCAGCCGAGCAGGATGCGGGCGATGGTGCCGGCGGCTTGCAGGCAGGCGAAGGCGAAACCGGCGGCGGCGAGGCTGAGGCCGCGCTGGGTGAGGAAGGTGACGGAGAAGCTGAACAGTGCGCCCTGCAGCACGGCGAAGGAGAAGGCGAGTGCCGTGAGTGGCAGCAGGGCGGGGGAGCGGGCCAGGGCGCGGAACGGGGTGGCGAGGTTGCGGCGGCTGAACAGCACGCGGGGATGGACGGAGGCGGTGCGGTCGCGGTCGGCATCGAGCGAGCGGCGCAGCGGGTTGGTGGCGAGCACGCAGAGCAGGCCGGCGACGATGGCGACGGTGAGGGCGGGCACGCCACCATAGAGCGTGGCGATGGGGGCGATGATCAGGCCGGCGAGGGCACCGCCGGCGGGTGCGCCGGCCTGCTTGATGGAGAAGATCAGCGAGCGGTGGGCGGGTGGCGCGGTGGCCTGTAGCATGCGGCTGCCGGCGGGGGGCGTGGGGCCATAGCCGGTGCCCATCAGCAGCGCGCCCGCGAGCAAGGCGGGCCAGGTGCCGATGGCGGCGACGGCCAGGCCAAGGACGGCGATGGCGGTGCCGAGCTGAAGGCTGGCGACGGGGCCGAGGCGGGCGAGGATGGGGGCACCGAAGGCCATGTAGGCGATGGAGGCGAAGGAGGAGAGCGAGGACAGGTTGCCGATCCGCTCCGGCGCCACGCCGGCCGAGGCGGTGAGTAGGGGGGCGAGCACCGGCAGGGACTGGCCCATGAAGGTGGAGATGGTCTGCGCCAGCATCGCGGCGCCGAGGGCTTGCAGCCAGAGCGGTAACTTCATCTGCGGCACGGTGCGGCGGCATTCGGTGCCGGTCAACCTGCGGATTGACCGGAATCAAGGCATGGCACCGGCCGGCGTGCGAGGCGTTGCATCGGCAGCAACGCAGGAGGACGCCATGGCCAAGCGCATGAGGGCCGCCGTGTTCGTGGAACCCGGTCGGATCGTGCTGGACGAGAAGCCCATTCCGGAGCCGGGTCCGCTGGATGCGCTGATGCGGATCACGACCACGACGATCTGTGGCACGGATGTTCACATCCTGAAGGGCGAGTACCCGGTGGCGAGGGGGCTGACGATCGGGCATGAGCCGGTGGGGGTGATCGAGAAGCTGGGCTCGGCGGTGCAGGGGTATCGCGAGGGGCAGCGGGTGATCGCCGGCGCCATCACGCCGAGCGGGCATTCGGCGGCGTGCTTGTGTGGGTGCCTCTCCCAGGATGGGACGGGAACGAAGCACGGGTTCAAGGCCATGGGCGGCTGGCGGTTCGGCAATACGATCGATGGGTGCCAGGCGGAGTATGTGCTGGTGCCGGATGCGATGGTGAACCTGGCGCTGGTGCCGGATGAGTTGACCGACGAGCAGGTGCTGATGTGCCCGGACATCATGTCCACCGGGTTTTCCGGGGCGGAGCGCGGGGGGATCCGGATTGGCGATTGCGTGGCGGTGTTCGCGCAGGGGCCGATCGGGTTGTGCGCGACGGCTGGGGCGAAGCTGATGGGGGCGACGACGATCATCGGTGTGGACGGGATCGGCAAGCGGTTGACGATGGCGCGGGCGGTGGGGGCGGATGTGGTGATCGACTTCCACGGGGTGGACCCGGTGGAGGAGATCATGCGGATCACCGATGGGCGCGGGGTGGATGTGGCGATCGAGGCGTTGGGGACGCAGCAGACCTTCGAGAATGCGCTGCGGGTGCTGCGGCCTGGGGGGACGCTTTCCAGCCTGGGGGTGTATTCGACCGATCTGCGGATTCCGCTGGGGGCGTTCGCGGCGGGGCTGGGGGACCATACGATCGTGACGACGCTGTGCCCGGGCGGGAAGGAGCGGATGCGACGGTTGATGGAGGTGATCCGCAGCGGGCGGGTGGATCTGACGCCGATGGTGACGCACCGGTTCAAGCTGGATGACATCGAGGCGGCGTATGAGCTGTTCAGCCACCAGCGGGATGGGGTGCTGAAGGTGGCGATTACGCCTTAGGTCGGAATTTTCTGAATTTGCAATGAAATGGCCGCGGCTGGGGGTGCTCAGTCGCGGCCGTATTTTTTGTGGAAGGCGCGGATGGCGGGGCGTTCCCAGGGGCGGAAGCGCAGATCGGGGTCGTTGAGTGAGGGGCGGCGCGGGCGGGGGGCGCGCGGCTTGCGGGCGGTTCTGGGGCGTGGGGGGCGCTGGAGCCAGGCGGGTTGGTCGATGCCCAGCGCGTGACAGAGCGGGCGCAGGAGGCGGGCGGCCTGGGGGGCGGCTTGGACGAAATCCTGGGTGTAGGGGTGCTGGAGCAGGTCGTGCAGTTGGCCGGCGCTGGGGCCGGCTTCCGGGATGCGGCGGGTGATCCAGCCGCGGCCGCTGGGGAGGCGGGTGGGGGCGTCGACCAGGGGCATGCCGGGGGCGGGGAGTTCGGGGATTTGGGGCGGGGGTGTGCGGACGGTTTTCGGGCGTTGGGTGGGTTTGCGGGGGGTGGGGAGGGTGTTGGTTTGCCAGCGCTCGTAGAGGCGGGCGAGGCGGTTGTTGAGGCGATGGAGCCGGAGCCAGAGCAGGGTCCAGATGGGGCCGGGCAGTAGGGGGAGGTCGCCGTGGGGGGCCATGATCCAGCGGCGTTCGGGCCCGGCCCAGATCGGGCGTGCGGGCGCGCTGACGACAGGGGCTGCGCGCGTGATGACGCGGCGCAGGCCCTGGATCAGGCCGGTGAGGAAGTTGGTGAACTGGATCATGGGGGTATAAATAACTAACTGTTAGGGCGATGACAAGGGGGTGAGGAGATTTTTTCTGAGGTGGTTGGGATGGTGGCGTAAGAGCCCCCCTCATTGATCCGCTTCGCGGCTCAATCCCCCCGCCTTCGGCGAGGGGAGAGACGTAAGTCAGTCAGGAAGAAAGAAAGTGGCCACAGAGGCACAGAGACACGGAGGAGCAAGGCAAGGGAGAGAAAGAAAGATGGCGGAACCGCTTTGCGTTCCGCCCTGCGTTCGCTGGTGGAGTGCGTTGTTTGAAGTCTTTTTGCTTCTTTTTCTTCAGAAAAGACGGGCTTGCTTGGTGTGGAGGCGGGGATGCGGCGGCGGGTGTTGATGGGAGGGGAGCAGCAAGACATGCGTGGTTTCCCTTGGCATGGTGGGGGATGGACGCTGAGGGGGACGCGATGATTTTGTCGGGGTGTGTGGAGAGCCTGTTCCTGCGGGAGCATGGCGATGTGGTTGCGCGGATGCGGGCCTGTGCGGCGGCGGGGCTGGAGGCGGTGGAGTTCTGGCTTTGGCGGGACAAGGACCTCGATGCCATCGAGCGGGTGCTGGGGGAGACCGGGTTGGCGCTGAGCGGGTTCTGCGTGGAGCCGCGGTTGCCGATCGTGGACCCGGTTGTTCATGGGGAATGGTTGGCGGGGGTGCGGGAGAGTTTGGCGGTGGCGCAGCGGTTGGGGGCGCCTTCGTTGATTGTTTTGTCGGGGGATGAGATTCCCGGCGTGGCGCGGGGGGCGCAGCGTGATGCGGTGGTGGCGGCGCTTCGGGCGGCGGCGCCTTTGGCCGAGGCGGCAGGGGTTCGGCTGCTGCTGGAGCCTTTGAACATCGCCCGCGATCATGTGGGGTATTTCGTGCACTCCACGACGGAGGGGCTGGATATCGTGGAGGCGGTGGGCAGCCCTGGGGTGGGGCTGCTGTACGACATCTACCACTCGGCGATGATGGGGGAGCGGCAGGAGGTGGTGCTGGCCGGGCGGGGGCACCTGGTGGGGCATGTGCACGTGGCGGACGTGAATGGGGGGCACGAGCCGGGGAGTGGGTCGGTGGAGTGGGGGGCGCGGATGCAGGGGTTGCGCGGGGTGGGGTATGCGGGGGCGGTGGGGCTGGAGTTCTGGCCAACCGGGGGGACGGTGGAGGCTTTGGGGCGGACGCGGGCGGTGCTGGGGGCTGAGTTGGGTTGAAGTAAGAAAGAAAGTGGCCACAGAGGCACAGAGACACAGAGGAACAAGGCAAGGGAGAAGAAAAAAGATGGCGGAACCGCTTCGCGTTCCGCCCTACAATTGGAGGGTCGGGTCTCGTCGTAATATTGGGAAACGTCTTTTCGATTCTTTTTTTTAGGAAAAATAGAATCTGGCTTTGTTTGGGTGTCTGGTGATGTGACATTCCCCCTTCTGCTCCCCCCGTGAACGGGGGGAGGGAAGTGGGGCGGGGGGCTAGGCTTTTTGGACGTTCCAGAAGACTGGGACGGCGCCCTTGAGGATGCCGGTGAGGGTTCGGCGGGTGCCGCTGGGGGGCATGTATTGGCCCAGGGGCATGAAGGGGACGGTTTCGAAGCTGCGGGCCTGGATGTCTCGGTCGAGGCGTTTTTGTTCGGCCGCGTCGGTGCTGTCCATCCAGCGGGCGCGCATGGCTTCCACGGTGGGGTCGGTGGGCCAGCCGAACCAGGCGCCGGCGCCGTTGCCGCGCAGGTTGGTGGCGAAGATGGGGTCGCGGTACTCGGCGGCGGGGAAGCCGGCGGGGAAGGCGGACCAGCCGCCCTTTTCGATGGGTTCGCGGTTGGTGCGGCGTTGCACGACGGTGCCCCAATCCGTGTGCACGGCATCGATGTTGAGGCCGATCTTCTTCCAGGCGGCGACGCAGACGTGGCTCATCGCGTCGTAGAAGGTCTGGTCGGTGGGGTGGAGGTAGACGATGCGTTCGCCGTTGTAGCCGGCCTCGCGCAGGGCGGCGCGCAGCTCGGCTTCGCTGCGGCGCTTGGTGACGGCATCGAGCCCGGCGTCGTTGGCGCTGGGGGTGCCCGGGAGGAAGTAGCCGACCGGGGCCTTGAAGAGGGTTTTGTCGTCGCCCATCACGGCGGTCATCACCTCCACCATGTCCACGGCGTGGAGCATGGCGCGGCGGATGGTGGGGTTGGCGGTGGGGCCGTGGAGCTGGTTGAAGCGGATGGCGCCGAAGGTGCCGTAGGTGTCGATCGGTTCGACGCGCACGCCGGGTTCGCGGCGCAGGCGGGGGAGGAGATCCGGCAGGGGGGCATCCACCCAATCGACCTCGCCGGCGATCAGGGCGTTGGCGGCGGTGGCGGCATCGGGGATGAAGCGCCATTCGACGCGATCGACATGCACGCGGTAGCCGCCGGCGCAGAAGGAGGCGGGTTCGGGGCGGGGGTTGTAGCGCTCGTTCTTCGCGTACACGGCGCGGTTGCCGGCGACGTATTCGTCCGCGACCCAGCGGAAGGGGCCGGAGCCGATGATTTCGGGGACCTGCTTGAAGGGGTCGGTGTTGGCCAGGCGCTCCGGCATGATGACGGGGGAGGGCTGGGTGCGGGCCAGGGCGTAGGGCAGGGCGGAGAAGGGCTTTTTCAGGCGGAAGACGATGGTGCGGTCATCCGTGGCGGTGAGTTCGTTGAGGCGTTCCGCGATGGTTTGGCCGATGGGGTCGCGCTTCATCCAGCGGTTGATGGAGGCGGTGCAGTCCCGCGCGAGGACGGGGGTGCCATCGTGGAAGAAGAGGCCCTGGCGCAGCTTCATGGTCCAGGTGAGGCCGTCGGCCGAGACTTCGTGGCCTTCGAGCATCTGGGGCTTGGGGTCCAGGGTTTCGTCGCGGCCGTAGAGGGTTTCCCAAAGCAGGTGGGCGTGGTTGCGGGTGACGACGGCGGTGGTCCAGACCGGATCGAGGCTGGCCATGTTGGCCTGGGGGACGTGGATGATGGTCTTGGCGCGGCCGCCGATAGCGGGGGCCTGGGCGCGGGCGGGGGTGGCGGCGGCAGCCGCGCCGGCGGCGAGGAAGTGGCGGCGCTTCATGGTCGGTCTCTCCCAGGTCGGGGCGCTCTGGCGGCGCCGTTGTTGTTGTGTGGCGAGGTAGAAAGGCGTTCTTTTTTGAAAAAAAGAACCAAAAAACTTTTCCGACCTGGGCCCGAGCCTTCATGGGGGGCACGGGTGCAAAATCGTAAAGTCTTTTTGCTTCTTTTTCTTCAGAAAAAGAAGGCCTTGCTTCCTATGTTTTGGAGACCCCCCAGAACACCGGCACCACGCCTTTTTGCGGCGCGGTGAGGGTGGTGCGCCAGGCGGCGGGGGGGAAGTATTGGCCCAGGGGGATGAAGGGCACCTGGCGGAAGGCCTGGGCCTGGATCTCGCGGTCCAGGCGTTGTTGTTCGGCTGCGTCGGTGCTGTCGATCCACTGGTCGCGCAGGGCTTCGCCGACGGGGTCTGTGGGCCAGCCGAAGAAGCCGGCCTGGCCGTTGCCGCGGACGGTGCTGGCGAAGATGGGGTCGCGGTATTCGGCGGCGGGGAGGCCGTGCGGGAAGAGGGACCAGCCGCCTTTTTCGAGCGGTTCGCGCGAGGCGCGGCGTTGGACGACGGTGCCCCAGTCGGTCGAGACGTCGTCGATGTTCAGGCCGACGCGGCGGAAGGCGTCGAGCACGACGTGGCAGGCGGCGTCGTAGAAGGTTTGGTCGGTGGGGTGGAGCAGGACGATGCGTTCGCCGGCGTAGCCTGCCTCCTTCAGCATGGCGCGGAGTTCGGCGTCGGTGCGGCGGGTGCGGACGGCTTCCATGCCGGCGTCGTTGGCGCTGGGGGTGCCGGGGAGGAAGTAGCCGACCGGGGCGCGGTATAGGTCCTTGGCGTCGCCCATCATCGCCGTCATCACGTCCGTTTGGTTGACGCAGGCGAGCATGGCGCGGCGGATGGCGGCGTTGTTGGTGGGCGCATGCAGGTGGTTGAAGCGCAGGGCGGCGAAGGTGCCGTAGATGTCGGTGGGGGCGACGGCGATGCCGGGGGCGCCGCGCAGGCGGGGCAGGAGATCTGGCAGGGGTTGTTCGATCCAGTCGACCTCACCGGTGAGGAGCGCGCTGACGGCGGTGCCGGCATCGGCGATGACGCGCCATTCGACGCGGTCCACCAGGGCGCGCAGGCCGCCGGCGCAGTAGTCCACGGGTTCGTCGCGCGGGATGTAGGCTTCGTTGCGGGCGTAGATGGCCCGCGCCCCGGTGACGTATTCGCCGGCGACCCAGCGGAACGGGCCGGAGCCGATGATCTCGGTGACCTGCTTGTAGGGGTCGGTGAGGGCCAGGCGTTCCGGCATGATGACGCAGCTGGGTTGGTGGCGGCAGAGTGCGTAGGGCAGGGCGGAGAAGGGTTTCTTCAGGCGCCAGACCAGGGTGCGGTCGTCGGTGGCGACGAGCTCGTGCATGCGGTCTTCGATGGAGAGGCCGATCTGGTCGCGCTTCATCCAGCGGCGGATGGAGGCGACGCAATCGCGGGCGAGGACGGGGGTGCCGTCGT
This sequence comes from Rhodospirillales bacterium, assembly GCA_947460455.1. GTDB lineage: Bacteria > Pseudomonadota > Alphaproteobacteria > Acetobacterales > Acetobacteraceae > CAMDGX01. The sequence continues at coordinate 16,624 of CANHKG010000021.1, read as the reverse complement.
GGAAGCGCAGGCCTTCGCGCAGCTTCATGGTCCAGCGCAGGCCGTTGTCTTCGACGAGGTGGCCTTCGAGCATCTGGGGGCGGGCGTTGAGCTGGGAATCACGGCCGTAGAGGGTTTCCCACACCAGGTGGGCGTGGTTGCGGGTGGCGGCGGCGGTGGTCCAGACCGGGTCGAGGCTGGTGAGGTTGGATTGCGGGACGTGGATGAGGGTTTTGGTGCGGCCGGATATTGCTGGACTGGGGGCCGGCGCCTGGGCGCGGGCGGGGGTGGCGGCGGCGGCGAGCGCGGTGGCGAGCAGGGTTCGGCGGCGCATGGTCAGGCCCTCCGCACGTTCCAGAACACCGGCGCGGGGCCGCGCAGGAGGCCCTGGAGGTTGCTGCGCCAGGCGCTGGCGGGGATGTACTGGCCGAGTGGCATGTAGGGCACGTAGGCGAAGCTTTCGCGCTGGATTTCGGCCGAGAGGCGCTTCTGTTCGGCGGCGTCCGTGCTGTCGATCCACTGGTCGCGCAGGGCTTCGATGCGGGGGTTGTCGGGCCAGCCGATCCAGGCGCCGGTGCCGTTGGTGCGCAGGCCGGTGGCCAGCACGGGGTTGCCGAAATCCACCGCGGGGAAGCCGGAGGGGAAGACCGACCAGCCGCCCTTTTCCAGCGGCTCCTTGCTGTTGCGGCGCTGGGTGACCGTGCTCCAGTCGGTGGTCTGCACGTCGATATTGAGGCCGACGCGCTTGTAGGCGGCGATGGCGACCTGGCTCATGGCATCGTAGGCCGGTGGGTCGGTGGGGTGCATGAAGGCGATGCGCTCGCCGTTGTAGCCGCCTTCCTTGAGCATGGCGCGGATGGCGGTGTCTGACGGGGGTTGGCGCAGCTGCTCCATGCCGGCCTCGGTGGCGCTTTCGGTGCCGGGGATGAAGAAGCCGACCGGGGCGCGGAAGCCTTCGCGGTCTTCGCCCATGACGGCGGCCATCGCATCCTCCTGGTTCAGCGAGAGGAGCATGGCGCGGCGCACGGCGGGGTTGGTGGTGGGGCCGACGAGGCAGTTGGGGCGCATGACGGGGAAGATGCCGTGGGTATCGAGCCGGCCGACGGTGACGCCTTGGGCGCGGCGGAGCATGGGCAGCAGGTCGGGCAGGGGGACTTCGATCCAGTCCACCTCGCCGGTGGCCAGGGCGGCGGCGGCGGTGGCGGCATCGGGGATGACGCGCCATTCCACCCGGTCGAAATGCGCCTGGTAGCCGCCGCGGCCGTATTCCACGGGTTCGTTGCGCGGCACGTAGCGCTCGTTGCGGGCGAAGACGGCGCGGCTGCCGCTGACGAACTCGTTGGCGATCCAGCGGAAGGGGCCGCTGCCGATGGCCTCGGCGGCCTGCTTGTAGGGGTCGGTGGCGAAACGCTCGGGCATGATGACGCAGGTGGGCTGGGTTTTGGCGAGCGCGTTGGGCAGGAAGGGGAAGGGCTTGTTGAGACGCCAGACCAGGGTGCGGTCGTCGGCGGCTTCCAGCGCATCGAGCCGGGCCTTGATGGTGGCGCCGATCGGGTCGCGCACCATCCAGCGCTGGATGGAGGCGACGCAATCGCGGGCGCGGACGGGTTCGCCATCGTGGAAGCGCAGGCCTTCGCGCAGCTTCATGGTCCAGCGCTTGCCGCCATCCTCCACCAGGTGGCCCTCGACCATCTGCGGGTGGGGGTTGAGGGCCATGTCTCGCGCGTAGAGGGTTTCGTAGATCATCAGCGCGACGTTTCTGGTGGCCTGGGCGGTGGTCCAGACCGGGTCGTAGCTGGGCGGGTTGGTGGTGGGGACGAAGACCAGGGTGCGGGCCTGGCCGCCGATGGCTGGGCGCGGGGCCTGGGCGCGGGCGCGGGTGGGCGCGAGGGTGGCGGCTGCGGCGGCGGCCAGAAGGTGGCGGCGCTTCATGGTGGTCTCTCCCGGGGTGTGGCGCTCTGGCGGCGCCGCTTTCGGGAAGTGTAGCTGGGGTGGTGGGGGGGCTGCCACCCCGAAGCGGCGCCTTGGCATGGCTCCGGACGGGGTGCGATAACCTGGGGATGCGCTATCTGTACCACCTCCCGCTGTCTGCTTCGTGCCGCAAGGTTCGGCTTGTGCTGGCCGAGAAGAAGCTGCCGTTCGAGTTGCGGCTGGAGAAGGTGTGGGAGCCGCGCGACGAATACCTGGGCCTGAACCCGGCCGGAACGGTGCCGACGCTGCTGGAGGATAATGGGCTCGCGATCCCGCATTCCGGGGTGATCTGCGAGTATCTGGAGGAGGCCTACCCCGATACCCCGCTGATGGGCACGACGCTGGCGGAGCGGGTGGAGGTGCGGCGGCTGCTGGCGTGGTTCGACGAGAAGTTCGATGCCGAGGTGACGCGCAACCTGACGGGGGAGAAATACCTCAAGCGGATGTCCAACGAGGGGCAGCCGGATGCGGCGCGGCTGCGGGCGGGGTATGCCAACATCAAGCCGCATCTGGATTACCTGGGCTGGCTGGCGGAGCACCGGAAGTATCTGGCGGGGGGGACGATCTCGCTGGCGGATTTCTGTGCGGCGGCGCATCTGTCGGTGCTCGACTTCACCGGGGATGTGGACTGGCAGCGCAGCCCGGCGGCGCGGGAATGGTATGCGCGGATGAAGTCGCGGCCGAGCTTCCGGGCGTTGCTGGCGGACCGGGTGCCCGGGATGATGCCGCCGGAGCATTATGCGAATTTGGATTTCTAGGGTTAGGGAAGCAAGGAAGCGAAGGGGTCACAGAGAGCACGGAGGGCCACAGAGAGCACAGAGAAGAGGCTGGAAGGCCCGTTGTTGATGAGGCGGGCTATTTCTAGTGCGATTTGGGGCTTCTGGACTTTCTTCTCTGTGCCCCTCTGTGGCCCTCTGTGTTCTCTGTGTCCGCTTTTCCTTTCTTCCTTCTTCCTACCCGCGCTTCACGTTGAAGAACGTTGCGCCGCCCTTGAGGACGCCTGAGAGTTCGCCGCGGAAGGCGGTGAGGGGGGCGTAGCTGCCGAGCGGGATGTAGGGGACGTCGCGCCAGACGAGCATCTGGATCTCGCGGGCGATGGCCTGGCGTTTCGCGAGGTCGGGTTCGTCGAACCAGTTTTCGCGCAGGGTTTGGATCTCGTCGAGCGGGATCCAGCCGGAGAAGGCGGGGTTGATGCCCACGTGGGCGGCGGGGTCGTAGCGGTTGTAGCCGTTGAACGGGCCGAAGAAGACGTTCCAGCCGCCTTGCGCGGGCGGGTTGCGGCTGTTGCGGCGCTGGTTGGCGGCGGCGTATTCGAGGGTGATCACATCGACATTGAAGCCCATGCGGCGCAGCAGGTCGGCGCCGACGAGGCCGACGGCGGAGATCATCGGGTAGTCTCCGGCGTGGAGGATGACGACCTTCTCGCCGCGGTAGCCGGCTTCGGACAGGAGGCGGCGGGCTTTTGTGAGGTCGCCGGCCATGGCCTCGGTGCCGGCAGCCGTGCTCATGGGCTTGCCGAGGCTCCAGACGCCGACGGGGGTGCGCCACATCTGGCTGCCGTCGGGGGCTTTGTCGTCGCCGAAAGCGGCCTGCATGAAGCTGGGCTGGTCGATGCCGGCGAGGACGGCGCGGCGGATGGCCGGGTTGTCGAAGGGCGGGTGCAGGCCGTTGAAGCGGAGGTAGAGTTCGCCGCCGATGAAGTCCTGCACCTGTACCTTCACGCCGGGGACGCGGCGCAGGAGGGGGGCGAGGTCGGGCGGGAGGTCGTGCATCCAGTCGATCTCGCCCTTTTGCAGGCTGGCGGCGGCGGTGGAGGCATCGGGGATGATGTGCCATTCGACGCGGCCGAAATGGGCGATGCGGGCGCCGGCCATGTAGCTGGGGGTTTCGCTGCGCGAGCGGTAGTTGTCGTGCCGGGTGTAGGCGAGGCGGGCGCCGGCGAGGCGTTCGGACGGGAGGTAGCGGTAGGGGCCGGTGCCGACGATGTCGATGGGTTTGCCGGTGCCGGCGAGGGCCGCGATGTCGGCCGGCATGATGCAGGGGATGACGCTGGCGGGCTTGGCCAGGCCGTGGGCGAGGAGGGGGAAGGGCTTCTTCAGGCGGAATTCGAGGACGCGGTCTGACGTGGCCTCCAGCGCGTCGGTGACGGCGCCGATCTTGCGGGCGAAGGCGTCGCCGGTGCGGATCCAGGCCTGGATGGAGGCGACGGCATCCTGGGCGCGGAGCGGTTCGCCGTTGTGGAAGCGGACGTCGCGCAGGGTGAGGCGCCAGCGGCGGCCGTCATCCTCGATGGAGGTGCCCTCGACCAAATGGGGGCGGGGGGTGAGGGTTTCGTCCATCGCGTAGAGGGTTTCGTAGACGAGGCCGACATGGTGGGTGGTCATGTCGGTGGCGGAGAAGAACGGGTCGAGCCCGGTGAGGTCGGTGACCGGGGAGAAGACCAGGGTATCGCCGGCGGCGCGGGCGAGGTGGGGGGTAGCCAGGCTGGCGCCGAGGCCGGCCAGGAGGGTGCGGCGGGTGGGCATGGTTTCCTCCGTTGCGCGCGCTTGTTTTGCGCCGCAGGGTAGCGCGTGCCCATGCAGGAGAGCCAGATGCCGCATCCGCCCGTGCTTCGTTCGATCACCTGGATCTACACGCCCGACTTGGCCTCGACCGCGAAGTTCTATGCCGAGGTGCTCGGGCTGGAACTGATGGCCGAGCAGAAGGGCGAGAACGGGGGTGGGTGCAAGATCTTCCAGAAGGGGCCTGCCTGTTACCTCGGCGTGTGCCAGGTGCGGCCGGGGCGCCATGTGGAGCCGAAGGGGGTGATCGTGAGCTTCGTGACGCCGGATCCTGAGGCGTGGCATGCGCATCTGGTGGCGAACGGGCTGACGCCGGAGGGGCCGGTGCGGTTCAGCGAGGCGTATCAGGTGAAGGGGTTCATGGCGAAGGACCCGAACGGCTACATGCTGGAGTTCCAGACGCTGCCGGTGCTGGGCGTGGTGGAAGACCAAAGCGGGCGTTGACCGCCATGGTGCGGCGCACCTAGCCTTCCTTTCCCCAGCCGGAGAACAGACCGATGCGCCTTTCCCGTCGCGCCGTGCTTGCTGGCGCCGCTGCCTTGGCAGCCCCCCGGATTGCCGCTGCCCAGGGCAGCCGGGTGCTGAAGTTCGTGCCGCATGCGGATCTGACGATCGTCGATCCCTCGTGGACCACGGCCTATATCACCCGCAACCACGCGATGATGGCGTACGACACGCTGTGGGGGACGGACAGCAACGCGCAGGTCTCGCCGCAGATGCTGGAGGGGCATGTTGTTGAGAATGACGGCAAGACCTGGAAGCTGACGCTGCGCGATGGGCTGAAGTTCCATGACGGCGAGAAGGTGACGGGCAAGGACGTGGTGGCTTCCATCACGCGTTGGGGGCGGCGGGACAATTTCGGGCGCTCCGTGGCCGCGGTGACGGACGAGATGACGGCGCCGGACGACAAGACGATCGTGATCCGGCTGAAGCGGCCGTTCCCCCTGCTGTCCGCCGCGCTGGGCAAGGTGGGTTCCAGCGTGTGCGCGATCATGCCGGAGCGGCTGGCGAGCGGCGATCCGGCGCGGCCGATCACGGAGGTGGTGGGGTCTGGCCCGTTCAAGTTCGTGGCCAGTGAGCGGATTGCCGGCGCGCGCGTGGTGTATGCGCGCAACGAGGCCTATGTGCCGCGGCAGGGCGGTGTTGCCAGCTACACGGCCGGGCCGAAGAACGTGCATTTCGATCGGGTGGAATGGCACATCATTCCGGACCAGGGCACGGCGGCGGCGGCGTTGCAGGCGGGCGAGGTGGACTGGTGGGAGCTGCCGACGGCCGACCTGTTCCCGCTGATCAAGGGCAATCCGCGGCTTGCGCTGACGGTGCACGACAAGACCGGATACATGGGGTTCATGCGCCTCAATCACCTGACGGCGCCGTTCAACAACCCGGCGATCCGCCAGGCGCTGTTCGGGGCGATCGACCAGGACGATTTCATGCAGGCGGTGGTGGGGACCGATCCCGCGCTGCGGCGATCCGGCATGGGGTTCTTCTGCCCGACCTCGCCGATGGCCAATGATGCGGGGATGGAGGCGCTGACAAGCAAGCGCGACCCGGCGCGGGTGAAGGCGGCGATCACCGCGGCGGGCTACAAGGGTGAGAAGGTGGCGGTGCTGGTGGCCTCTGACGTGCCGACGCTGAAATCCATCGCCGAGGTGGGGGCGGATACGCTGCAGCGCAGCGGGTTCAACGTGGACGTGCAGTACATGGACTGGGGCACGCTGGTGCAGCGCCTCTCCAAGGTGGATGCGGCGGAGCAGGGGGGGTGGAACGTGTACCACTCCTACTGGTCGGGCGTGGACCAGTGGGACCCGGCGGTGAATGCCTCCCTGCGCACGCTGGGGCGGGCCGGCGGGCCGGGTTGGCCGGACAGCCCGAAGATGGAGGAAATGCGCAACGACTGGCTCGCGGCACCGGACGTGGAGGCACAGAAGAAGATCGCGCGTGAGATCCAGGCCGAGGCGTTCAAGGTGGTGCCCTATCTGCCGCTGGGGCAGATGTTCGCGCCGATGGCGTACAAGAAGGAGCTGACGGGGATCCTGGATGGATACGCGTTGTTCTGGAATGTGAAGCGAGGGTAGGGAAGAGTCTTCTTTTTCTGAAGAAAAAGAAGCAAAAAGACTTTTATTAGTTTGCGCCCGTTTCTCCTGGGGGAGGAACGGGCGTTTTCGCATCAAACGAATAAAAGTTTTTTGGTTCTTTTTTTCAAAAAAGAACCGCTTTGCTTGAATCTGTCCTTCCACGACGGCACGCCCGGCGGATACGGCAGTGCGGTCGCCTCATAGACGCCGCGTGCGATGGCGCGGGCGAAGACCTGGGTGGCGAGGTGGCCGATCAGGGTGAGGTCCATCGGGTCGGCGAGGGGTTTGGTGCCGGTGGCGGCGGCGAAGACGGTGTCGCCGTCGCCGGGGGCGTGGGCGGGGAAGATGGCGCGGGCAAGGCCATCATTGGCCATGATGGCGAGGCGCTTGCACTCGGCCTTGGTGAGCGTGGCGTCGGTGGCGATGAGGCCGATGGTGGTGGCCGTCGCGGGTGGGGGCAGGCCCTTGAGGCGGGGGCGGAGGTCGAAGCTGGTGGGCAGGCCGAGGCCGCCGAATTCCGCGTTCTGTTCGAAGGGAGCGGCCCAGAAATGCGGGCCGTCGCCGATGGTGGCGGTGCCGACGGCGTTGACGGCGACGATGGCGGAGACGGTGTAGCCGGCGATGGTGGCGCTGGCCGAGCCGATGCCGCCCTTTACGGTGGAGGTGGTGGCACCGGTGCCGGCGCCGACGGTGCCGAGGGCGAATTCGCCGTGGGTGGCGGCCTCGGCGGCCTGCCAGCCGAGGTCGCGGTAGGGGGAGAAGCGGCCCCAGTTCTTGTTGCCGCCGTTCAACAGGTCGAAGACGATCGCCTGGGGGACGATGGGGATGAGGGCGTCGCGCAGGCGTTGGCCGCGATTGTTTTCGCGCAGGTACGCCTGGACGCCGCCGGCGGCATCGAGCCCGTAGATGGAGCCGCCGGAGAGGACGAAGGCGTTGACCTTCTGCTGGGTCATCTCGGGTTCGAGGAGGGCCGTATCCCGGCTGCCGGGGGCGCCGCCGAGGATGGCGGCGGAGGCGGTGGCGGCTTCGTCGAACAGGATGGCGGTGGCGCCGGTGCCGGTGGCGATGTCTGTGGCGTGGCCGACGGCGATGCCGGGGATGTCGGTGAGGAGATTGCGCATCCCGGGAGCGTAGGCGGGCGCTAGGCGAAGGCCAAGAGGACGACGCCGGCGCAGATGAGGGCGATGGCGGCGATGTGCTGGATGGAGATGGGCTCGCCGAAGCCGTAATGGCCGATGAGCAGGGCGGCGACATAGGAGGCGGCGGTGAAGGGCAGCGCCACGGACATCGGGATGCGGCGCAGGGCGACGATGTAGAGGATCGCCGCCCCGCCATAGAGGCCGAGGCCGATGATGGTGCGCCAGTCGAACAGCTGGGCGATGAAGGTTTCGGCGCCGGCGCCGGCCTTGAGCAGGGTCTGGCCGCCCATGGAGGTGGCGATGGCGGCGGCGAGGATGGCCCAATACATCAGGCGGCTTCGGATTTGCGGTTGGATTGCACCGGCGTTGCGCGGGCGGAGCGGCTGCGTTCGATGGTGCGCACGGTGCCCTGGGGCTTGCCGTTGGCGGAGAGGAAGGTGCGGCCGATGTATTCGCCCATGACGCCGAGGATCATCGACTGCACGCCGGAGAGCAGGAGGATCACCGTCATGGTCGATGCCCAGCCGGAGGGGGTTTCGCGGGAGAACAGCGCCTCGAAGATGGTGAAGGCCGCGCCGGCCATGCCGAGGGTGGCCATGGCGATGCCGGCGATGATGGCGACGCGCAGGGGGGCCAGGGAGAAGGATGTGGCGAGGTTGAGCCAGAGGCGGACCAGGCGCTTGACCGTGTAGTTGCTGCGGCCCTCGGCGCGGGGGAGGTGGCGGACCTCGATGCTGTCGATGCGCTGGGTGACCTCCATGATGAGGCCGTCGATATAGGGGTAGGGGCCTCGGTAGCGGGTGACGCTGCGCACGACGAGGGCGGACATGCAGCGGAAGGAGGAGAGGTAGAGGCCTTTCGGCTTGTCCAGCAGCCAGTCGGCGACCTTGTTGGCGAACTGGCTGCCGAGGTTGCGCCAGGGGGCGTGCTTTTTGCTGGCGTAGCGGGTGTACACCACGTCCCAATTGCCGTTGCGGGCGTGGTCGTAGAGCTTGGTGACTTCCTCCGGCGGGTTTTGCAGGTCGTCGTCCATGGTGATGACGTAGCGGCCGCGGGCGTGGCGCAGGCCGGTCATGACCGCGTTGTGCTCGCCGTAGTTGCGGGCGTGCTCGATGTAGACGACGGGCAGCGGCGTGCCGGCGGCGGTGAGGGGCGGGTTGGCGGCGACGGCGCGGCAGACCTCGGCCGAGTTGTCTGGGCTGCCGTCGTTCACCAGGATCACTTCCATGCCGCCTTCGGGCTGGAGGGCGGCGAGGGCTTCGACCAGCAGGGCGACGGTGGCGGCGCCGCGATAGACCGGCACGACGATGGTGAGGCCGAGCGCGGGCGGGCCCATCAGGCGGAGGGCACCGGCGGCGGGGGCGGGCTTGGGGACGTAGCGCGGCATCGGCGGGACCTTGTCCACTGGTGTGTCGCTCATGGGTTCTCCGGCTTGCGGGCGGTGGCCAGGACCGAGCCGCCGGCGGGCAGCGGAACGGGCAGGTGGCGCTCGAGCTCGGTGAGCGCGTGGAATGTGGCATCGACGAGGGGCGGAAACGCGGCGACGTCGGACACGGTTTCGCCGTGGTTGCCCCCGTTCTTCCCCAATCTGTTGAGCAGCTTGCGTTGCAGGATCATGAGCGGGAGCAGCAGGGTGTTCCAGTAGCGGGCGCGGGGCTGGGCGAAGCCGGCCTGCTGGAGGTCGCGGGCCAGGGCGGTGGCGGTGGTGCGGCGGGCGTTGTGCACCTGGCGGTCATGCGCGCTCATGAGCCACTGGTACGACGGCATGTTGAGGATGAGCAGGCCGCCGGGGGCGAGCACGCGGCGGAGTTCGGCCAGCGCCGCCTGGGGATCGACGGCGGCGTGGCAGAGCACGTCCGCGCTCACCACCGCGGCGAAGCTGGCATCGGCGAAGGGCAGGGCGTTGATGCTGCCGCGAACGATGCGGGCGCCGGATTTCTGCGCGGCGCGGTGGGCGGCCTCGGCCTCGTATTCCAGGCCGTGGAGGTCGAGCGCCGGGTTGGCGCTGAGGCGGGCGAGCAGGCCACCGGTGCCGCAGCCGGCATCCAGCACGCGGCCGTGTGTGGCGCGCAGTGCGTCGGCGATGCGGGCATGCAGGGCGCGGTACCACCACATGCCGGCCTCGGCCTGGTCCATCAGGCGGTATTCGGCGGGCTCCATGGCGTGTGTTTGGCACAGATCGGCGGTTGCGCGCAGGGGGGGCGGGGCGGGCTGTTTCGGATGGGGCGTGGCGGGACTAAGAGGGGGCATGTCCCTTGCTCCTCCCGCTTCCATGGCCGGGCGCGCATGGCTGCGTGCGGTGGCGCGCGCCTGGCCGGCGCTGTTGCCGGCCTTGGTGTTCCTGCCGGTGCTGCTGCTGCCGCCGGTGAACCACGACGTGGCGGCGGTGCTGAGTTTCGCCGAGCGCTGGCTGGCGGGCGAGAAGCTGTATGTGGACCTGATCGACGTGAACCCGCCGCTGGTGTTCGTGCTGAACCTGCTGCCGGCGGGGGTGGCGCGGGTAACGGGGCTGGGCGGGGTGGCGGCGCTGCAGCTGTGCCTGGTGGCGCTGGGCTTCGCGCTGTGGCGGCTGGCGCTGCTGGTGCGCGACCGGGCGGCGGAAGGGCGGGTGGAGCGGGCGGTGCTGGATGTGCTGCCGGGGCTGGTGGTGTTCGGCGCGGGGTATGATTTCGGCCAGCGCGAGACGCTGATGGCGGCGATGGCGTTGCCTTACCTGCTGGCGGCGGCCCGGCGGATGCAGGGGGAGGTGCCGCGGCGCGCGGTGCTGGCGGCGGTGGTGGCGGGGGTGGGGTTCGCGCTGAAGCCGCATTTCCTGGCGGTGCCGGCGCTGGTGGAGCTGGCGGTGCTGGTGGTGCGGCGGCGGGGGCTGGGGGCGGCGCTGCGCGATCCCGTGCCCTGGGCTATGGCGGCGGTGTGGGCGGTGTATCTGGCGAGCCTGCCTTTGCTGTTCCCGGACTATCTCGGCGCGGTGGTGCCGATGGTGCTGGATTACTACCTGGCCAATGGCGGGCAGACGCCGCTTTCGCTGCTGCTGATCCCGCGGATGGGCACGGTGGTGGCGTTCCTGCTGTCGCTGGTGGTGGTGGCTTTCCTGTGGGGGGGCGCGTTGGCGCGGGTGCTGGCGCTGGCGGGGCTGGGGGCGCTGGCCTCCGCGCTGGCGCAGCACAAGGGCTGGTCGTACCACATCATGCCGATCGAGCTGTTCGCCTGTGCGCTGGCGGTGGTGCTGGCGGCGCGGTGGTTGGATGGGCTGGGGGCGGGGCGCCCGGTGCGGGTGGCGGCGGGGTTGGGCTGGCTGTTCGTGCTGTATCTGGTGGCTGAGGGCGAGGCGCCGTGGAACCAGTTGGGCTGGCGGCAATCGGATGCCTATGCGCTGACGCGGATGCTGCGCGAGCATGCCGAGGGGGAGCGGGTGCTGGTGCTGTCGCCGGGCATTGCGCCGATCTACCCGGCGCTGAACTATGCCCGCGCGCGGATGACGCTGCGGACCATGAACATCTGGCTGCTGGAGGGTGCCTACCAGGATTGCCCGGCCGATGGGCGGCGCTATCGCGAGACCTGGGAGATGGGGCGGCCGGAGTTCTTTGTGTATCGCACCGTGGCCGAGGATTTCGCCCGCGCGCCGCCGGCGGCGGTGGTGCTGGACGAGATGGCGGCGATCCCGGAATGTGGCGGGGAGGCGTTCAGCCTGGAGGCCTATTTCAGCCGGCATCCGCTGTTCGCCGAGGTGTGGTCCCACTACGTGGAGGTGGGGCGGCATGGGCGCTATAGGGTGTATGCCCGAAAGGGATGACGGGTGTGGCTGGACCAGACCAAGGGGGATGTGAATGGCTGCCTTTCTGACCGAGCCCGTGCCGCCGCGCGGCCAGGTGCTGCCGGTGCTGCCGGGGATCGGGCGCATCGTGGCCGACAATCCCGGCCCGTTCACCTATCGCGGCACCAATACCTACCTGATTGAGGGGGAGGACGGGTTCACCGTGCTTGATCCCGGGCCGGAGGATGCGGCGCATGTGGGCCATATCATGGCTGCGACCGGGGGGCGGGTGGCGCGCATCGTGCTGTCCCACACCCATGCGGACCATCTGGGCGCGGTGGCGGGGCTGCGCGCGGCGTGCGGGGCCAAGGTGTGGAGCTTCCATGCCAGCCAGGAGCCGACGCACACGCCGGATGTGGCGGTGCATGATGGGGATGTGGTGGCGGGGTGGACGGCGATCCATACGCCGGGCCATGCCAGCGACCATCTGTGCTTCGCGCGCGACGGGGTGGTGTTCACGGCGGATCACATCATGAGCTGGTCCACCAGCATCGTCAGCCCGCCGCACGGGAACATGAAGGCGTATTTCGAGAGCATGCGCCTGATGCTGGCGCGCACGGACACGGTTTACCTGCCGGGCCATGGGCCGATGGTGGCGGACCCGATGCCGTTCGCGCGCGCCCTGCTGGCGCACCGGGCGCAGCGCGAGGCGGCGATCGCCAATGCGTTGGCGGCGGGGCCGCGCACCACGCTGGGGCTGGTGCAGGCGCTGTACCTCAACCTGGACCCCAAGCTGGTGCCGGCGGCGCAGCGTACGGTGATTGCGCATCTGGAGAAGCTGCGCGAGGAAGGCCGCGCGACCGATGACGGCGAGACCTGGAGGGTGGCTTGAACGACACTGTGATTGATCCGCGGGCCACGATCGGCCACTGGGCGGCGCCGTTCGACAGCGGCGAGGTGGAAGTTCAGCCGTCGTGGATCGACGGCAACAACCACATGAACCTCGCCTACTATACGGTGGCGTTCGACCTGGCGACGGACCTGATCTTCGACGTGTTCGACTGCTCCTACAGCTACAAGGCGCGGGCGGGGTGCGGCACCTTCGCGGCGGAATCGCACAACATGTACGAGGCGGAGCTGCTGCTGGGCGAAAAGGCCCGGGTGGTGACCTGGGTGATGGGCGTGGATGCCAAGCGGGTGCACCTGGCGCATGAGATGTACCGGCTGCACGACGGCAAGCGCGCGGCGACGCAGGAGCTGATGTACCTGCATGTGGACCTGAACATTCGCCGCGTGGTGCCGTGGCCGGATGACGTGCGGGCGCGGATCGAGGCGGCGCAGGCGGCGCATGCGCGCGTGGCGCGGCCGGAGTGGGTGGGCCGGCGGATCGCGATGCCGGCACCGAAGTAGGGGCGGCGCCCCCTGTCGGGGCGGGCATCGCACCTATATGCTGGGCCATGCCCTTCGATGCCCCCCTTTCGCCCGACGAGGCTGCTGCGCGCAACCGGCGTGCGGTGGCGAACTGGCTGTTCTTCCTGTGCGGCATGATCCTGGTGATGGTGGCCCTGGGCGGCGCCACGCGGCTGACCGGGTCTGGCCTTTCCATCATGGAATGGGCGCCGATCCGCGGCATTCTGCCGCCGCTGTCGGACGCGGAGTGGAACCGGCTGTACGAGCTGTACCGGACGATCCCGCAGTACCAGCTGGTGAACAAGGGCTTTGGGCTGGACGGGTTCAAGGAGATCTTCTGGCTGGAATGGGGCCACCGGCTGTGGGGACGGCTGATCGGGCTGGCCTTCATCGTGCCGCTGGCCTGGCTGTGGTGGCGCGGCGCGGTGCCGCGGCGGTTGCTGCCGCGGCTGCTGGGGCTGTTCGTGCTGGGTGGGCTGCAGGGCGTGGTGGGCTGGATCATGGTCGCCTCCGGCTTCCAGCCGGACTCCACCGCGGTTTCCCCCTATCGGCTGGTGGTGCATCTCGGCCTGGCGCTGGTGTTGTATGCGGCGCTGCTGTGGACGGCGCTGGAGTTGCTGCGGGCCGAGCCGATCGAGGTTCCCCCCCTGGTGCGGCGCCTGGCGCGGGGCACGGTGGCGGTGGCGGCGCTGGCGATCCTGGCCGGGGGCTTCGTGGCCGGGCTTAAGGCGGGGTTCGACTACAACACCTTTCCCCTGATGGACGGGCGGCTGGTGCCGGAGGGCTATGGGAAGCTGGCGCCGTTCTGGCTGAACTGGACCGAGAACGTGGCCGCCGTGCAGTTCAACCACCGGCTGCTGGCCACCGCCACGCTGCTGCTGGCGCTGGGCACGCTGCTGGCCGGCTGGCACAGCGCGGCGCGGCCGGTGCTGCTGGGGCTGGCCGGCACGGTGGGGGTGCAATATGGCCTGGGCATCGCCACCTTGGTGCATGTTGTGCCTGTCGGCCTGGGCACGCTGCACCAGGCGGTGGCCGTGGTGGTTTTGACGGCGGCGCTGGTGGCGCTGGACCGGCTGCGCGGCCGGGCGAGCACTCTATAGAGGATACAGTCCGATGAACTCTCCCTTGGCCGTGACGGACGCGCTGTTCTTTGCCCGCGAGGGGGCGACGCTGGGGCTGGACGCGGCCGAGCGGCTGACGCGGGATGCGCTGGCGAATGCCGACGACGGCGAGCTGTTCCTGGAATACCGCGAGAGCGAGAGCATCAGCCTGGATGACGGGCGCATCCGCGCCGCCGGGTTCGATACCTCGCTGGGCTTCGGGCTGCGGGCGGTGGCCGGCGAGGCGACGGGCTATGCCCATGCCGGGGAGCTGACCGAGGACGCGCTGAAGCGGGCGGCGGCGACCGTCTCCGCCGTGGCCTCCGGCCATTCCGGCGTGGCGGCGGAGCCCCCGGCCGGGACCAACCGTCGGCTGTATTCCGATGCCAATCCGCTGTCGGGCATGGATTTCGGCAAGCGCACCGGCGTGCTGGCGGAGATCGACGCCTATGCCCGCGGCAAGGACAGCCGCGTGAAGCAGGTGATGGCCTCGCTCTCCGGCGAATGGCAGGCGGTGCAGATCATCCGCGCCGATGGCACGCGGGTGGCGGATTTGCGGCCGCTGGTGCGGATCAACGTTTCCGTGGTGGTGGAAGTGGATGGGCGGCGCGAGACCGGCAGCTTCGGCACCGGGGGGCGCATTTCCTATGAGCGGATGGTGGCGCCGGAAACCTGGCGCGCGGCGGTGGACGAGGCGCTGCGCCAGGCGCTGGTGAACCTGGAGAGCGTGCCGGCGCCGGCGGGCGAGATGGCGGTGGTGCTGGGCGCCGGCTGGCCGGGCATCCTGCTGCACGAGGCGATCGGGCATGGGCTGGAAGGCGACTTCAACCGCAAGAAAACCTCCGCGTTTTCCGGGCTGATGGGGCAGCGCATCGCCTCCCCGGGGGTGACGGTGGTGGATGACGGCACGCTCGCCGACCGGCGCGGCAGCCTGACGGTGGATGACGAGGGCACGCCCACCGGGCGCACCACGCTGATCGAGGATGGCATCCTGACCGGGTTCCTGCAGGACCGGCTGAACGCGCGGCTGATGGGGGTGCGCCCCACCGGGAACGGGCGGCGGCAGAGCTATGCCCACGCGCCGATGCCGCGCATGACCAACACGGTGATGCTGGGCGGCCAGGCAACGCCGGAAGACGTGATCCGCTCGGTGAAGAAGGGGCTGTATGCCGTGAACTTCGGCGGCGGGCAGGTGGACATCACCTCTGGCAAGTTCGTGTTCTCGGCCAGCGAGGCCTACCTGATCGAGGACGGCAAGGTGGGCGCGCCGGTGAAGGGGGCCACACTGATCGGCAACGGGCCGGATGCGCTGACCAAGGTGGAGCTGGTGGGCAACGACATGGCGCTGGACCCGGGGATCGGCACCTGCGGCAAGAGCGGGCAGGGGGTTCCCGTGGGGGTGGGCCAGCCGACGATGCGGATCGGCGGGCTGGTGGTGGGTGGCACCGCGGCGTGACGGCGGTGGGTGCAGGGCACCGTTAAACCTTTCAATCTGCCGTGAATTTGTAAGGTTTCAGGGGGTCCTTCGGGGCCCCCTGCCGCGTTTATGATGGTGCAAAAATGACGCGGCGCTCGCGCGGAATCCCGCGGATTTCGCGATGCGAGGCGTGTGCGGTTCTCACGATGCCGCAACAGCGTAACAAGATTCGAAAATCAATTCTTTTTTAGCCAATGCGGGTCAGGATTGGGATGTTGTCTCGCCAACGATGCGTTTGCTGGCAAGGGACGGATTTCGTTGATCTTTTTCGCGTAGGCCGTGCGTGATGCGAAGGGATGCTGCACTGTGTGGAACGGGTCCGCAGTAATTCGTTCACATTCGTTAAATCGGCGTTCACGGATCGTATTAACGCCGTCTTAACGACGTGAATACGTCTGGCTGCGGATCAGGAGCGATAAGCGATCTCACAGAACGGGCGGCCACCACGCTGCCTCATCCCAAGCACGAGAGGGTTTCCGTCATGACCATCCGCACCAACGACGCTGCCGTTTCCCAGGTTCGCCTCGGCGCGATGAGCCCGGCGCTGGAGACCCCGAAGGTTCGCCTCGGCGCGATGAGCCCCGCTCTGGAGACCCCGAAGGTTCGCCTCGGCGCGATGAGCCCGGCGCTGGAGACCCCGAAGGTTCGCCTCGGTGCGATGAGCCCGGCGCTGGAGACCTCCAAGGTTCGCCTCGGTGCGATGAGCCCGGCTCTGGAGACCTCGAAGGTGCGTCTCGGCGCGATGAGCCCCGCTCTGGAGACCTCCAAGGTTCGTCTCGGCGCGATGTCCCCGGCTCTTGAGACCTCGAAGGTTCGCCTCGGTGCGATGAGCCCGGCTCTGGAGGCCTCGAAGGTTCGCCTCGGTGCGATGAGCCCGGCGCTGGAAACCTCGAAGGTGCGTCTCGGCGCGATGTCCCCGGCCCTGGAAGCCCCGAAGGTTCGTCTCGGCGCGATGAGCCCGGCTCTGGAAGCCTCCAAGGTTCGCCTCGGCGCGATGAGCCCGGCTCTGGAGACCTCGAAGGTTCGCCTCGGTGCGATGAGCCCCGCTCTGGAAGCCTCCAAGGTTCGCCTCGGTGCGATGAGCCCGGCCCTGGAAGCCTCCAAGGTTCGCCTCGGCGCGATGTCCCCGGCTCTGGAGACCTCGAAGGTTCGCCT
>CANHKG010000020.1 GCA_947460455.1 Rhodospirillales bacterium | reverse complement strand
GCGGTGCCGACGGTGGACGGGGTGTACAACTGCTACCTCGATCCCGTCTCGGCGCGGCAGCTGTTCAGTGACGCGGAGTTCCGCCAGCTGTTCACCGGCGTGACCGGGGCGAGCCAGGTGTACACCAAGGGGCTGATCAACGAGTTCCTCGGCCTGCGCTTCATCCCCACCAACGAGGCCTATGTGCAGAACCACCCGGGCATCAACGGTGCGGTGATCCGCCGGCCGATCGTGTGCGGGCAGGGGGCGCTGATAGAGGGCAGCTATGCCGGCATGGGGGCGGATGACACCGCGCCGGCCAACTCCATCGTTTCGATCGTGGATGGGGTGGCGATGGTGACGCGCGAGCCGGTGGACCGGCTGCAGCAGATCATCGCGCAGAGCTGGTACTGGATGGGTGGCTACTGCGCGCCCAGCGACACCACCACCACCACGGCCACCGTGCCCACGGCCAACAACGCCGCCTTCAAGCGCGCGGTGATGATCGAACACGTTGGCTGATATCCGGCGGCGGGGGGCTGAAACGCCCCCTGCCGCCACCCCTGCGCGGAGGATGGGATGGCGTTCACCGAAGCGGAACGAACGGATATCCGCAGGCATTGCGGCTACCCCGCCTATGGCAGCGGGGCGGAGGGCTTCCAGGGCTGGCGGTTCCACCAGGCCTACGGGCTGATGGAATTCCGCATGATCCGCATGTCCGGCACGGAAGAGGCGGTGACGCGGCAGTACCTCGCCACGCTGGCGGAGCTTGAAGTGGCGATCCCGCAGAGCGGCGCGATGCTGGATACCAGCGAGGCCGCGGTGTGGAAGCGCAACCCGCGCGAGGTGCGGGAACGCACGGCGCTGTTCGACGACTGGCGCCGCCGGCTGTGCGGCTTCCTGGGCATTCCACCAGGCCCGGCCCTGCGTGATGGCGGGGTGACGCTGGTGGTGTGAGGCCACCGGCGGCGGCGGATGGATGTTCCTTGGAATGGCGTGCGGAGACGCATGCGCAACGGTCGGCCTGGGCATGCCCGGGCGGCGAGGCGGAATGATGCAAGCAGGGCGCGTGCAGGATGCGATCTACCGGGGGCTCGGCCGGGCCGGGCTGGTGGTGGGCGATTGGTGTGAGCTGTTTCGGCCCGAAGGGGGCGAGGCGCCACTGGCGGCCACGCGCCGGGTGTTGCGGCTGATGGCCGCATTCACCGCGCCGGATGGGCGCTTCGCCAAGCCGCCGACGCATGGCCAGGTGTACTGGCACGGGCTGTTCGATGCCGCGTATTCACGGGCTGGCGACTACATCAGGCGCGCGGATGGCGCGGTGTGGTTCGTGGCGGCCCAGCCGGCGCTGCATCCCGTGCTGTGCGTGCGGGCGAACCGGGTGATCGATGTGGTGCGGCCGGTGCAGGCCGCCGGGCCCGGGCTGGCCGCCTATGGCGGGGCCGGGGTGCCGGAGGTGGTGCTGCGCGGCTGGCCCGCCAGCATGGTGCGCGGCGGTGGCGCGGGGCTGGGCGAGGCCGAGCTGCCGGAGGCGATGCAGGGCGGCGGCTGGACGGTGCTGCTGCCGGCGCTGCCGGGTGTGTTGCTGCGCGAGGGCGACCGGGTGGCGGATGATCTCGGCCGCATCGGGGTGATTGCGCAGGCGGAACTCTCGGAGCCCGGCTGGCGCCTGGCCGTGCGGCGGGCGGGGAGCTGAAGCCATGGCCGACATGTCTGACGTGGAGGCCGCGCTGCTGCGCCTGGCTTCCGATGTGATCTATCCCGAGGGGCCGCAGGCGCCCAGCACGGTGGGCCGCGCCTGCCTGCTGTATCGCGGTTGGCCGCAGGCGGTGGCGCTGGATGCGGATCTTGCCGCTGGGCGCCTGCATGTGACGGTTTCGCCCGAGGCGCGGCCCCAGGCCGTGACCACGCGGTATCCGGACCGGTGGGATGAAATTGCCGCACCGGCGCCGGGGCTTTCGGTGGTGGTGAGCGGACGCAGCGCCACGGTGGAGGGCAGCGCGCATCCGGGCCAGGTGGCCGGGTTGATGGTGGACGGGATGGCCGTGGTGCACCGCACCGCGCCGGGCGATACGCCGGCGATGGTGGCGGCGGTGCTGGCCACCTATCTGCGCACCCGCCGCATCGTGACGGTGGAGGGCGCTACGCTGACCGTGCCCGGCACCGGGCCGATGGTGGGGCGCGTGGTGGCGGATCGCACGCTGCGGCGCGAGACGCGGCGGCAGCGCCAGGTGTTCCGCCTGACCGCCTGGTGCCCGGAGCCCGGACTGCGGGATGCGCTTTCTTCGGCCTTGGATGCCGCCTTCTCGGCGGTGGATTTCATCGACCTGCCTGATGGCACGCGCGGCCGGCTGCTGTTTCGCGGCAGCACGGTGAGCGACCAGGGCCGCACGGCGCGGGTGTATCGGCGCGACCTGCTCTACGCGGTGGATTACGCCACCACGGTGCAGGAAGTGCGCCCGGCCATGATCTTCGGCGACATGCGCGTGGCCCCCGGCGGGGCGAGCGCGCGATCTGCCATCAGCTAGACGCCATCTCGGGTTTTCGGGAGAACAGAATGACAGTGCATCTGGTGGTCGTGCGCGCCTTCGGGCCGTACGTGAAGGGCGACGTGGTGACGGCGCCTGCCGAGGTTGCGGAGATCCTGGCCGGCGAGCACGCCGGACATGTGGTCCGCGTTCGTGCAAACGGGGAGGGCTGAACCATGCCGATCGTCCAGCAGGGCAGCATCAACACCACCGCGCTGATCGTGCCTGATCTGTATGTGCAGATCGTGCCGCCGCAGAACCTGGTGATCAACGGCGTGCCCACCAACGTGGTGGGCGTGGCCGGCACCGCGAGCTGGGGGCCGGTGGGTGAGCCGGTGATCGTGGGCTCCATGAGCGACTACGCCGCCAGCTTCGGCCCCGTGGTGGCGCGCAAGCACGACATGGGCACCCAGGTGGCCACCGCCGTGCAGCAGGGGGCTGCCGATTTTCGTTGCGTGCGCGTGACGGATGGCACCGATACCGCCGCCGCCTTCATGATCCCGACCACCGGCTTCATCCTGACCGCGCTCTACACCGGCAGCCGCGGCAACCAGATTGCCATCACCCTGGCGCCGGGCAGCCGCGCCGGCTCCTGGCGCTTCACTGTCACGCTGCCCGGCCTGGTGCCGGAGGTGTACGACAACATCAGCGGCACCGGGGCGGCCTTCTGGCAGGCGCTCGCCACCGCCATTAACACCGGCCAGGGGGCGCAGCGCGGGCCCAGCCGCATCGTGGTGGCCAATGCCGGCACCACCGCTGTGGCGCCCGTGGCCTTCACCTGGGATTTCGGCACCGGGGCGGTGGGCACCGATGGCGCCGGGGTCTCCGCTACCCACCTGGTGGGCGTGGATACCGCCCCGCGCCGTGGCATGTATGCCCTGCGCGGCCAGCGCTGCTCCATCGCGCTCCTGGCCGATGCCGATGCCACCGCCCAGTGGGGCGTGCAGGCGCAGTTCGGGCTTTCCGAAGGGATCTACATGATCCTGACCGGTGCGGCCGGCGAGGGCATTTCCGCCGCCATCGCCGCCAAGGCGGCGGCGGGGCTGGACAGCTATGCCTGCAAGCTGATGCTGGGCGACTGGGTGTGGTGGAACGACCAGGCCAATGCCACGCTGCGCCTCGTCTCTCCGCAGGGCTTCGTCGCCGGGCGGCTGGCCAATCTCTCGCCCGAGCAATCCAGCCTCAACAAGCCGCTGTACGGCATCGCCGGCACCCAGCGCAGCGGGGCGCCCGGCAGCGGGCAGCGCGGGACCTTTTCGGCTGCGGAACTCTCTGCCCTGTTCACCGCCGGGCTGGATGTGATCGCCAACCCGCAGCCGGGCGGCAGCTTCTGGGGCGTGCGTGGCGGGCACAACAGCAGCAGCAACGCCGCCACCAGCGGCGACAACTACACCCGCCTGACCAACTATCTCGCCGCAAGCCTCAACGCCGGCATGGGGCAGTACGTCGGCCAGGTGATCAACCGCGACCTGTTCCGCCGCATCCGCGCCACGCTGCTCTCGTTCCTGCAGAACATGCTGGGCCAGGGCCTGCTGGGCACGCGCGACGGATCGCTGCCGTTCAGCGTGATCTGCGATACCAGCAACAATCCGCTGGAACGCACCGGCCTGGGCTACGTGCAGGCCGATGTGCAGGTGCAGTACCAGGCGATCAACGAGAAGTTCATCGTGAACCTCGAAGGCGGCCAGACGGTGGCCGTCGCCCGCCAAACCCTGCCCACCACGCCGGGCGCGCTGGTGGCGTAGAGGCAGGAAGGCCAGGGGCTTTGCCCCTGGACCCCACCAGGGACCAGGCGGTCCCTGGACCCGGCGTTCGTTTTCCGCCTTCGGCGGGGAGGGGCCATCGAGGCGGTGGAGGGGCCCGGTCGGCCCCTCCCCGCCGAAGGCGGAAAGGTAATGGGGGTCTGGGGCCTCAGGCCCCAGCGGGTCCAGGGCAGAGCCCTGGCCTTGCTGCCCCTTCGCATCCAGGGAGCATGGCATGGCGAGCAATGAGTTTTCGGTGGGGCGGGATTGTCAGCTGGTGGTGATGGGGCCGTTTGGGCGCGTGGATTTGTCGCACGTGACGGGCTTCGACAGCCGGCAGCAGACCGCTTCCATTCGGATCGACCGGATTGATGGGCGGCAGATGGCGGCGGAGTTGCCGAAGGGCTGGGAGGGGATGTTCGAGCTGGAGCGTGGCAGCTCGGCGGCGGATGATTTCATCGCGCGGATCGAGGCGGCGTATGAGCAGGGCGGCGCGGTGCCGGCGGGCACGCTGTACCAGTATATTGCGGAGCCGGACGGGTCCACCAGCACCTACCAGTATGATGGCGCGGTGTTCCGCTTTGCCCAGGCCGGGCAGTGGCGCGGCGATGCAAGCGTGCGGCAGCGGCTGGAGTTCTTTGCCAGCAGCAGGAGGCGCATCTGATGGCCGATGAGGTGATCGACGCGCGTGGGCGGGTGCTGCAGCTGAGGAAGCTGTCTGTGCTCGACCGGCTGCGGCTGTTCGAGGCGGCGGGGGCGGAGCTGTCGCGCAACGATCGTTGGCTGGGGCTGGCGGTGTTGGCCGCCAGTGTCGGCGCGATTGATGGCGTGCCGGTGCCGTTGCCCGTGAGCAAGGCGGGCATCGAGGCTTCGGTGCAGCGGCTGGACGAGGCGGGCCTGGCGGCGGTGGCCGCGGGGCTGCAGCCGGAGCCGGCTTTCGACAAGGCGCTGGCGGGAAACTGAGCCGGCACCCCGAGCTGCGCGACGTGCTGTACCTGGCGATGCACGGGGTGCCCTTTGAGACCGCGGCGAGCCTTTCGGCGACGCAACGCTTTGCCTGGGTGGTGGCGGTGGGCCAGCTGAAGGGCCGCGCCTTCGACTGGGAGAGCCTTTCCTGGAGGGAATGATGACCGAGGACGGGCTCGCGAGGGAACCGGAGGAGGCAGAAGGGCTGCCGCTGGAGGATCGCCTGGGGCAGGCAGCTTTGGCCGCCATGCTGGGTGATCCCTACGAAGTCGGCCTGCGCATTGCGTTGGACGATGGCGTGGCGGCGGCGCTGCCGATGGTGGCGCGCGAGCTGGCCGTTCTGGACCGCGCCGTGGGCGTGGTCCGGGGCGGCCTGGCGGGGTTGGCACCGGCGGCGGTGGCGCTGCCTGTGCCCGTGGTGGGGGTTCCGGGGGCCGAGGCGGCGCCTGAGACCATCCGCAGCGGTGCCAACCCTGCTCCTGAAATGCCGGCAAGCCGGGGCCTGGCGCCGCGCGCGCCGATGGAGGCCGTGCTGCGCGGGGCGGAGCGGGCGGCGGCGGAAATGCTGCCGGCCGAAGCGCCGCGTGCGGCGGCCGCGCAGGAGCCTGGGCCGCCGGCGCGGGTGGCGTGGCGGCGCACGGACTGGCCGGCGCTGGCGGCGGTGCCCGGCGTGGCGGCCTCTGCCCCCTTACCGGCGCCGCTGGCTGGCATGGCCGCGCCTGCCCTGCCGGAGTTGCCGGCGGCGGCACCACAGGCCGGTGCGGTGGAGGAGGGGTGGGCGGGTGCCCAGCGCCCCTCCGCAGCGCCGCCCGCGTTGCCGCCGGCCCTGCTGTTGCCGCCCGATTTCGCCGAGCCGGCCGCGTCCGGACAGGCCGCGTCGGCACCTGATCAGGAGGCCGGGCAGGGCGAGGAGCGCGTGCTGGAAGGCCGGCTGGAGATCGACGGGGCGCTGCTGGGCCGCTTCGTGGCCGAGCACCTGGCGCGCGAGGCCGGCCGGCCGCCTTCGGGGATGACGGGGTTCGATCCGCTGCTCTCGCCGCAATGGGCGGGGGCGCTTCAGGGGTAGGGGCGATGGATGCGCAGGAGCCTGCCCCCGACGTGCTGCGCCTGCCCTTCGTATTCGTGCCCAACGGGGCGGAGGTGTCGGCGGCGTGGCGGGCGGCGCATCCGGAGGCGGTGAGCGTGCCGGCGCGGTTGGTCGTGCGGGGCGGGGTGCAACGGGTGCAGTTCGTCTTGCGGCGGCGAGTGGGTCCGTCGCCGAAATCCGGCACTGTGCCTCGCGATCCGGCGATGCCTCTGGCGCGATGGCTGCTGGATTGGTGGCGTGGGATCGTTGCAAATGAGCGATTTGACGAGCAACGCAGTAAGCCGCCGCCTGGATCACGGCCCATCAACCAAACGCCATGGGCAGGCGATCATGGTAAGATCAAGGAGGCGATCGGGTCTGAGCCGGACGATGATGTCAGTATAGCCCCTGACGGGACGGTCTGGGGCGAGAACCCGGATGGCAGCTGGACAAACCATGGGCCAGCAGAGAACTTCATAGAAGGATCGCGACCGGATGGGCGACGAGGGAAAGACCGGGATCAACGGCGGCAGCAGCACCGGCCCAGGTAAAGCCGCCCCGGAACTGCGGTTCTCCCTGGCCGTTGCTGTGCGCCATCCGGACATCGATCCCGCGGCGATTTCGGCCGCGCTGGGCCGCACACCCTACCAGGCATGGCAGGCCGGCATGCCGCGGCGCACGCCGTCCGGGCATCCGATGCCGTCTGTCGGGAGGGAAAGCTACTGGATCTGCACCACCGAGATTCGCGGGCAGCGGAACTTCTTCGCCGCCTTGGTGGAGGAGGCCGATCGGTTGGCATCCTGCGCCGACTTCCTGCATGGGATTGCCGCGGCTGGTGGGCGCGTCGGCCTCGTCGTGTCATTGCCAGGCGGCGTGAACATCGGCGCGACCCTGCCGCATGCCGCCCTGAAGCGATTGGCGGAGCTGCCCATCGATCTTGGGATCGAAGTCTTCCCTGATTTGCCTTAGCGGTACGAAGGAACGGACAATGGCCGGGACTGACGACCAGGCCCCACAGGCTGACGATCTGCCGTGGCGCCTGGCGCGACGCGTGCATCATCCCTCGGCCGATCTGTCGGATGTGGCGAAGCGCGTGGGAGATGCCTTTGGCGTGGAGGCGCGTTGGCTTTGGCGTGCCGGGGATGTCGATTCCCATGCCAAGCCGGTAGGAAAGCTGAAGCCGACCTCGTAGTGCCTGGTCGACTGGCTGGACACCGAGGGCTCCATCGCGACCGCGCTGGCCGACGCCACCGACGCGGTGTTGGTGTTGCGGGAAGAGTTTCGGGCGATCAATGCTTCGGGCGGGCATCTTGATTTCTTTGTCGGGTTGTTCGTGGACTCGATGATGGGCTTTGCACTGCCGCCAAGTTGACTGATGAGGCTCGGCGAAGCCGGTATCGCGCTGGAGTTCGACATTTACGGACCGCCGTCGAAGGGATCGTGCGCAGGCTGGGGCACGTCCCGAAACGACGAGGAGCGTGGCGATCGCGCATCGGCGCCGGCAGCCGGGGTTTCGTGGCTGGCCGCAGGGCTTCCGCATCTTCCGGGGCCGGCTGGGCGTGGCCTTCGGGGTGGAGGGGCTTCGCGAGCGCTATGGCTGGGAGGCGTGGCGGGACTCGCTGCGCGGGTGATGCGCGAACGGGGCTTTGGGAAGGGAGAGCGGGATGACTGCCGAGGTGTTGCGACTGCCCTTCGTGTTCATCCCGGATGGCGCCGAGGCGCCGGCCGCATGGCGCGCGGCGCATCCTGATGCGATCAGCCTGCCGGCGCGGCTGGTGTGGCGACGACGCGACGCTGCGGGTGTGCACATCCAGACCGTGCTGGACCGGCGCCCTGGCGCCCGGCAGCTGAGCGAAGGTGGGCTGGTAACGCTGCGGCGGCTGACGCGCCCCTTGGTCGATCGGGAAGGCCAGCCGGTCATCGGGGGCAGTGGACGACCGGTCGAGTTCCCGAGCACGCTCCCGCCGACATTCTTCGTCGAAAAAGGCGAGCGCCTGCGCCACCGTGGCCATCGGCCTTTATGCTGCGGCAGCGGGCTTGCCGATTGACTGGATATTGCCGATACAGGACGAGTATGCCCGGCGCTATTCGCGCTACGATGGTCAGCCCATGGACCCCCTCTGGAAACACCCGCCGCAGCGTAATGTGCGGAACACACAGCTTGGGTATGAGCTGTATCGCCGCGACACGTGGCGCAACGCGCCCCCCGAGTGAGGAGACGAAATGCGGATAGGCGCTTGCCTTTCTTGCTGCCTGGTTGCCTTCGCGTTGCCGGTTGCGAGCGTGATTGCGGCCTGGCAATGGTGGCACCGCCCGGCACCGCCGTGCAAGCTGCTCGACCGGGGCGAGCCCGTTGCGGCGCCGGAGGGGTGGGCGCTGGCCAACTGGCGGCAGGAGGCCTGCGGCGATGGCTGGTTCGTGACGGTTGTGTTCACCGTCATCGAGGTCACCTCTGGTGACGCTGCGACGAAGCGCGATGTTGTGCGGGTTTCGGAGAGTGATCTCGCGCGTGCGCCTTTGGCCCTCGCATGGGTGGGCCCGCAGCATCTCTCGGTTCGCGTCCCTGCCGCGCTCGGCGTTTCCTTGCGGCCGTTCGAGGTGCCAGGGTTGGTGCTGACAGTATCGACCGAGGCGTGGCGTCCGTGACCAAACCGATGGCGCATGACGCCACGCTGTCTCCCCGGTCCTGATGGTGTCGCAACGTGGCCAGCGGCGTCGGTGGCTTTCGGCCTTGCAGGGCGCACGTCGCGGCCCGGGGGGGGCGAGTTTGCGGGACGAGACAGTGCGGATGGCATTTCGATGATACGGCAATTCCTCCGCATCGCGTGGGCCATCATCTGCCTGGGGGCGGTGCTCTGGCTGCTGTGGTCGCTTTTCTTCTGGTACGTGCGCCCGCGCCAGCTTGAATGTGAGCTTCTGGAGATATCGCTGCCGCTGGCCTCCCCCGACGGAGCATTCACGGCGCAGACGGTGAAGGAAGCGTGTGTGGAAGGCCTCTTCTCCACGGTCGTCCGCACGCGCGTGGAGGTCTTAGCGGTCGATGTTGTATCGGCCGCAGCCGATGCGGGAGGTGGCGTGGCTGCCACCGTGCTGACGGTGTGGGAGACACATATGCTACGGCCCGCAGTGGTGATGGCATGGTCGGGGGGGGCGGAGTTGGAGATCCGGCTCATGGAACCGCGCGCGGCCCGGCTTCATCGGACATTGCCGGCCTCGTTGTCCTTGCGCGTTCTGAGCGGGGGATCGTTTGGCCTGGTGCCAGAACGCAACCAAGCCCGATGATGGGCGGCGCCGCACCTCCGACCTCGCCCGGCTGGCGCCAGCGCGCGGCCAGCGGCGCGCGCTGGGCGCTGCTGTGGGTGCCGCTTGGGTTCTGGCTGGGTTTCGCGCGCCCCTGGGTCCCCAGCAATCCCTGCTGGCTGCGGCAGGAAGGCCCGGTGCAGGTTGCGCCGGATGGTTCCGTGGCGATCCAGATGGAGCACGAGGTGTGCGAGTACGGGTTCCTGATCACCGAGCTCGTCACCCGGCTGAAGGGATGGCGGGTGTCCTCGCCGGAGCAGCGCCATACCTTGGCAGTATGGGAGCGGAGCGGGGCGAACGACGACAGGGTGAAGGTCACCTGGACCGGCGCAGGCGCCCTGCACCTGTCCCTCACGATGGGGGCGCGGGCGAGGATTGATGCGGCGCCGCTGGCGGGGCTTGGCCTCACCATGGAGCAACCGCCGCCGACGGTTGATTCCAAGCAACGCCCCCTGCGATAGCGGCGGCACGCTGCGTGGACCTGCTGCCCCTTTGCAAAACATTGAGACTGCGCATCGGCGATCGTCTCCATCGCGATGGACAGGCCGACCCGATGTTCGAAAGCCACCGAGCCCGATGACGCACGATGCCACGCGGTGTGCCCCGCCAGGCTGGCGCCGGCGTGTGGCCAGCGGGATGGGCTGGGCGCTGCTGTGGGTGCCGCTTGGCGTCTGGCTGGGGTTCGCGCCCCCCTGGGTGTCCAGCAATCCATGCCGGCTGCAGCAGGAAGGGCCGGTGCAACTTGCGCCGGGCGGCGCCATGGCAATCCAGCTGGAGTACGAGGTGTGCGAATACGGGCCCTATGTCACCGACCCCATCACCCGGCTGGAGGGATGGCGGGTGTCCGCACCGGAGCAGCGCTACACCTTGGCAGTATGGGAGTGGAGCGGGTGGAACGACGACAGGGTGACGGTTACCTGGACCGGCGCGGGCGCGCTGCGCGTGTCCCTCACGGCGGGGGCAGGGGCGATGATTCAAGCGCCGCCGCTGGCGGGGCTCGGCCTCACCGTGGAGCAAGCGCCGCCGGCGGTCGATGACAACCGGCGCCACCTGCGGTAGCGGCGGCACGTGGCGCAACGCGCCCCCCGAGTGAGGAGACGAAATGCGGATAGGCGCTTGCCTTTCTTGCTGCTTGGTTGCCTTCGCGTTGCCGGTTGCGAGCGTAATCGCGGCCTGGCAATGGTGGCACCGCCCGGCACCGCCCGGCACCGCCCGGCACCGCCCGGCACCGCCCGGCACCGCCCGGCACCGCCGTGCGAGCTGCTCGACCGGGGCGAGCCGTTGCGGCGCCGGAGGGGCGGGCGCTGGCTAACTGGCGGCAGGAGGCCTGCGGCGATGGCTGGTTCGTGACGGTTGTGTTCACCGTCATCGAGGTCACCTCTGGTGACGCTGCGACGAAGCGCGATGTTGTGCGTGTTTCGGAGAGTGATCTCGCGCGTGCGCCTTTGGCCCTCGCGTGGGTGGGCCCGCAGCATCTCTCGGTTCGCGTCCCTGCCGCGCTCGGTGTTTCCTTGCGGCCGTTCGAGGTGCCAGGGTTGGTGCTGACAGTATCGACCGAGGCGTGGCGTCCGTGACCAAACCGATGGCGCATGACGCCACGCTGTCTCCCCGGTCCTGATGGTGTCGCAGCGTGGCCAGCGGCGTCGGTGGCTTTCGGCCTTGCAGGGCGCACGTCGCGGCCCGCGGTTGTGATGGCCTGGTCGGATCGTGCGGAGCTGGAGATCCGGCTCCAGGAGCCGCGCGCGTCCACGCTTCACCGCCGTTTTCCGGCCGCGTTGTCGTTGCGTATCCTCAGCGGGGAATGGCCCGGTGGGAACCATGACAGCGCAACGGTGACGTGGACCGGACCGGGCGCGCTGCACGTGTCCCTCAGCGCCTGGACGGGGGTGACGCTTCCCCGCCCGCCGCTGGCCGGGCTGGTCCTCACGGTGACGCAGGCGCCACCCGAGGCTGACGCCGCGCGGGGCCATCGGCGGTAGCGCCGCCGACCCGACACACAGACACAGGAGTGCGAGATGTCCGAGTACCTGCTGATCGGGCCGGTGCTGCTGGAGGCGTTCGAGCTGCCGGCGCGCGTGGCCTGGGGTGGGCGGCAGCGCCTGGCCGTGCACCGGCTGCCTGGCGGGCGGCGCGTGATCGATGCGCTGGGCCGCGACGATGCCGATATCACCTGGCAGGGCGTGTTTTCCGGCGAGGATGCCGCCGCCCGGGCGCGCGCCATGGACCTGATGCGCGCCGGCGGGCGAACCTGGCCGCTCTCCTGGGGGAGCTGGTTCTATAGCGTAACAGTGCATCGCTTCGAGGCCAGCTACGAGCGCGACAACTGGATCCCCTATCGCATCGCCTGCACCGTGCTGCGCGATGAGGCGGAGGGGCTGCTGGGCGACGGCGTCTCCCTGGCGGCCGGCGCGCTGGCTGACCTTGGCGTGTTGGGCGGGGCGGATTTCGCGCAGCTTGCCTCCGTGGTGAATGTGGGCGCCATCGTGGGGCTCGCCACCGCGCCGGGGGCGTTGCGCCAGGGCACCGTGGCCCAGCGCCAGGCCCGCGCCGCGCTGGCCGAGGAACAGGCGGCGTTGGATCGTGCCATCGCCGCCCGTGGCGCCCGGCTGCGCGCTGCCGACCCGGGCACGCCCGCCGGGCTGCGCGCCGCGCGGCAGGATGCCGGCGCACTCGCCGAATTCGCCCGCGCCCGCGGCCCGCTCGGCCGGGCCCGCGCCGCCGCCGACGCCATTGGATAGGGGGACATGAAATGCGAACCATCCTGCAATCTGGCGGCACGCTGTTCCATGTTGCCGCCAGCGAACTTGGCGATGCCACGCAATGGCTGCGCATCGCCCGGCTGAACGGGCTTTCGGATCCGGTGCTGAACGGCGTGGTGCAGCTGAAGCTGCCGCCGGTGGACACACAGGCAGGAGGCGGCATTGCCGAGCAGTAGCACTCGCCGCCCGCGCCTGCTTGCCACCGTCAACGGCGCGGTGGTGGCCAACGCCATCACCGCGCGCATCATCAGCAACAACTTCTACGCCGCCGATCGCTTCAGCCTGGTGGCGGCGCTCGGCACCTCCACGCCGTACGACTGGCTGTCCTCCGACCGCATGGCGGTGCAGATCGGCGTGGCGCTGGATGGGGCCGGCGAAACGCTGATCGAAGGCGAGACGGACCAGGTGGAGCTGGACCCGATCCGCCGCACCGCCACGCTCACCGGGCGGGACCTCACCGCCCGGCTGATCGAGGCACGCACGCAGGAAAGCTTCTCCAACCGTACCGCCAGCGAAATCGCCACGCTGTTGGCCGGGCGCCGCGGGCTCTCCACCGATATCGCGCGCACCACCACCCCGGTGGGCCGCTACTGGCAGCTGCAGCGCGACCGCATCACGCTGGATCAGTTCAGCCGCGCCACCACGGAATGGGACCTGCTGGTGGCGCTGGCCGGGCTGGAAGGCTTCGATGTGTGGGTCTCTGGCACCACGCTGCACTTCCGCCCGCGCGCCGCCACCCCCGCGCCCAGCGCCACGCTGCGAGCCACGCCGGGCCTTGCCAATGTGACCGCGCTGCGCCTGGAACGCGCCCTGACCCTGGCGCGCGATATCGAGGTGGTGGTGAAAAGCTGGAATTCCCGCCAGCAACAATCCTTCCTGCGCCGCGCCCGCCGCCGCCGCGGTGGCGCCAGCGGTGAGCCGCAGCGCTACGTCTACGTCGTACCCAACCTCACGCCCGACGAAGCGCTGAAACTCGCCCAACGCAAGCTGGAAGAACTCACCCGCCACGAACGGCGCATCACCGCCGAAATGCCGGGCGAACTCAGCCTGACCCCGCGCCAACGCATCCGCCTGGATGGCACGGGAACAGACTTCGACCAGGACTACTGGATCGACGAAATCACCCGAACCCTGCACCCCACACACGGCTTCACCCAAACCCTGCTGGCCCGCAACGCCAGCACCGGCAGCCAGGCCACAAGCCCCGTGGCGCGGTAGGGAAGGCAAGGCCAGGGGCTTTGCCCCTGGACCCCACTGGGGCCTGAGGCCCCAGACCCCCGGACCTTTTCCGCCTTCGGCGGGGAGGGGCCATCGAGGCGGTGGAGAGACCCGGTCGGCCCCTCCCCGCCGAAGGCGGAACAACAGATGCAGGGTCCAGGGACCGCTGGGTCCCTGGCGGGTCCAGGGCAGAGCCCTGGCCTTTCTTCCCCACCACACCACGGAGGTTCGATGGACCGGCTGTTGAATGCCTGGAAGGCCCAGGCGGCGGCGATGGATCGTGCGCAGGGGCAGGCCAGGTTTGGCGTGGTGGCGAGTGCGGATCCCGGCCGCCATGCGGTGCGGGTTCGTTTGCAGCCGGAGGGGGTGTTGAGCGGCTGGCTGCCGGTGGTGTCGCCGTGGGTGGGGGCGGGGTGGGGCGTGTTCTGCCTGCCGTCGCCGGGGGACCAGGTGCTGGTTCTGGCGCAGGAGGGCGAGGCCGAGCATGGCGTGGTGGTGGGGGGCTGCTTCAGCGACCCGAGGCCACCGCCGGCGGCGGCGGTGGGGGAGCTGGTGCTGCGCCATGCCTCTGGTGCCGCGGTGCGATTGGCCAATGACGGCACGGTGCGCGTGCAGGGCGACCTGCATGTGAGCGGCCGGGTGTTCGACAGCCACGGGCCGCTGGATCGGTTGCGCGACCATTACAACCAGCATGTGCATGCCAGCCTCGGCGCGCCGCCGACGCCGCAGGATTGAGGGGGGAAGGATGCCCGATCTTTCGCATGAATTCGGCGCCGATCTGCAGGCGGGGCCCACCGGGGATTTGGCGGTGGCCGAAGGCGCCGGGCTGGGCCGGCAGCGCGTGCTGCGCCGGCTGCTGACCAACCCCGGCGATTACATCTGGCAGCCGGAGTATGGCGCCGGGCTCGGCCGGTTTGTCGGATCGCCGGCGGCGCCGGAGCGGATTCGCGCGGTGGTGCGCAGCCAGATCTTCCGCGAGCCCGCGGTGGCGCGCAGCCCGGAGCCGGTGGTGGAGGTGCGGGCGGACCAGCAGGGGCGCGTGTTCGTCGCCATCCGCTACGCCGATGCCGAGAGCGGCGAGACGCTGAGCCTGAATTTTCGCGTGGGAGAGCAATGATGCAGTTGCAGCTGAGGGATTTCGCCTCGCTCGTGTCGCAGGCCGCTGCCGCGGTGCAGGCGGCATCGCGCGCGCTGATCGATCTTTCCGTGGGCTCCGTGCTGCGTGCGATGCTGGAGGCGAATGCCTCCATCGCGCTGTGGCTGCAATGGCTGATCGTGCAGGTTTCCAGCATGACGCGCGCGAGCACCAGCGAGGGCGCGGACCTGGATAGCTGGATGGCCGATTTCGGCATGGCACGGCTGCCGGCCGTGGCGGCGGTGGGCCAGGTGCGGTTTGGCCGCTTCGCCACCACGGAGCCGGCGCTGGTGCCGGCCGGCACGCTGGTGCGCACCGCCGATGCCGGGCAGGGCTTCGCGGTAACCGCGGATACCGGCCATCCCGCCTGGAGCGCGCCGCAGGGTGGCTACGTGCTGGGCGTGGGCGTGGGCAGCGTGCTGGTGCCCGTGCAGGCGGAAGAGGCAGGTGCGGCCGGCAATGTTCTCGGCGGCGTGATCGCGCTGATCGCCGATGCGCTGCCCGGGGTGGATACGGTTTCGAACGACAACCCGCTGGCTGGCGGGCTGGATGCGGAGGCGGACGCGGCCTTGCGCCTGCGCTTCCGCGATTACCTGGCCAGCCTCAGCCGCGCCACGCCGGTGGCGGTGGGGTATGCCGTGGCCTCGCTGCGGCAGGGCCTGCGCTGGCATGTGGCGGAGGATGTTGGCACCGGCGTGTTCGTCGTGACGGTGGATGACGGCACCGGCATGCCCGCGCCGGCCCTGCTCTCCCAGGCGGCGAGCGCGATCGAGGCGGTGCGCCCGGTGGGCACCAGCTTCGCGGTGCAGCCGCCGGTGATGACCACGGCAACCGTTACGATGTCGGTTTCGGCGGAGGGCGTGCCGCAGGTGGAAGCGGCGGCGGCGGCGCAGCAGGCGATCGTGGCGCATATCGCGGGGCTGGGCATTGGCGAGGCGCTGCGCTGGTCGCGCCTGGCGCAGCTGGCCTATGGCGCCTCACCCGCCATCACCAACGTGACGGCGGTGCTGCTGAACGGCGGCACGGCGGATCTGGTGCCGGGCGCGGATGGCGTGGTGCGGCCCGGCAGCGTGGTGGTGAGCTGACATGGCGGGCACCACGGGCGACAGGGACGACATGCTGGAGCGGCTGAAGGTGGTGCTGCCGGCCCGCTGGCTGGCGGAAGCGAGCACCACGGCCGATGCGCTGCTGGCCGGGCTGGCGGAAGGCTGGGCCTGGCTGCATGAGATGGTGGAAACGCTGCGGGCGCAGGCGCGCATCGCCACGGCATCCGGCGCGATGCTGGACATGATCGCGGCGGATTTCTTCGGCCCGCGCCTGGCCCGCCGCCGCGCGCAAGGTGACGCCGCGTTCCGTGCCGCCATCCGCCGCGAGCTGCTGCGCGAGCGGGCCACACGGCCGGCGCTGCTGGCCGCGCTGCGCGACCTGACGGGGCGCGAGGCGCGGGTGTTCGAACCGCGGCGGCCGGCCGATGCGGGCGGCTGGGGCATCGGCGCCGGTTATGGCAGCGCCGGTGGCTGGGGCAGCCTTGCGCTGCCGTATCAGATGTTCGTCACCGCGCGGCGCCCGCAGGGCAGCGGCATTGCCGGGCTGAATGGCTGGGCCGGCGGGCTGGGTGGTTGGGGCGGCGGGCGCATCGCCTGGGCCAGCCTCGCCCAGCTCGAAGGCCAGGTGACCGATGCCGACATCGCCGCCGCCACCGCGGCCGTGCTGCCGCAGGGCGCCACGGCCTGGCTGCGCATCGAAGACTGACGGCGTCCGCCGCATCCGAAACTTTCAAGACGAGGGCTCTATGGATCGCAACATCGTCTATCCCGGCGGCATTCCGCTTGATACCGACCTGCTGGAGACCAACCGCCATGCCATGGTGGCCCTGGGCGCGCTGATGCGTGCCGTGCTGGGCACCGCCCCGGTGGCCGATGGCCTGGCCGTGGCGCCCACCGTGCCGGCCAGCCTGGCGGTGCAGGTGGGGCCGGGCAGCCTCACCTCGCTCGCCACCGTGGATGCCACCGCCTATGGCTCGCTGGCGGCGGACACGGCTTCGGCGCTGGTGAAGATGGGCGTGAACCTGGCGACCACGCAGTTCGCCGTGACCGCGCCCGCCAGTGCCGGGCAGAGCGTGACGCATCTGATCGAGGCGGCGTTCCAGGAGGTGGATGCCGCCCCGATCGTGCTGCCCTACTACAACGCCGCCAACCCGGCGCAGCCCTATCTCGGCCCGGGCAATACCGGCGTGGCGCAGAACACGCGGCGCCTGCAGCGCGTGCAATTGCAGCTGAAGCCCGGCGTGCCCGCCGCCACCGGCACGCAGGTGGCCCCGGCGGTGGATGCCGGCTGGGTCGGCCTGGCGACAGTTACGGTGGCGCAAGGGCAAACCACCGTTACCGCCGCGCATATCGCCGCCCTGGTCACGGCGCCGACGCTGGCCTTCCGCCTGCCGGAACTGCGGCCGGGCTTTTCCACCATGCAGAGCTTCGCCACCAATGGCAGCTTCGTGGTGCCGCAGGGCGTGACCCGCCTGCGCGTGCGCGCCTTCGGGGGTGGTGGCGGCGGCGGTGGCAATACCGGCAGCGGTGGTGGTGGTGGTGGCGGCGGCGGCGGTTATGCCGAGGGCATCTTCGCCGTGGGCCCCGGCCAGGTGATTACCGTGGCGGTGGGGGCAGCCGGCGGCGCCGGTGGCAATGCGGGCGGCTCGGCCGCGGCCAATTCCGGCGGCAATGGCGGGGCCAGCAGCTTCGGCGCCTTTCTCTCGGCCGCCGGTGGGCTGGGCGGGCAGGGCTCGCTGGCGGGCGGGCAGGGCAATTCCGGCGCTGGCGGCAGCGGCAGCGGCGGGGCGGTGAACATGGTCGGCAGTGCGGGCAATGCCGGCCACAATGCCGGGGCCAGCGGCTTCGGCGGCCATGGCGGCGCTGCGGCGGCCGGCGGTGGCGCGGGGGCGGGCAGTTCCGGCCTGCCCAGCGCCGGCGGTTTCCCCGGCGGTGGCGGTGCCGGCGGTGGCGGCAATTTCGGTGGCGCCGCCGGTGCCGCCGGCCTCGTCGTCGTCGAATACTGAGGGAGCATCACGCATGTCTGAAACCCTCGCCCGCGTCTGGCGCCCCAGCACCGCCCGCCGGGTGGTGCTGGATGGCTTCGCCCCGGTGCCCCGCGGCACCAGTGTGCCCACCCCCCCGCTGCTCGCCTGGCCCGCCAAGGACCCGGCGGATGTGCTGGATTATGAGCTGGACATCACCGCGGCCGTGGCGGGCCACGAGACCGACCGTATCGAGGCCGTGACGGTCATCCCCACCCCCGCCGGTGCTGGCCACCTGGTGGTGGGCGAGATCGCCGCCGATGGCCGCGTGGCGGTGGTGTGGCTCTCTGGCGGGCAGGCCGGCACCACTTATCGCCTGCAGCTCACGGTCACCACCGCCTCCGGCCGCGTGCTGGGCCGGGCGGTGGCGCTGCCGGTGCTGGCGCTGGCCGCCCAGGCCCCGCCTGCCGGTGCGCTGCAAACGCCGGGCGGTGCGACCATCACCGACGAGGACGGCAACCCGATCCTGATTGGAGGCTAACCGCATGCCGACGATCGATGAGCTCGACCCCGCCTTGGCGGCGGCCGATACCGACAACCTGCCCACCAGCCAGGGCGGCGTGCTGCGCCGCCTCACCCGCGCGCAGCTAGTGGCCGGGCTGCAGCCTGAGATCGCCACGCCGCAGGGCAGCCTGCTCGGCCGTGCCAGCACCGGCACCGGCGGGCCGGAGAGCATCGCGCTGGGGGCTGGGCTTTCGCTGGCCGGCGCCACCCTCTCTGCCCCCGCGCCTTCCTCGCTGCCCGGCGCCAATCTTTCCAGCGCCATGGCCACGGCGACCGGAACGGCCACGCAACGCTCCCTGGCAGACCTGCTGGCCGATGCCGTGGGGCCGGAGAGCTTCGGCGCCGTGGGTGACGGCATCGTGGACGATACCGCCGCGCTCTCCGCCGCCATCGGCTCCGGCCGGCCGGTGAAGCTGGGCCCGCGCACCTATCGCGTGAACGGGCAATGGACCATCGCGCAGCCCAACACCGTGCTGCTCGGCACTCCGGGCCTCACTGTCCTGAAGCGCGGTGCGCAGAGCGGCAACGGCGCCTGGATCAGCGTGCAGGCGCCGGGGTTCCGCGCCGATGGCGTGATCTTCGATGCCAACCGCGCCCAGGTGAACGTGGAAAGCTGGGGCGTGCTGCTGACGGACGCCTGCACAGACTCCGACCTGCATCGCTGCGCTTTCCGCAACGCCGCCGGCGCCACCCAGGGCTGCGGCCTGACCATCCTGGCCACAGCGCCGGAGGTGCTGGCCCGCCACGCCCTCCGCGATTGCGAGTTCAACGGCAACGCGGCGCACGGGCTGTGGGTGCAGGGCACCGCGGGCGTGCAGGTGGAATCCTGCCGCGCCTGGAACAACGCCGCCTATGGCCTGACCATCGATTTCAACGACAGCGTGCACGCCCGCCGCGCCCGCCTGGTGCAGGTGCTGGGCAACCGCAGCTGGGCCAACCAGCGCGGCATCGCGATCGGCAATTTCAACGAGACGAACGGCGAACCGCCTGTCTGGGGCAACGCCTTTCCCGATGCGCTGGCCGTGCTGGTATCCGGCAATACCTGCCACGACAACACCTTCTACGGCCTGGCCGTGGCGGGCCGCGCGCTGCTGGTGCAGGGCAATTTGCTGGCCGATAACGGCACGCTCGCCAACAGCGGCGCCGGGCTGCTCGCCCATGTCGCCGCCAGCCGCGTGGCCGGCAACACCATCACCGGCAGCGCACTGTTCGGCATCGATTGCGGCGGCAGCATCGACAGCGACATCAGCAACAACCACGTGCTGGGCCACGGCTACGGCATCAACTGCGGTGGCAGCCGCACCCTGCGCGTGGACGGCAACGTGGTGGCGGAGTTCGCCTACTGGGGCATCTGCGCCGCCAATGTGGAAACCGATGCGCTGGGCCAGAATTTCGGCATCGCCTGCGACCTGCTGGCCCTCACCGGCAACCGCATCGCCATGTCTGGCAGTGCCGAGGGGATCTGGCTGCGCGATGGGCCGAGCCGCGTGCTGGTGCAGGGCAACGACTTCACCGGCCGCACCGCCGCCCAATGCCTGCGTGCCGATACCGAAACGGTGACGATCCGCGGCAACCGCCACGACCTGGCCGCGCGCATCATCGCCAACCCTGTGCTGCTCGATGGCCGGCAAACCGTGGTGGCGCCGGATATCGCCGATACCGTGATGATCACCGCGGCGCCCAGCGGCGTGCAGTCCATCCTGGGCAGCACCCAGGCGGCCTGGGCCGGGCGCATCAGCTTCGTGCGCGTCACCAACCCCGGCAATGGCTACACCACGGCGAGCGTGGCGATCGGCGGCACCGGCAGCGGCGCCGGCGCGGTGCCGGTGCTCAGCGGCGGTAAGATCATCGGCATCATGGTCACCAGCGCCGGCACCGGCTACGGCCCGGTGGGCACCGCCGTGCCCGTCACCATCACCGGCAATGGCAGCGGCGCCACCGCCACCGCCTACGCCGCCGCCCCGTTGCCGGAAGAGCGCCGGCTGCGCATCCGCTGCAACACCCAGGTGACCTTCGCGCGAACCGGCAGCCACCCGCTGCAGGAAAACTGGACGCGCAACCCCCTCACCATCGCCACCGACGGCGAAGTGGAATGGACCGCCACCTGGAGCATGTGGCGCGCCAGCCGCGTGACGGGGCAGGCGTAGGCCTACTGCAAGCCAAGGCCAGGGGCTTTGCCCCTGGACCCCACTGGGGCCGGCGGCCCCAGACCCCATGAGCTTTTCCGCCTTCGGCGGGAGGGGCCGTCTCAGCGCGCGACCCAGACCGGGCCGGCCCCTCCCGCCGCAGGCGGAACAAAAACGCCGGGTCCAGGGACCGCTGGTCCCTGGCGGGTCCAGGGCAGAGCCCTGGCCTTGGTCCGCGCCGGACCCCCGCCATCCCTGCACACAAGGACATCGCATGCCCACACTCAGTGAGTTGCCGCAGACGTTGACCACGCAGGACACGGATCTTGCGTTGGTGGAGCGTGACGGCGTTTCGTACGTTACCACCATGGGGGCGTTGCGCGAGCCGATGCAGCCGCGCCTCACCCTGGCCACCGGCAAGCTCCTCGGCCGCATCGGCGTGTTCCCGGGCTCGCCGGAGCCGGTGAACATCGGCGCCGGCCTCAAGATCGATGCCGGCACGCTGCAGGTGGACCAGGCCACGCTGCCGTCCACCAATGCCTCCCAGCTCAACGTCATCGCCACCGGCTCCAGCCGCGCCCGCCCGCTCAGCGCGCGGTTCAATGAGCGGGTGAACGTGCTGGACCATGGCGCCACCGCCAATGGCACCACCAATGATGGCCCGGCGATCCAGGCCGCGATCAACGCCGCCGCGTCCCGGCCGCGCGGGGCGGAGGTGTGGTTGCCGCCCGGCACCTACCGGCTGGATACCTCGGTGGCGCTGCTGCGCCCGCTGTCCAACGTGGTGCTGCGCGGCTCCGGCCGGGGCCGCACCGTGATCTTCATCGACGATACGATCAACGCCATCAACGGCGATGCGGTATCGAATTCCATTCCGGGGTCGAACAACTTCTACCCGCTGTCCGATTTCCACATGCGCGACCTGACGCTGCGTGGCCGCGCGGATGTGGCGCGCACCACCGGGGCGCAGATGCTGCGCATCGTGGGCAACAACATGTCCATCGAGGATTGCGAGTTCATCTACTCGCGCCACATGGGCCTGGTGGTGGCCGGCGGGCGGGATGTGGCGGTGCGCAACTGCCGGGTGTTCCGCAGCGTGGCCGACGGCATCGCGGTGTGGGACACCGACAACGTGCTGATCGAGGGCAACCAGGTCATCGGCGCGAACGATGATGCGATCTCGGTGCATGTGGAATCCCTGGCCGCCGCCCCGCTGCGGGCGGGGCTGGTGATTGCCAACAACACGATCATCGAAAGCCAGGGCATTGCCTGCCTCGGCGTGAAATCCGCCGTCATCACCGGCAATGTCATGCGCCGCATCATGGGCACTGGCATCCGCGTGGTGTCGCTGAACGCGCCGGATCCGCAGGGCCTTACGCCGCAGATCGCGCTGCGCATCGCCAACAATGTGATGCACGACGTGTTCCTGCGGCCGGAGCCGAATTCGCGCACCGGGGTGCAGTTCTACATCTGGGTTTCCGGCGGCGTGCGCAACCCCGGCACCGGCGCCTCGCCGCCGGGTGAGCCGGCCGCCGGCACCGGTACGGTCACGCCGCTGTATGGCACCGGGGCGGGCAATTTCTACACCGGCGATACGCTCAACCCCGCCGTGGCCGCCCCGGCCGGGCACTGGATCGAGATCGTGGGCAACACGCTCACGCGCACGCTCCCGGCCGTGGCCGCCGTGTCGGACTGGGGCTATGCGGCCGAGGGCCTGTGGGTGGGCAACAACGGCGACGGCAGCGGCTTCTACAACGGGCCGGTGAGCGATGCGCAGCTCAGCCCGCTGGGCATCCTGCTCGGCCCCGCCATGCGCAACTGCCGCATTGCCGGCAACACCATCCAGGTGGGCGGCACGCACGGCATCCTGTTCAACGCCAACACCTACCTGCCCGTCACCACGCTGGACATGGACTATGATGGGCTGACGATCGAGGGCAACCGCATCTCCGACGTTTCGGTGGCCGCCATCCAGGGGCCGCCCACCGGCGCGCATCGCGTTCTGGTGCGCCACAACGAGATCGACGGCGACCCGCTGTTCCGCGCCGCCACCCGCGGCAG
Source organism: Rhodospirillales bacterium (assembly GCA_947460455.1). GTDB lineage: Bacteria > Pseudomonadota > Alphaproteobacteria > Acetobacterales > Acetobacteraceae > CAMDGX01. Next base: position 11,978 of record CANHKG010000020.1, on the reverse strand, counting down.
CGGCGGCAGCTGGACCAGCGCCACGGGGGTGACCGGCGTGCTGCTGCCCGGCTGTTCCGGCTTCGTGGTGGCGGGCAACACCTTCCGCAACCTGGCCAGCGCGGTGCGCCAGACCGGGGCGGTCAGCAACATCGTCTCCGGCAACACGCTGCATGGCGATCCCGCGGCGGTGGGCTTTTCCACCGCCAATCGCGGCATCGGCACCATGGAGCCGGGCGGGGCCGGCTGGCTGCACGTGGTGGAAACCAGCGACCCCGCCAGCGCGCAGTACGGCCGCATCAAGTCCTCCACTTCGGTCTCCGCCGCCGCCATGCCCGGCACCGGCACCTATGTGGCCGGGCATTTCGTGTCCAATACCCTGCCTGCCATCGCCAACCGGCAGGCGCTGCTGGGCTGGCTGCGGCTGACCACCGGCAGCGGCCATGTGGCGGGCACCGATTGGGCGGCGGTGTACGGCGCCGATGGCGGCGCGCTTTCCGCGCCCAAGGTGAGCGTGTTCACCGCCAACGGCACCTGGACGAAAGACCCCGCCAGCACCCAGGTGGAGGTGGAGGTCTGGGGCGGCGGTGGTGCCGGCGGCAATGGCGCCGCGGCGGCCTCTGGCACGGCCAGCAGTGGCGGTGGCGGTGGCGGCGGTGGCGGCAAGCGCCGTGGCCGGTTCCGGGCGGCGGACCTGGCGGGCAGCGTGCCCGTTACGATCGGGGCGGCCGGCACGCGCGGCGCCGGCGCCGGGGCGAGCGGCGGGCAGGGCGGCACCTCTTCCTTCGGCACGTTGCTGCGCGCCTATGGCGGCGGTGGCGGGGCCGGCGGCAGCACCATCGCGGCGGCCGGCGGCGGTGGCGCGGGGGATAACAACCCGGGCAGCACCGCCAGCGGCAGCAGCGCGGGCGCGGGCGGGGCCAGCTTCGGCGCCGGTGGCGGCGGTGGGGGCGCAGTGGGCGGGTCCGAACGCATCGGCGGCGCCGGTGGCGGCGGCTGTGCCCTGGGCGGCATCGGCCAGGGTGGCGGCTATGCGGCGGAAGCCGGCGGCGGCGGCGGGGCGGGCGGCGGGCTCAGTGCCGGCGGCACGGCGTTTGGTGGCGGCACCACCACGGTGTTCAACACCAGCGCCACCAATGCCGGCGGCATCGCCCCCGGTGGCGCCGGCACCGCGCCGGCCGGCTTCGGCTATGGCACCCCGGCCAGCCAGGGCGGCCCCGGCGGCGCCGCCTCCCCCCCGGCCGCGGGCGGTGCCGGGGCCAGCGGCCAGACCCCGGCCGGCGGCGGCGGCGGCGGCGGCGCGGCGATCTCCGGCCAATCGGCCGGCCTCGGCGGCAATGGCGGGGCCGGCCTGGTCATCGTCTACGAGTGGTGATGTCCCTGGCGAAGATGGCCCGCACGATGAACGAGACGCTTTCCCCCACATCCCTGTTCGAGGAGGAACCTCCCATGGCCCCTGAAGGGCGCACGGGCCGGCGCGCCACATCGCGCGCCGAGCTGACCGAACTGGCCGAGCGCGTTGCGCGGCTGGAAACCACCGCCGAGCATCTGCAGGAAACCCTGGCGCGCATCGATACCGGCATGGCCAAGATGCAGGCCAAGATGGATGCGCTGGCCGGCACCATGGCCCAGGGCATCGGCGGGTTGCGCGTGGGCGCCGTGGCCGGGCAGGCCGCGTCGGCCATCATCGGCTTCGTCGCCGCGCATCTCTGGCCCGTGGTCAAATGATGCCAACCCACGCAATGGCAGGGTCTTCCAGCCATTGCGTGGGTGGGTAGCGCGCGCAAAGCCGTAGCCGCGCGCCGTGCCGCGCGGTATCACACAGCTGTACCCGCTTTGGCGCGGGTTGCCTTATCGAGCGGCCCGCATTTGCGGGCGGGGGGTGCGTGATGCGATTCCTCCAGTTGCACGGCCAATCCGCCGACCTGGCCGGCTTTGGCCTGAACGCCGAGGCGGTGGCGCGCGCGCTGCGCGGCGTGGCCAGCATGGGGCCGGTGCAGCCGCCGCGCCCCCCTCGCCTGATGCGGGGCGTGCCGGGCGCAATCCGCGACTATATCGGCCGCGAGTTCCACGGCGCCGGCATGTCCCTGGCCGGGTTGCGCGCCGGCGTGATGCGCTGCCCCGATCCCTGGACCGGGCAGATGCTGGAAACGCTGGGCGTGTTCACCAGCCATTCCCGCGGCGGCATGCCGGCCGAGCTGCTGCCTCTGTTCTACGCCTTCCATTCCGCGGCCGGCGGCGAGTTCTGGCTGTGCCTGTGGGGCACCTACGGCAAGCCGGTGATGCTGGTGATGCCGCGGATCGAGCTGGCGGTGCATGATTTCCTGAACCACGATGCGCTCAGCACCCCGGCCGGCCCGCTGCTGGATGGGCTGCGCGGCTCGCTCGGCGCCTTCCGCGCCCTGCTGTCGGAAGCCGCCCGGCCGGAACGCCCGGAGCGCATCGGCCTGCTCGACATGCCGGACAATTACGGCCACCAGATGCTGGAGAACCTCTCTGGCGTGCAGCGCCTGGCCGATGAGGGCCTGCTGCCGGCGCTGGAGGAGCTGTGGGTGACGGGCCCCGAGTTCTTCGGCCCGGTGGAGGAGATCTTCCCGGAGCTGCAGGGCCGCGTGCGCCGCTTCGCCAGCCGCTGGGACCTGTTCGAGCCGCTGCTGCGCGTGCGCCACCGGCGCCTGTTCCGCATCGGCTCCAACGTGTTCCAGCAGCGCCTGCGCGCCCGCATCCTGGCCGCCTGCCCGGTGGCCGGCCGCCCCGCCGAACGCACCCTGCGGCCGTGCATCGCCGTGACGGTGCGCAGCTCCGGCCGCAACTGCCTCAACCTGGCGGAGGCGGTGGGCGCGATGTACCGCACCTTGTCCTCGCGCACCCCGGGCCTGGGCATCGTGCTGGATGGCTGGGTGTTCCCGGAATCGGAGCTGGTGCTGCGCTCCTCGGTGGCCACGGCACTCTCCACCCCCTACCTGCACCGTATCCAGGCCGAAATGGCCGAGGCCGTGGCGATCCGCGACGCGCTGCCGCCGCATACGGTGGTGGACAACCTGATCGGTCTTTCCATGCGCGAATCGCTCGGCGCGCTGCGCTCCATCCGCGGCTACCTCGCCCATGTCGGCACGCTGCAGCACAAGCTCGGCCTGTTCACCGGCACCGGCGGCGTGGTGCACGGGCCAACGCCGCAGATGAGCGGGATCGAGAGCGGCCCGTTCCAGAGCGAGGTGGGCAGCGCGCCGCGCTTCCTGCCCGCGGCGGCGGTGGAAGATGCTCCCGGCAAGACAGCGCGCGGCGAGCGCTTCCAGAATTACCGGATTACCGACCCCGAGATCATGGCGGCTATGATGCAGGAGGTGTTGGAAGATTAGGAAGAATGTTCTTTTTTGAAAAAAAGAACCAAAAAACTTTTATGACTTGGCGTGCGCCAGGTTATGAAGTTTTTTTGCTTCTTTTTGTTCACAAAAAGAAGAGTCTTACTCCTCTTCCCAGGTGATGATCTTCACTTCGGTCAGCGCGATCGACATCCGCCGGGTATCCTGGGTATTCGGCACCACGTCGCGGATGCGGTGGAACTCGGGCGGTTCCAGCGTGATCTCGTTGCGGCCGCGTTGCAGCGCCATGGGCTCGCTCAGCAGGATGCGCCAGCGTTCGCCCAGTGCGCGCAGGGAGAAGGCCACCGCCTCCCCGTTCACGCGCAGCGCCATGCGCTCCAGCGGATAGGGGTCCATGATCATGTAGATGCCCAGCCCCAGCCGGGCCTGCGGCACCGCGGCCGTGACCACCAGCGTGCCCGCGCCATTGCCGGTGGCGGCATTGCCATCCTTGATCCAGAACAGGTTGGCGGAATCGCGCGGGTGGAACCCCTCCAGCGCCGGCAGCGCATCTGGGATCAGCACCTGGTCCGTCGGCGTTACCGCCTCGCCCGGCGCGCCGGGGGCGGTGGCGGCCTCGGCGAAACGCATCCGCGCCTCCACCAGCGCCGCCATCGCGGCCAGCGCGGTATCCTCCTCGGCGTTCACCATCGTGTCGCGGCCGGTGAAGTAATCCTGCGTCAGCCGCTTCATGTCCCCGCTATCGGAAACGGCGCCGCGCAGGCGCTTGCGCTGGTATTCGTTCCAGGATTTCAGGATGTAGTGGTGCAGCACCGGCCCGTGCGCGGCCACGATGGCCGCCTGTGCCGGGTGGTTGCCGGCGATCTCCTTCGGGCTGCCATCGGTCATGACGTAGCGCCCTTCCCGCAGATGCACGGTGTGGCTGAACTGGAACGTCGCCACACATTCCGGCCGCGCGATGGTCTTCACCCAGTAGTGCTCGGGGTAGTCCAGCTTCGCCCGCTTGGTGAAGCGGCGGATCACCAGGTCCTCGTCATCGATCTCGATGCGCCCGGCGGAGCCGAACACGCGCTGGTTCACCGCCACCGCGCCCACATCCTCCTCCAGCCCATCCAGCCAGTTGGGCAGCGGGCGCCATTGCGGGTCGAACAGGAACTCGTCGGCGTCCAGGAAGGCCACCCAGTCGTAGCGCCCGGCCAGCGCCTGGCAGGCATCGTTGAACGCGGATTGCTGGCGCTCGATCCCCGTCACCGTCCAGGGCAGCACCTCGATGTCGTAATGCGTCGCCAGCCGCGCCAGCAGCGCCAGGCTGCCATCGGTGCTGCCGTTGTCGTAGATGCGGAAATGGCTCACGCCCACCAGGGCATGGAAGGCGAGCCATTCCGCGAGATACGGGCGCTCATCCTTGATCATCAGGCAGATCGCCAGGCTCATCGGCGCGGACATCCTCTCGCGGCAGGTCTTCAGGCGCGGCACGGCGCCGGGTGAATCCCTACACAACCGCAGCCGGCATTCCTATGCACATGCGAAGCTTCCACAAAGATTGCCGGCTTTGGTCATAAGACTCACGAAAGTTTGAACGCGGCCAGAAGGCGGCGCCGCCCCACCCGCGGCAGGGCAGGCGTGCTTGCGTGCGTGGCGATCCGGCGGGTAAATGGCCGCATCGTCATGCGTGCATGGCAGGTTTTGCCAGGCGTTCCCCAGCAGGAGATCCGCGCGAATGCCCCGCCAGCTTGATATCGGACCGGACATGAAGCCCCTGGCGGGGTTCGAGGTGCTGGACGTGATGGGCCCCGGGCGCCCGCACCCCGCCGAGATCCTGCGCCGCCTGCCCTATGAGGATGCCAGCTTCGACCTGATCCACATGGCCCATGTGCTGGAGCACGTGGCCTGGTACCAAACCGGCGAGGCCCTGGCCGAAATGCTGCGCGTGCTGCGCCCCGGCGGTGTGCTGGAGGTGTGGGTGCCCGATGCGCTGCGCATCGCCGAGGCCTTCGTGAACGCCGAGCGCCGCGGCCACGACCCGCTGAAGATCGACCCCTGGACGCGCTTCAACCCTGCCGGCGACCCCTGCGTGTGGGCGGCCGGCCGCCTGTTCTCCTATGGCGACGGCACGGGCACGCCCGGCCACCCCGGCTGGCACCTGGCCATGTTCTCCCCGCGCCGCCTGCGCGAGGCGCTGCTCCAGGCTGGCTTCGTGGGGGTGGAGGAGTTGCATTCGGGCCGCGTGCGTGGCCACAACCATGGCTGGATCAGCCTCGGCGCCACCGGCCGCCGCAAACCCTAGGATACGCGGCATGAGCACCGCCCCCGCCCCTGGGCCGGCGATCGACCTTCGCAGCCTCTGGCACCGCACCACGGATACGGTGCCGCCCCGCCCCGCCCAGGCGCTGAACATGCGCACCGTGGCGGACATGCACACCACCATCAAGAAGCACCTGCACCGTGTTTCGGAAGGCTACGATTTCGTGGTTGGCCTGCCGCGCAGCGGCCTGGTGCCGGGCGCGCTGGTGGCGCTGCACCTCAACCTGCCGCTGGTGACACTCGCCGACCTCGCCACCGGCCACCTCGCCCAGCGCGACACCAACCGCTGGGGCCGCGCCCATCACCGCCTGGCCCGCGCCGGCGCCGATGCGCCGTTGAACGTGCTGGTGATGGACGACACGATCAACACCGGCGCCGCCATCCGCCGCTTCCGCACCACCCACGCCGCCACCATCGGCAGCGGCCGCTACCGCTTCACCTTCGTCGCCGTCTACAAGGCCGAGCACGACGCGCCCGATGCCGACCTCACCTTCGAAACCGTGCCGGGCCCGCGCGTGTTCGAGTGGAATATGATGCACCACCCGATGAGCGACGGCTTCCTCTGCGACCTCGACGGCGTGTTCTGCCCCGATGGCCCGCCGGAAAACTCCAACGACGGCGGGCTGTACGAAAAATACATCCTCACCGCCCCGCTGAAGCTGCGGCCAAGCTACAAGCTGGGCGCCATCGTCACCTCCCGGCTGGAGAAGTGGCGCGGCCAGACCAAGGAATGGCTGGCCCGGCACGAGATCAAATACGACGAGCTGATCATGCTCGACCTGCCCACCGCCGAGCGCCGCCGCCAGCTGCAGCTCTACGGGCGCTACAAGGCGGATGTGTACGCCGCCATGGGCGGGCGGCTGTTCGTGGAAAGCGATTCGGGCCAGGCGCACCAGATCGCCCAGATCACCGGGCGGCCGGTGTTCTGCACGGATACTGGGGTGTTCCTTAAAGGGAAGGCTTAAGAATCTTCTTTTTGTGAACAAAAAGAAGCAAAAAAACTTCATTCATGGCGCCCGTGCCAGTCATGAAAGTTTTTTGGTTCTTTTTTTCAAAAAAGAACTGCTTCCTTAATCTGCCCCACACGCCGTTACCACCGGCTCCTGCGCTGGCGTGCCGCGGCGGCACAGGGTCAGCGCCGGCGCGGGCTTGCCGCCTTCGAACCCGTTGCCCGCCAGCCGGTTGCCGCGCACTTCCACCGCCACCCCCGTGGCCCGCACCACGCCGCCGGAGCGCGAGACGTGGTTGTCGTTCAGCTCGTTGCCTTCCACCACCACCCGTGCCGGCAGCCGGTCTTCCCCGCCTTCCGATGGCTGGTACGGCCCCACCGCCAGGGCGGGATAGCCGCGCATCCCGGCCACGCGGTTGTGGCGCACCACCACCAGGTCGGCATCCCCCGCCCGCACGATGATGCCCGCGGTCTGTGCCCCGGGTTGCGGGGCGGCGATGTCGTTGTCCTCCAGCGTGATCGTGCCGGCGATCCGCCCGCCGCCGCGCCCCAGCGGGCTGACCCAGATGCCCACCCCGTTGGCGCCCTGCCCGCGCACGATGTTGCGCCGGGCGGTGAAGCCGCGCGACGTGGCCGGCGCGTTGCCGGTATCCACCGCGTTGAACAGGATGCCGTGGCCATTGGCCAGGAAGGCGATGTTGTCCTCCACCACCGCGTCCTCGGTGCCGAACCAGTGGTCCCAGGCGGCGTTGCGCGTGCCGTGGGAGAGGTTGTGCGCCACCCGTGTGCGCCGCCCGCCCTGCATGGCGGTGGCATCCATCCCGCCCTCGAACTCGCAGCCCTCCACCGACACGTCCTCCACCTGGCGCAGCACCACGCCCATGGTCTCGTGGCGGATGCGGATGGCGCGCACATGGATGCCGCGGTCCCGCACGGTGTGGGACAGCCAATTGGCGTTCATCACCGTGCCCATGGACAGCAGGCCGACCTTGCCGAACACGTGGTCCTGCTCCAGCGTGGCCAGCGGCCGCCCCTGCGCCGATTGCGGCCCCTGCAGGCTCACGCCCGAAGGCAGCAGCACGGGCTTGGACAGGCGATAGGTGCCGGCCTGCAGCATCAATGTCTGGCCGGGCTTCAGGCCCTGCAGCACCGCGTTGATCGCCTCGGCCACGTCTGCCCCGGTATCCGGCCGCACCCCGTGCGCCTCCAGCCGCACCGCGCCGGCGGGTGCTGGGAAGATCGGCGGCCGCCACTCCGGCACACCCTGGGCCTGCGCGGAGGCACCAGCGGCCCACAGGACCAGCAGCAGCAGCAGGAAAAAGCGGGCCATGGGCATCACCCCTTGCGTTGCAGCACCGCCATCTTCGGCGCCCAGTAGTTCACGCCGCCCTTGTCGCTGCGGTGGATGAACACCTGCGCCGTGTTCGCCTCGATGAACCGTGCCTGTTCCGGCGCAATCGCCGCACTCTCCAGCGTGCCGGTGCGCAGGAACTGCTCCAGCAGGAAGATCGTGCGCGGCACCTTCGGCAGGTCGGCATCCATCGGGTTGAACACGTGGATATCCTCGATCACGAAGAACCCGCCGGGCGCCACGCGGTTGAACAGATGCGCCAGGGTCAGCTGCTGATGGTAGCTGGCGTGGCTGCCATCGTCGATCAGCAGGCGCAGCGGCGGCAGGGCGTCGTGCAGCTTCGTGAGCGACTGGGCGCTGCCGGCATCGCCCTGGATGAAGGTGAAGCCCTCCATCTTCACCGCCGAGAAATCGGAGATGTCGAAGCCCCAGATCTTCGCGCGCGGGAAGTATTGCCGCCACATGGCGATGGAGGGCGCCTCCTGCTCCACCCGGCCGCGCAGCTTGGATTCATCCAGCCCCCCGCGCTTCAGCCCGATCTCCAGCATGGCGAACTCGCGCTCGCGGAACTGCTCGAACAGGAAGGCATAGAGCCGCGCATAATCGTGCGCGTGGAACACGGCATCGCCCTTGTCGCTGCCGGCTTCGTTGGCGAGTTGGGCCAGATTCAGGGACATAACGGCGAGCTTTCAATGGTCAATGGAAGCTTATTTCTGCACGCGCAGGTGCGCCATCAATAGGGTGTGTCAATGAAAATCCCGCGAGCGGGGGAGGGAGAGGGCCTTTTCCTCCTCCGCCGGCGGTGTCCGGTTCGCCTCGTCGGCCGGGGCGGGAGCGATGCGCAGCCCTTCCGTCTCCAGCAGCCCCAGCAGCGCGGTGCGGTCGGTCAGCGTATCGGCCACCACATGCACCACGCCTTCCTCGGAGCGTTGCACCTTCCCCGCCACCTCCAGCACCTGGCTGCCCAGCACGGCGCGGCGGAAGCGTTCCATCACCGAGGGCCAGATCACGATATTGGCCACCCCGGTCTCGTCCTCGATGGTGGCGAACACCACGCCGGAAGCACTGCCCGGCCGCTGGCGCACCAGCACCACGCCGGCCAGCCGCACCTTGGCGCCATCGCGCCGGCTGGTCGCCTCGGCGCAGGTCGCCACCCCCTCGGCCGCCAGCACGCGCCGCAGCAGCCGCACCGGATGGGCGCGCAGGGAGAGCCCGGTGGCCTGGTAATCCGCCGCCACGTGCTCCCCCTGGTGCATCGCCGGCAGCGCGGCATTGCCCGGCGGCGGATCGAGCATCGCCAGCAGCGGCGGCGCCGCATCCTCCAGCCCGCGCACCCGCCATAGCCCCTGCCGCCGGTCCAGCCCCAGCCCGCGCAGCCCATCCGCCTCCGCCAGCATCACCAGCGCCGCCCGCGGCAGCCCGATGCGCGTGAGTGCCGCGAAATCCGCAATCGGCCGCCCCGCCATGATCCGCCGCGCCCACTCCTCGCGGAACCCATCGATCAGCCGAAAGCCGAGCCGCAGCGCCACATCCCGGCCCGCCGCCTCCACATCGCAGCCCCAGGCGGAGACCAGCACATCGATCCCGCGCACCTGCACCCCATGCTCGCGCGCATCGCGCACGATCTGCGCCGGGGCATAGAACCCCATCGGCTGGCTGTTCAGCAGCGCGCAGGCAAACGCGGCGGGGTGGTGGCATTTCAGCCAGGCCGAGACGTACACCAGCTGCGCGAAGCTCGCCGCATGGCTTTCGGGAAACCCATAGGTGCCGAACCCCTCGATCTGCCGGAAGCAGCGCTCGGCGAAATCGCGTTCGTAGCCGCGCGCCGCCATGCCATCCACCATCTTGCCGAAGAAGGTGTTGATCGTGCCCACGTGCCGGAACGTCGCCATCGCCCGGCGCAGCGCGTTGGCTTCCTCGGGCGTGAACTTCGCCGCCTCGATGGCAATGCGCATCGCCTGTTCCTGGAACAGCGGCACCCCCAGCGTCTTGCCCAGCACCCGCTCCAGCTCATCCGCCGGCCCGTGCGCGGGATCGGGCGAGGGGAAGTGCACCGCCTCCTTCCCCTGCCGCCGGCGCAGGTACGGGTGCACCATGTCGCCCTGGATCGGCCCCGGCCGCACAATGGCAACTTCGATGACGAGATCGTAGAACTTCGCAGGCCGCAGCCGCGGCAGCATGTTCATCTGCGCCCGGCTTTCCACCTGGAACACGCCGACGGAATCCCCGCGGCACAGCATCCGATACGTCGCCGCATCCTCGCGCGGCACGTCGGCCAAATCCGTGATCGGGAACCCCCGCGCGCGCAGCAGGGCGAACGCCTTGCGGATGCAGGTGAGCATGCCCAGCGCCAGCACATCCACCTTCATGATCCCCAGCGTGTCGATGTCGTCCTTGTCCCATTCGATGAAATACCGGTCGTCCATCGCCGCCGGCCCGATCGGCACCGTCTCGATCAACGGCCCCCGCGTCAGCACGAACCCGCCGACATGCTGGGACAGATGCCGCGGAAACCCGATCAGCTCGCGCGCCAATTGCAGCGTGCGCTGAAGCGCCATGCTCTCCCCATCCAGCCCCACCTCCGCCAGCCTTTCGGGCGACCACAACTCCCCCGCGCCGGACCGGCTGCCCCAGCTCTGGCTCGACAAGATGCCAGTGGTGTCCTCCGACAACCCCATCACCCGGCCGACCTCGCGGATCGCCATCTTCGGCCGGTAATGGATCACGGTAGCAGCAATCGCCGCCCGGTCATGGCCATACCGGGAATAGAGATACTGGATCACCTCCTCGCGCCGCTCATGCTCGAAATCCACGTCGATATCCGGCGGCTCGCGCCGTTCCGCCGAGACAAACCGTTCGAACAGCAGATCGATTTCCGTGGGATCCACCGCCGTGATCCCCAGCGCGAAGCACACGGCGGAGTTGGCCGCTGACCCACGCCCCTGGCACAGAATGCCGCGCCCGCGCGCGAACACCACGATGTCGTGCACCGTGAGAAAATACCGCGCGTAGCTCAGCCGCGCGATCATCGCGAGTTCCTTGGCGATGGTCGCGCGCACCTTGTCCGGCACGCCCCGGGGATAGCGCTGCGCCGCCCCCTCCCATGTCAGCACCGCCAAATGCTCATCCGCCGTGCGCCCCGGTGGCACCGGCTCATCGGGATACTCGTAGGCGAGCTGGTCCAGAGAGAATTCCACTTGCGAGACAATCTCCAGGCTCGCCGCCACCGCCTCCGGATACGCCCGGAACAGCCGCGCGGTCTCCTGCGCCGGCTTCAAATGCCGCTCCGCATGCGGCGCCAAGGCGAGCCCCGCCTTCTCGATCGTGGTGCCCAGCCGGATGCACGTCATCACATCGGCCAGCATCTTGCGCGCGGGGTGGTGGAACAGCACGTCGTTGGTCGCCACCAGCGGCATCCGCACCAGCCGCCCCATCTCCGCCAGTGCCGCCAGCCGGCGCCCATCCTCCGCCGAATGATCCCGCCGCGCCGCCAGCCAGATGCGCCGCCCGAACACCTCCCGCAGCCCATGCAGCGCTTCGGCCTCGCCGCCCATGGCGATCCCCACCAGCCCCTCGGCATGGGCCGCCAGGTCCGCCCGCGTCAGCACGCACGCCCCCTTCTTCGCCCGCCGCTTGCCCAACGTCAGCAACGTCGTCAGCCGCCCCCAGGCCGCGCGATCCGTGGGATACACCACCACCTCCGGCGTTCCATCCACGAACCCCAGCCGCGCCCCCACCAGCAGCTTGAGGCCCTCCTTCCGTGCCGCCTCATGTGCCCGCACCACCCCGGCCACCGTGTTCCGGTCCGCCACCCCCAACGCCGCCAGCCCCAGCGCGTGCGCTTGCCCCACCAGCTCCTCGGCATGGCTCGCGCCCTCCAGGAAGGAGAACGGGGTGGCGCACACGAGTTCAGCGAAGGAAATCAAGGGTCTTCTTTTTCTGAAGAAAAAGAAGCAAAAAGACGGCGGTTTCCAACTCCGGGTGCAACGCCTTTGATGTTTGCGTTTGCTCGGAGGATGGGATGGCTGGCTATCACGAGTTGAACCTTGCCGAGCGTCTGTCGCTTCAGCGT
>CANHKG010000019.1 GCA_947460455.1 Rhodospirillales bacterium | reverse complement strand
GGGTGCTCGCCGGGGCGGAGCCAGACGCCTTCCTTGTAGCCCTCGATGGAGGTGGGGAGGGGGGAGAAGGTGTTGGTTTCGGTGGCGAGCGTGGCGGCGAAGATGCGCATGGGCGGGGGGTCCTGGGCGAGTTTGGGGCGGTGGAGAGGTAGGGCAGAAAGAAAGTGGCCACAGAGACACAGAGGCACAGAGAAGCAAGGCAAGGGAGAAGGCGGGATGTGGGCCGGCTTCGTGCCTATGTGGTGATGCGTTTGATGCCGTCCCGCAGGACGGCCTGATTGAAGTTCAACAGGAGACCGAGGCGCAAGCCGCTCAGGCGCAGATAGGTGAGCAGTTGCGCCTCGTGGACGGGTGCAGCGCGGTCAATGGCTTTGATCTCAATGATCAGGCGACGGTCGACAAGCAGATCGAGACGGTAGCCGGCAGCTATTGTGAGGCCTTTGTAGGCAACGGGCAGTGCGACTTGGCGCTCGTGCGCAATGCGCTCGAGCGACATTTCGTGGCTCAGGCAATCCTCATAGGCGGATTCAAGCAGGCCAGGACCGAGGTGGCGATGCACCTCGATAGCGCAGCCGATGACGCGGCGGGACAGTTCGTAGTCGTCATCCAAGGCCTTCTCCCTTGCCTTGCTTCTCTGTGCCTCTGTGCCTCTGTGGCCACTTTCCTTGCTTGCCTCAGAAGAACGTCCGCACCGCGCCCACCACGTTGTAGGCATCGTCGACCACCAGCAGCACCTGCCATTTGTCGAAGGTGAGGCAGGGGTGGCCGATGCCGAAGGTGACCATGTCTCCGACCTGCAGCGGGGAATCCACCGGAACGGTCAGGTGGGTGTGCTGGTCGTTGTGGCCGGTGACGAGGTAGCCGGGGGGGATGGGCTCCGGCTGGGTCATGTTGGAGCCGGGGCGGAACCAGGTTTCGGCGGCGGGCTTCGGGTCGGTGCCGATGTCCCGGGCGCCGGCGGTGAGAAGAACCTTGTCGGGCTGCGGGCGGGACTGGACGTAGGCCCAGACTTCGATGGCAGAGAGCAGGCCGCCGCCCTGGGCGGCTTCGGGGGTGCGTTCGACGATGTTGGAGAAGAAGCGGCGGTAGCTGGTCGAATCGTGGGTGATGTAGCAGCCGCTGCGGGTGATGATGCGGGTGGGGCTGGAGAGGCCGGCATGGGTGAAGCGGGCGAGCACCATGTCGTAGAAGGCGCTGCCGCCGGCCGTCAGGATGATCTCGCCGGGGGCGAAGAGTTTCTCGGCTTCGCAGGACTGGGCGAGGCTCACGAGGAAATCGAGGAAGGTGCGGACCTGGGTTTCCGCCGCGGTGCGGTCGGCGGGGGTGAGGCCTTCGAAGCCTTCGACGCCGCGGAGTGCGAGATGGGGGGCGGCGGCCTTCACGGCGCGGGCGACGCGCAGGCCGGTTTCGAGGTCACGCACGCCGGTGCGGCCGTTCATCCAGCCGCCTTCGAGGAAGACCTGGAGCGGGCGGCCGATATTGGCCTCGCGGGCGGCGGCGGCGAGTTGGGCGACGTTGGCTTCGGAATCGACGATGCAATAGAAATCCAGCGCCGGGTCGCGCTTCAACTCGTCCAGCACGTAGCGGATCATCTGTTTGCCGACGAGCTGGTTGGCCAGGATAATCCGGGAAAAACCGAAGTCCCGCGCGACAGCGAACTGGTGCGGGGTGGCGAGCGTGATGGCCCAGGCGCCGTCGTTCACCTGTTGGCCGAAAAGCTGGGGGGCCATGGTGGTCTTGCCGTGCGGGGCGATGACGGCGCCGGAGCGGGCGACGAAATCGCGCATCCAGGCGGCGTTGTGGTCCATGGCGGATTTCTTGAGGACGGCGAGCGGGAGGGGGAGGTCCTCCTTCAGGACGTTCCAGCCCTTGGCGGCGATGTCGGCCATGGGGAAGGGCGCGACGCCGCCGGGCATGCCCTTGGTCTTGTGGTCGAGCATGATGTCGGCGACCGGCTGCATGAACCCGTCCATGGTATTTCTCCCTCTTTCGGGGGTGAGAGTAGGGCGATTTTCGGAGCGCCGGGAGATGCAAGGAGAAGGAAGATTCACCACGGAGGCGCGGAGTTCACGGAGAAGGCACGGAGGTGACGCTTCGACTCCGTGCCTTTCTCTGTGCCCTCCGTGCCTCCGTGGTGAGTTTTTCCTTGCTTCCTAGCGGCCCGCGAGGCGGCGGCCGATTTCCTCGGCGTAGGCATCCGTCAGCGCGACGGGGTTGACGGTGATGATCCCCTCGTCGCGGCGGCCGAGGCCGCAGTGGATGGCGGGCGTGCCGGCGGCCAGCTTGCGGGCGAGGGCCATGGCGGTGTCGAGGTCCGCGGTCTTCACGTTCAGGATGGGGATGGCCTTGCCTTCGATGGACAGGCCCTCGCCGCCGGCGAGCTCGGTGATGCGCTGCAGGCGGGCGAGCCAGGTGGCGCGGCGGGTGGCTTCATCGGTGCTGGCGAAGCGCTTCAGCGCCGTGCAGAGGCCGGCGATTTCCTCCTTGCCGACCTTGCAGGAGCGGCCAATGCCGTGGTGGGGGAGGCCGCGCATCTGGCGCAGCGGGCCGAACTCGGCGGGGGGGGACCAGGCGTCTTCGTAGATGTCGAGGTCGAGCATCTGCAGCAGCGCGCTGGAGATGAGGTCCATGCGGCCGGCGAGGATGCCGCTGCTCTGCGGGCCGCCAATGGCCTTGCCGCCGGAGAAGGCGACGAGATCCGCACCCTCATCGAGGAAGCGGTTGAGGTTGGTGGCGGGGGGGAGTTGGCCGGCGGCGTCGACCAGGATGGGCAGGCGGTGTTCGCGGGCGACGGTGGCGATGTCGCGCAGGCTGGGTTTGGATTGGGCGCCGGCCAGGTAGTAGATCCCCGCCGTGTTTTTCGTGATGGCGGCTTCGAGTTCCCAGGGGGCGGCGTCGCGCACGCCGGGGCCGGAGTAGCGGTCGGGGATGCCGATTTCGATGATGCGGGCGCCGGCGACGACCAGGGCCTTGTCGTACATGTTGCGCTGGCTGCGGACCATGAGGAACTCGCGCTTGCCGTCCGGCACGTCTGGCAGGGCGTTCATGCGGGCGGGGTCGAGGCCGGCGAGGATGGCCGCGGTGCCGAGCAGGACGGCGGCGGAGGCGCCGGAGGTGACGATGCCGGCTTCGGCGCCGGTGGCCTCGCGGATGGTGCGGCTGGCAGCGGCCTGGAGCTGGACCATGTCGACGCAGGCGAGGCTGGCCTGGCGCATCGCCTCGGCGACCTCGGGGGCCATGAGGCCGCCGGAGAGGCGGGTGACGGTGCCGCAGGCGTTGATGATCTCGGGGACGCCTAGGTCGGAGTAGATGCTCATGGGCCGTTCCTGGGTTGGGCGTGGGTCAGGAAGAAAGTGGCCACAGAGGCACAGAGACACAGAGGAACAAGGCAAGGGAGAAGCAAGTTTGGTTCATGGCGGGCGTTCTCGCCTGGTCTTGCTTCTCTGTGCCTCTGTGTTTCTGTGGCCGCTTTCTTTCTTGCTTTTTCTCTATGCCGCCCGCGCGAGCTGCTTGCCGCGCACGAGGTCGGCGCATTTTTCGCCGATCATGATGCAGGCGGCGTTGGTGTTGCCGCTGACCATGGTGGGCATCACGGAACCGTCGGCCACGCGCAGGCCGGCGATGCCGTGGACGCGGAGTTGGTCGTCCACCACCGCCATCGGGTCGTGGCCCATCTTCGCCGTGCCGATCGGGTGGAAGATCGTGCCGCCGTAGTTGCGGGCGTATTCCAGCATCTCCGCATCCGATTGCACCTGCTCGCCCGGCAGGTATTCGCTGGCGATGAAGGCGCGCATCGGGCCCTGGTTGGCGATCTTGCGCGCGAGCTTCAGGCCATCGACCAGCACGCGGCGGTCGGTTTCCTCGGCGAGGTAGTTGGGGTGGATGGCCGGGGGTGCCAACGGGTCGGCGGATTTCAGCAGGATCTCGCCGCGGCTTTCCGGGCGGAGCTGGCACACGTTCTGGGTGAAGCCGGAGAATTTGTGCAGGCCCTCGGCGGGGCGCTCGGCGGAGAAGCCGATGAAGTGGAACTGGATGTCGGGCGCGTCCAGCTCCGGCCGGGATTTGGTGAAGATGCCGACCTGGCCGGCGCTGGCAGTGAGCGGGCCGGTGCGGAACAGGGCGTATTGCAGGCCCATGATCGCCATGCGGGTGGGCGACATCATGATGTCGTTCACCGTCACCTTCTCGGTGCATTTATAGACGAAGCGGACCTGGAAATGGTCCTGCAGGTTCTGGCCGACGCCGGGCAGGTCGTGGATGGGCTCGATGCCCTTCTCCAGCAGGTGGCCGGCGGGGCCGATGCCGCTGAGCATCAGCAGCTGGGGCGAGTTGATGGCGCCGCCGCAGAGGATGACCTCGCGCTTGGCGCGCACGGTGTGGCTCTGGCCGCCCTGCCGGTAGGCAACGCCGGTGGCGCGCTTGCCGGCGAGCAGCACGCGTTCCACCTGGGCGTGGGTGATCACCTGCAGGTTCGGGCGCTTCATGGCGGGCTGGAGGAAGGCGCGATGGGCAGACCAGCGGCGGCCATTCTTCATGGTGTTCTGGTAGTAGCCGACGCCTTCCTGGGTGGCGCCGTTGTAGTCGTCGTTGCGGGGGATGCCGACCTGGACGGCGGAATCGACATAGGCTTCCGACAGGCGGGAGCGGGCGGCGAAATCGATGACGCTCAACGGGCCGTCGCGGCCGCGCAGGCTGTCATCGCCGGGGCCGACGCGGCCTTCGCTGCGCTTGAAGTAGGGCAGCACGTCGTCCCACGCCCAGCCGGCGTTGCCGAGCTGGCGCCAATGGTCGAAATCGTTGGGCTGGCCGCGGACGTAGAGCAGGCCGTTGATGGAGGAACTGCCGCCGAGCACCTTGCCGCGCGGCCAGAACAGCTTGCGGTTGTTGGCGCCGGGGTCTGGCTCCGTCTCGTACATCCAGTTCACGGAGGGATCGACGATGGTCTTGCCGTAGCCGATCGGCACATGGATCCAGATATTGCTGTCCTTGCCGCCGGCTTCCAGCACCACCACGCGCACGTTCGGGTCTTCGGACAGGCGGGCGGCGACGACGCAGCCGGCGGAGCCCGCGCCCACAACGACGTAATCGGCTTCGATCGTTTCCATTCGGGTCCCCCGGTTGCCTGGAGTCTCAGTGGCGCACAGGATGCCCGGATGATGACAGTTGCGCCACCTCCTGAACTGCTTGAAGCGTTGCGGCGGATGGGGCTGGACGTGCCGGATGGCGTGGCGGGGGAGCAGCTGACCGGGGGGGTGTCGTCGGACATCTGGCGCATCGCGCTGCCGGCTGGGGCGATCTGCGTGAAGCGGGCGCTGGGCAAGCTGAAGGTGGCGGCGGATTGGCGGGCGCCGGTGAGCCGAAATCGCTACGAGGCGGAATGGATGCGCGTGGCCGGCGCGGCGGCGCCCGGGGCGGTGCCGGCGCTGCTGGGGCAGGATGAGGAAGCCGGCGCGCTGGCGATGGCGTTCCTGCCGGAGGCAGACTACCCGCTGTGGAAGGCGCAGCTGCGCGATGGGCACGCGGATGCCGGATTCGCGGCACAGGTGGGGGCACGAGTCGCGCGGATTCACGCAGCGACGGCGGCGGACGAGTCGGTGCCCGGGCGGTTCGCGACCGATGCTATTTTCTACGATATCCGGCTGGAGCCGTATCTGGTGGCAACGGCGTCTCGGCATCCGGATCTGCGCGAGGTGCTGCTGGGGCTGGTGGCGACGACGCAGGCGAACAAGCGGGCGCTGGTGCATGGCGATGTGAGCCCGAAGAACATTCTGGCGGGCCCAGAGGGGCCGGTGTTCCTGGATGCGGAATGTGCCTGGTGGGGCGATCCGGCCTTCGACCTGGCGTTCTGCCTGAACCATCTGCTGCTGAAGTGTCTTTGGACCCCGGCAGCCCAGGCGGGGTTCCTGGCCTGCTTCGATGCCTTGGCCGGGGCGTATCTGGCGGGCGTGGAGTGGGAGGCGCCTGAGGCGATCGAGGCGCGGGCGGCGCGGCTGTTGCCCTGCCTGTTCCTGGCGCGGGTGGATGGGAAGTCTCCGGCGGAGTACATCACCGCGGAGGCCGAGCGAGACAAAGTTCGGCGGGTGGCGCGGGCATTGCTGGCCAGGCCGGTTGGTCGGTTGGCGGCGGTGCGGCGGGCCTGGGAGGATGAGCTGAGCCGATGATCACGCACGAGATTGTTTATGTGCACGGGCGCCGGGTGTGGGACAGCCGGGGGCGGCCGACCGTGGAAGCGGAGGTGATGCTCGCCGGCGGTGCCGTCGGGCGCGCGATCGCGCCGGCAGGCGCCTCCACCGGCAGCGGCGAGGCGCTGGACAAGCGCGACGGCGGCACGGCGTTCGGCGGCTGGGATGTCACCCAGGCGGTGGCGGCGGTGAACGGGGAGATCGCCGAGGAGATCCTGGGCCG
The DNA here is from genome assembly GCA_947460455.1 of Rhodospirillales bacterium. Classification (GTDB taxonomy): domain Bacteria; phylum Pseudomonadota; class Alphaproteobacteria; order Acetobacterales; family Acetobacteraceae; genus CAMDGX01. Next base: position 28,416 of record CANHKG010000019.1, on the reverse strand, counting down.
CGATGCGCGCGACCAGGCCGGGGTCGACCGGGCGATGATCAAGCTGGACGGCACGGAAGCGAAGACCCGGCTCGGCGGCAATGCGATCCTGGCGGTCTCCATGGCCAATGCCCATGCGGTGGCGGCCGAGGCGGGCAAGCCCTTGTACCGGCATCTCGGCGGTGAGAATGCCGACCTGCTGCCCCTGCCCCAGATCCAGATCTTCGGCGGCGGCGCACATGCCGGGCGGCGGGTGGATATCCAGGATTTCCTGGTGGTGTGCCCCGCGGCCAAAAGCTTCGCGCAGGCGCTGGACTGGACGGCAGAGGTGTATCGCCACGCCGGCCTGCTGATGAAGGAGGCCGGGCTGCTGCAAGGCGTGGCCGATGAGGGCGGCTGGTGGCCGGCCTTCACCAACAACGAGCAGGCGCTGGAGATGCTGGTCCGCGCCATCGAGCGGGCGGGCTTCGTGCCGCGCGAGCAGGTGGCGATCGCGCTGGATATCGCGGCCAGCGAGTTCGGGCGCGGCGGGCGCTACAAGCTCGGGCTGGAGGCGCGGGAACTCGACAGCGACGGGATGATCGAGATGCTCGGCCGCTGGATCGACAAGTATCCCATCGTCTCCATCGAAGACCCGCTGGCGGAGGATGATGCCGACGGGTTTGTTGCGTTCACAAAGGCCTATGGCCACCGGCTGCAGATTGTCGGCGATGATTTCCTCGTCACCGAGGCGTCGCGCGTGCGCGATGCGGCGGCCAAGGGGGCGGCGAACACGGTGCTGATCAAGCCGAACCAGCGCGGCACGCTGACCGAGACGCTGGAGGCATGGGAAGCCGCGAAATCCGTGGGTTATGCCGGGATCGTCTCGGCGCGCTCGGGCGAGACGGAGGATGTAACGATCGTGCACCTGGCCATCGGCTGGGGTGCCGGCCAGCTGAAGGTGGGCAGCTTCGCGCGCAGCGAGCGCATGGCGAAGTGGAACGAGGCGCTGCGCATCGAGGAGGCGCTGGGCGAACTGGCGCGCTTCGCGGGCGGGAGCGTGCTGGGGCGCTCGAAGTGAATGTGCTGCTGCACTACGACGCCGGGCCGGCGCTGAAGGAAAGGCTGGGCGCCCTGCCCGGCCTGTCCCTGCGCTTCGTGGCCGAGGGCGACGATGCGGCGCTGATGGCGGCGCTGCCGGAGACGGAGGTGCTGTGGCACGTGCTGCAGCCCTGCACCGCCGCGGTGATCGCCGCTTCGCCACGTCTGAAGCTGATCCAGAAGATCGGCGTGGGCGTGAACACCATTGATCTCGAAGCCGCGAAGGGGCGCGGGATCCCGGTGTGCAACCTGCCGGGGGCGAATGCCCGCGCGGTGGCGGAGATGGCGCTGCTGCTGATGCTGGCCTGCCTGCGACGCCTGCCGCAGTTCGATGCCGGGCTACGGGCCGGGCGCTGGGGTGCCGCGCCGGCGGTGCAGGATCGGCTGGGCGAGCTGGGTGGCAAGACGGTGGGGCTGGTGGGCTTCGGGGCCGTGCCGGCCGCGCTGGCGCCCGTGCTGGCGGCGCTGGGGTGCCGGGTGATCTATACCGCGACCGGGCCGAAGGACGTGCCGTATGAATATCGCGATCTCAACGGGTTGTTGGCTGAATCCGATGTAATTTCGCTGCATGTGCCGCAAACGGCCGAAACCGCCGGGATGATCGATGCCGCGGCGCTGGGGCGCATGAAGCCCGGCGCGGTGCTGGTGAACACGGCGCGCGGTGGGCTGGTGGATGAGGCGGCGCTGGTGGCCGCGCTGCGGTCCGGGCAGCTGGGCGCGGCCGGTCTGGATGTGTTCGCGCAGGAGCCCACGCCGGCGGGCAACCCGCTGTTCTCGCTGGAGAATGTTGTGGTGGCACCGCACGTGGCCTGGGTGACCGGGGGAACATTCGATCGCTCCTTCGCGACGGCGGCGGAGAATGTGCGGCGCCTGGCGGCGGGAGAGGCCCTGCTGAACCGGGTGGTCTGACGAACATGGGGGAAACGACAATGCGCGTGATGGCAACGGGGCTGCGGTTTCCGGAAGGGCCGGTCTGGCTGAAGGACGGGTCGGTGGCGCTGGTGGAGATCGCCAGCGGGTGCATCACCATCGTCTCGCCCACCGGCGAGAAGCGCGTGCTGGCCACGCCCGGCGGCGGGCCGAACGGCATGGCGGTGGGGCCGGATGGCGCCTTCTATGTGTGCAACAATGGCGGCTTCGACTGGCACGAAATGGACGGGCTGCTGCGCCCCGGCCTCCAGCCGGCGGATTACGAGACCGGCCGGATCGAGCGGATCGACCCGGTGAGCGGGGCGGTGACCCGCCTCTATGATTCCTGCAACGGCCACAAGCTGCGCGGGCCGAACGACATCGTGTTCGATGCCCATGGCGGCTTCTACTTCAGCGACCTCGGCAAGACCCGCGCGCGCGACCGGGACTGGGGCGGGCTGTACTACGCCAAGCCCGATGGCTCCTCCATCGTGGAAGTCGGCTACCGGCTGAACACGCCCAACGGCGTCGGCCTCTCCCCCGATGGCAAGACGGTCTACGTGGCCGAAACGCCCACCGCGCGCATCTGGGCCTTCGACCTGGAATCGCCGGGCGTGGCGAAGAAGCATCCGGGCCAGCCGCATGGCGGGCGCTTCGTGTGCGGGCTGGGCGGCATGCAGATGTTCGACAGCCTGAAGGTGGATGCCGCCGGCAATATCTGCGTGGCAACCCTGGTCACCGGCGCCGTCACGGTGATCGCGCCGGATGGGCGGGTGCTGCGCGTGGTGCGGTTCAGCGACCCGATGACCACCAATGTGTGTTTCGGCGGCGCGGGGCTGACCAAGGCCTATGTCACCCTCTCTGGCACCGGGCAACTGGTGGAACTCGATTGGACCGACGCGGAATGGTCCGTGCCGGGGCTGGCGCTGGAATTCAACCGGTAGCGCCGGTCAGAGGATGAACCACCCCGGCTGCACCGGGCCGGGGGTGGCCAGGTAGAGCGTGAGGTCGGCCACCGCGTCGCCATTCACGTCGCCCTGCACCAGGCGCTGGCTGCCGAGATCCTGCCAGCGCAGCTCGCCCGCATTGCCCTGGAAGGCGGCGGTGCCGATGAACGCGAAGGCGTTGTTGGCGCCGGTGCCGGCAATGGCGTCGATGCGCGAGAGGTCCAGCCGTTCGCCCTCCGCCGGGCTGAAATCGCCGAAGGTGAAGCTGTTCTGCGCTTCCGGGGCGAGCGCGCTGGGCAGGAACTGGAAGCGGTCCAACCCGGCAAGGCCGGCGATGGTGTCGTGGCCCAGGCCGATCAGGAACAGGTCTGCCCCCACGGTACCCCAGAGCGACTCGCTGGCGGCGGTGCCTGCAATGCGGTCGTCGTCATACACCACCCCGAGGGCTTCGCTGCGGCCGAGCGTGGCGCCGGTGGGGTTGGAGAGCACGAGGCGGAAGCTCTCGTTGAATTCCGGCAGCTGGTCGCCGGCAATGGCGATGACGATGTCCTGGACGTTGCTGTTGCTGTCGAAGGTGAGGGTGCCGTGCATTTCCCCCTCCCCGGTGTAGAAATCGGCGACATTGACCGGCACCGTGCCGGCCACCCCGCCGGGCACCACGGCCCAGTCGACGGTGGAGGTGCCAATGGTGAGGCCGCTGCGCTCCACATAAAAGGACATGCTCGTCCAGAGGCCGTGGCCCTCGGCCACCGAGACACCCGGGGTGATGAGCGAGATCGCGGTGTCGTCGTTCAGCACGAGGGCGGCGGCGGTGGCGCTGGCCAGGGTGGCGCCGCCGGTGGGGTTGGAGAGCGTGACGGCGAAGCGTTCGTTGAACTCGCGCCGGTCGTCCCCGGCCACCTGCAGGGTGAGCTGCTGTTCCGTTTCGCCCGGCGCGAAGGTGGCGATGCCGGCGGGGAAGGCGCCGCCGACGAAATCGGCGGCGTTGGCCGCCAGCGTCCCTGGGCCGGCAATGCCGTGGGCCTGCCAGGCCACGGTCTGAAGCTGCGAGAGGCCACCGTTGCGGGTCACCGTGAAGGTGAAGGGCGTCGGCCCGTCGCTGCCCTCGGCCTGGCGAACAGTGAGCGGCGCGATGGCGATGCTGGTCTCATCGCCCAGGATGGTCGCCGGCGCGGTCGCGGCGGTGATCGTGGCGGAGCCGGACGGGTTGGAGAGGGTGACGGTGAAGCCCTCGTCGGATTCCAGCTCCGTGTCGCCGGCCACGGGGATGGTGATGGTGCGGCTGGAGTCGCTGGCGCCAAAGGTGAGGATACCGGAGGGCAGCGCGCCGCCGATGAAATCCGCCCCGGTGGCGGGGGTGGCGCCAGCGCCGGCGACATCCCAGGCAACGGTGTTGCCGGCGCCGACACCGATGCGCGAGACGGTGAAGCGGAACGCGGTGGAACCGGTATTTCCTTCGGCCAGCTTCAGCGCGGCGGGCGCGATGGCCAGGTTCACGTCGTCGTTGAAGACGATGCTGGTGGCCGTCGCCTTGCTGATGATGGCGCTGACGGAGGGGTTGGACAGCGTGATGCCGAAGCGCTCGTTGTATTCGCCCAGGCCGTCCCCGGCGATCGCAACCGCGATGCTGGCGGTGGACTGGCCAGCAGTGAAGGAGACGGTGCCGCCGGGAAAGGTGCCGCCGACGAAATCGGTCGCCTCGGCCGGCACCGTCCCGCCATCCAGCGCGCCGGCGGCCTTCCACTTGGCGGTGGCCGGCTGGTCGAGGCCGCCGGTGCGGGTGACGGTGAAGCTGTAGGTGGTGGAGGTGCCGGTGCCCTCGCTGGCGCCGCCCTTGTCGGCGGCGATCGACAGGGCGGAGAGCCCGGCATCGTCGTTGAAGATCACCCCGCCGACATTGGCCAGGGCCAGCGACACGCCGGAGGGCGGGGTGCCGAGCACCACGTCGAACCGCTCATTCGGCTCGTTCTCGCTGTCGGCAGCCAGGGAAACGGTGATCGTGGCGGTGGACTGGCCGGCGGCGAAGGAGACGGTGCCACTCGGCAGAATGCCGCCGGCGAAATCCGCGGCCTGGGCGGGGCTGGTGCCGATCTCGAAGGCGGGCGCCACGCTCCAGCCGATGGAGAAGGCCGTGTTCATCACGCCACTGCGGGTGACGGTGAAGGCATAGGGCGTGGTGGTGCCGGTGCCCTCCAGCTTCGTGGCCTCGGAGGCTGCGATGGTGATTCGCGCCGAGCCCCCCTCCGGCCGTTCGGCGATGCCGAGGCGGCCGATCTCGCCCGCGCTCATGTCGAGGTAGTAGATCTGGCCGTCCGGGCCGACCGCCATGTGGATCGGGCCACGCTCGCCGGGCCAGTCGAGCAGGAAGCCGGTGTCGTTGCGGTTGTTGGTATCCGAGGAGAACAGGGCGCCGCCGATGTAGTCGCTGAACAGCAGGTGGCCTTGCAGCGATTGGGGGTAGGCGGCGTTGTCCGGCACCAGGGCGCCCATGATGATGGCCTGCATGCGGAAGCCGGGCACCTCCGCGGCATGGCCGAAGGCGCGGAAGGCCGGCGTGACATGCAGCGTGCCGGCCGCCACGGCGGCGTAGATCGCATCCGCGCCCGGCTGGTTGCGGTAATCCGGCGTTTCCAGCAGCACGCCGCCATCGCCGCCCTCGTAATAGGGCCAGCCGAAATTGGTGCCGGGCCCGCCGGTGTCCAGCTCCTCATAGGTGGACCAGCCGACATCGGCGAGGAACAGCCGGCCTTCCTCGTCGAAGGTGGCGGAGAAGGGGTTGCGCAGGCCGTACTGCCAGATGCGGGCGCGGTTGTCGGCCAGGCTTTCGGCCTCGCCGGCGAACGGGTTGTCGGCCAGGCCCAGCCCGGTGATCGGATCGATGCGCAGCACCTTGCCCGACAGGCTGTCGAGCGACTGCACGTCGGCGGCGTGGGGATCGGGGTAGTTGAAGGAGGTGCCGTCGCCAGTGGTGACGTACAGCATGCCGTCGGGGCCAAACAGCAGGCGGCCGCCGGCATGGGAGAGGCTGTCGATCTTCAGGTAGTCCTGCTTGAAACCGCCCACCACGCGGTCTGCGGTATCGAAGATGCGATCCGATGCCGGACGGTCGGCATAGACGGGGTCGGTGAAGTTCTCTGCCCCGCCGCCACTGATGTCGCTGAGGCTCTGGCCGCCGGCGCCGACCAGGATCACCGCGCTGGCGGGGTCGATCGTGGGCAGCGGGCCGGACGTGTCCATGGTGTAGCGCACGACATGGGCGAAGCGGTTGCCCGAACCGTCCCGCCCGGCGCCACCGGTGCGCGTGGCGGTTTCCGCCGGATCCACCGCGTAGGCGAGATAGACATACGGGTTGGAGGCAAAATCCGGATGGATGACGACATCCATCAGCCCGCGATCGGTGGCGTTGTTCACCTGGGCGCGCAGGTCGAGCAGCGTATTCACCGCGCCGGTTTCGAGGTTGACGCTGCGCAGCAGGCCGGCCTTCTCGGCAACCAGCACGGTGGATGTGCTGCCGGGGGCGAAGACGAAGCGCACCGGCGTGGAAAGCCCATCTAACGCTGGGGCGAGGGTAACGTCGTGGGTCGGGACCAGCGGCGGCTCCGCGGGCGGGGGCGGCGCGGGGGTTTCGTCATCCAGGATCGAAATGCGGTGGGTGCGCGGGGCGGAAAGCTCGGCGCCGGTGACGCTGATGATCGAGACCGACAGCACCTCGGTGCCCTCGGGCAGGGCGTCATCCAGGATCGGGATTTGCACGATGACGCTGGCGGCGCCATCCGGTATCACGATGCTGCCGCCCATGGCGCTGTAGTCGGCGCCAGCCGTGGCGGAATCGCCGACCACGCCATACTGGATCGTGACCGCACCGGAGAGCGCGCCAGAGCGGACGAATTCGATGGGGACGGAGACGTTTGCCTCGCCTACCGCGGTTTCCATGGCCTTGAAGAAAACGTTGCCGGCCAAGGAAAGCCTCCATGCTTATATACGAATTTTTTAATTTTTAGACTGTTTTCAGGTCATCGCCAATGCCTATCGGAGCATGCCTGCCAGGGCCGAACGGAGCGCCACCATGTCGGTGACCACGGCATCGGGGAGCTCCTGCCAGTTGCGCGGGCGCTGGGCGGCGTGGCGGCCGGTGCGGAACAGGATGGTGGCCAGGCCGAGCGCGCGGGCGGGGGCGATGTCGTTGTCGATGCGGTCGCCGACCATCACGCAATCCTCCGGCGGGCGGCCGAGGGCTTCGGTGATGTGCAGGAAGAAGCGCGGATCGGGCTTGCGCAGATCCATCACGCCGGAGAGGCCGTGCACGGCGAACAGATGCAGCAGCCCTTCCTCCGCCAGGGCGCCGAGCATGGCGGCGGGCTGGTTGGCGGCCAGGGCAAGGCGGATGCCCTGGGCCTGCAACGCGAACAGCAGCGGGGCGATGCCCGGGCGGATCTGCGGCTTGCCGCGCTGCTGGCGGGCGGCGGCGGCGATGCGGCCCCAGGCGAGGGGGGTGCGCGCTTCGTCCTGGCCCATCAACTGCCAGAGCACGGCCTGGTAGGCGTTGGGGGCGTGGCTGGCGACGGCGGCCTCCCAGGCGGCGGCGTAGGTCTCGTCCGGCAGCGGGGCGCCGGTGGCGGATTCCACCTCGGCGCGGATCAGCCGGTCCATAGTGGCTTCCCAGTCGATTTCCATGTCGATCGGGCCACCGACATCGAACAAAACGGCGCGGCGCTTCATCGTTGGGTCCTCAGGCGGTGGCGGATGGCGAGCCAGCGCAGGGCGAGGCGGCCGCGGCCGCGCTGGAAGAGGGCATGCAGAACGGCGAGGGCGGGGCGCAGCAGGGACATGGCCCAGTCGCGCGCGGCATGCACCCAGCCGACGATGCGGGCGAACCAGGCGATGCGCAGCAGGGCGGCCTCGCAGGCCTGGTAGATAAAGACGGAGATCAGCGTGCTGACAAGGCGGATCAGCACATAGGCCTCCAGCGCTTCCAGCCTGTGGCCGCCGGCCAGCAGGGCGATGGCCCAGAGCTTGCCGGCCAGGCCCACCGCCTCCGGCACCAGGAACAGCGGCAGGGCAGCGTAGCCAGGCAGCGTGTGCAGCCAGGCATCGGCGGCCCGCACCGGGAACGTGCGGCGCAGGCCGCGCAGTACCGCCACGGCGCCGGCCCAGACCAGGTCTTCCAGCACCACCATCAGCAGGGCGAGCGGGAGCAGCAGCAGGTTCAGCAATCGGCGGACGATGCGGGGCATGGCGAACCTGAGGTTGAGGACGACCGGGCGCCCCGGATTCGTATACCATTGCGATCATGAGCGCGGTCCATGCCTTCGAACTGATCCTGGTGCTGCTGGCCGTTGCGCTGGGGCTGGCGTTGCTGGCGCGCTGGCTGCAGGTGCCGACGGCGGTGGTGTTCGTGCTGGGCGGCATGGCGCTGGCGGTGGCGCCGGGGGTGCCGGAGATCCGGCTGGACCCCGAGCTGACCATGACGCTGTTCCTGCCGCCGCTGCTGATGGCATCGGCCTACTTCACCTCCTGGCGGGCGTTCCGGGCCAATCTGCGGCCGATCCTGCTGCTGGCGGTGGGCGCGGTGGCGTTCACCACGGTGACGGTGGCGGTGGTGACGAAGATGCTGCTGCCGGGCCTGCCCTGGGCCGCTTGCTTCGCGCTGGGGGCGATCGTGTCCCCGCCCGATGCGGTGGCGGCGGCCTCCGTGCTGGAGCGGCTGCGGATGCCGAAGCGGATCGTGACGGTGCTGTCGGGCGAGAGCCTGGTGAACGATGCCTCGGGCCTGGTGCTGTATCGCTTCGCGGTGGCCGCGGCGATGACGGGGGTGTTCGACCCGGTGGTGGCGACGGGGGCTTTCCTGGCGGTGTCGGCCGGCGGGGTCGCGGTGGGGCTGGTGGCGGGGTGGGCGCTTTCGTGGCTGGCGGCGCGGTTGCACGACACGCATCTGGAGACGGCGGCGAGTTTCCTGGCGGCGTGGGGCAGCTACATCCTGGCCGAGCAGCTGCAGGTATCAGGCGTGCTGGCGACAGTGGCCTGTGGGGTGTGGTTCGGCTGGCGGCGGCATGAGGTGCTGAGCGCGCGCACGCGGCTGGAGGCGCGGGCGGCGTGGGGGTTCGTGGTGTTCGTGATGGATGCGCTGGTGTTCATCCTGATCGGGCTTTCGCTGCATGGGGTGTTGCAGCGGATCGGGCCGGGACAGGCCGAGGTGCTGGCGCCGGCGGCGCTGGCGGTGGTGGCCACCGTGATCGTGGGGCGGTTCGTGTGGGTGTTTCCGGCGGCGCAGCTGTCGCGCCCGCCCTGGGTTCGCAAGCACGACCCGGTGCCGCCGGCGCGGGTGCTGACCGTGATCTCCTGGGCGGGGATGCGCGGGGTGGTGAGCCTGGCGGCGGCGCTGGCGTTGCCGGCGGGGTTTCCGGGGCGGGATGCGGTGATCGTGCTGACCTTCGCGGTGATCCTGGGCACGGTGCTGCTGCAGGGCGTGACGCTGGGGCCGCTGATCCGGCGGCTGGGGCTGGGCGACGTGGCGGAGGGCGAGCACCCGGCGGTGCAGGCGCGGCTGGCGGCGCAGCGGGCGGCGCTGGCGGCGCTGGAGCAGCGGGCGGCGGACCCGCTGGATGGGGCGATGGCGGCGGATCTTCTGGCCGAATACCGCGACCGGGCGGGCGCCTTCGCCGCCGGCGCGGCGCCCACCCAGGCGGCACGGCGGGCGGCGCGGGAAGCGCGGCTGGCGCTGCGGCTGCATGCCAACGCGGCGGCGCGGGTGCACCTGGTGGCGCAGTCCCGCGCCGGGGCGTTGGACGATGACGCGCTGGCGGCGGTGGTGGAGGAGCTGGACCTGGAGGACCTGCGGTTGCGCCACCAGCTGGGGCAGGCGGCGCACTGAGGGTTCAACAGATAGTACGTCCGGGCGGGCAGATGCGCGACGGCGGGGGCGCGGCTGGGCGAGGTGGGGCAGCCATCGGGGGGGCGGCCATGGGGGGTGCGGGCATGCGCGGTGCGGCCATCGGCGGTGGCAAGGCGGCGGGCGGCGGGGTTGGGCGTGGGGTGAAGACGTGCGGGGCGGCCAGGGGCGGGGCGGCCGGGGGCGGCAGGGCGGCCGGCAGGCTTGGGCGCGGCGCGGGGATCACGGGAGAGACAATGACGGGGGGCGTTGCCACCGGCGCGGCGAGTGGCGGGCGCGGCATCGGCGGCGTTGGGACGAATGAGACTCCGGGCGCGATGGCCGATGGCGGCAGCACGGCGGCGGGCGGCATCGGGCGAGGCGCCGTGATGTGCGGGGCCGCGGGGAAGGGGTTGGGGGCCGGAAGCGGCGGCACGGCGACGGGCGGGACGGCCGCCGGGTAGCGGTTCGGCTGGCCCATGCCCGGTGGCGGGTAGGCGTGGCGCCAGGCCGGGGGTGGGACGCGGCGCGGCGGCATCCAGGCCCAGCGCGGGCCGATCATGATCCAGGCGCCGCTGGTGTAGGGCACGTAGCCCCAGCGCTCGGCCTGCCAGGGATCGGCATAGGGGTTCCAGGACGGGGCGACCGGCGGGTACCAGACGGCGCCGTACTCTGGCAGGTCGTCCCACCTGCCCTGCTGGCGCAGCGGGTCTGTGCCGGGCAGGCCGGCGAGGTCGGGGGGCGGCGCGATCGGGGTGGCGGGCGGTGGCGGGGTGGCGGGGCGGACGACCTGCGGCGGTGGCGGGGTGGGATCGTCGGCCAGGAAGCCGTCGGCGACGCCGGCGCGCATCGCTGCCGGCTCGGTGCCGCCGAACAGGCCGGTCTGGCCGGCTGGGACGGCGAGCGAGACGCCGGGGCCATAGACCTGGGCGAGGCCGCGGCTGACGCCGATGGAGGCCGGGCGGCCGGCTTCCGGCGCCGAGACCACGTAGAGGCCGGGTTCGGCCAGGGTGACGCTGCCGCGCGGCAGGTTGATGCGGGCGACCTGGCCCGGTTGCAGGCTGCGCAGCAGGATCATCGCCCTGCCCTGCTCCAGCGTGAAGGCCGGCATGCCGGGGTGGGCGCTGTCGATGCGCAGGATGGTATCGGGGTCCAGCCCCAGGCGGTTGGCGCCGAGATCGAGCTCGGCCTGGGCGCGCGGGCCGGTGCGCAGGGTTTGGCCTTCCAGCAGCGCGGCGCCGCGCGGGGCGGCGGCCCAGGTGCCGCCGATGGGGCGCAGCGAGACCGGGCCGCTGGCCTCGGCGAGGCGGCCGGCGGGGGCCTGGGCCAGGGCGGGCGGGATGGCGAGCAGGGCCAGCAGGGACAGGGCCAGCAGCGGCTTGGTTGGGAACAGGGGGCGCATGGGTCGTGCTCTCCGGCCCGCTGCATCCTGGGCCATGCCGGAGCATGCGCGGGCTTCGTGGCAGGACCGGGGCGCCGCCAACCATCGGGCTGCCGCATTCAAGGACCAGAACTTCACTGTTCCCAGCGGAGTGCTGTTTCATGCCCCGGCCTTTCTCCCAGCTTACCCTTGCCGCCCTGTTCGTGTTGGCCCTGGGCGGGTGCGTCGCCTACCCGGTGGACAGCTACTATGCGGCACCGGCCCCGGTGTACGTGCCGCCGCCGTCGATCTATGTGGGCGGCAGCTTCGGCGGCTACCGGCCCAGCTACGGCCATCGCCCGTGGGGGCATGGTGGCTGGGGGCATGGCGGCTGGGGGAATCGCGGCTGGCGGTGAGCCCGGCCGGCGTGCGGGCATGAGTCGTCGCCGCGGGGTGCGGGGTTTTGGCGACGGATTCGAGGTGATGGGGGGTGTTCGCGGGCTATGGCGGCGCGCGGGCGGGTTGGGCCAGGCAGAGTACGGGCGCGCGTTGGCCGGATAGGGCCATGCCGCGGTTGGGCTTTCCGCGCAGGAGCCAGCCGATCTCCGCCCGGAGTTGGAGCAGGCGGCGCAGGGCGTGGGGGGTTTGGACGGAGTCCAGGTCTTCGTTGAGGCTGGTGTTGGTGGAGAAGAGCCAGTCCTGGCGCAGGTCGCGCAGGGTGCGGCGCGGGGCTTCGGCCATCGAGAAGGCGGCGAGCAGGGCCAGCAACAGGAGCTTCAACGGCGCCGGAATTTGGGCGTGCAGGATCGCCCGCGCCCAGGGGCGCGGTGCGTCGGCTTCGCTCGGTGCGGCGGGTTGATGGGTCATCACCGGGAAATTGAGCACACGCAACACCGGTGTAATAGGAAAAAAATTTACGTACGTACGCGATTTTCGTTAGACTTAAAATCGCGCCCCCTGGGCGCGGCGTGTGGGCGGGCGAGGGGGTCGGTAGGGCGAACGAATTTTCAGATGGAGACGGGAGCGGCGAGGCTTCTTCTCTTTGTCTCTCTGTCTCCATGGGTCCTGGGGTTGCGGGGCGATGGCGGAACCGCCTGGCGTTCCGCCCACCTCTTCGAAGACGAACGGCTTTATCCGGTTGGGTGGCGTTGTTCGCAGCGTGGATCCTTCGCTTCGCTCAGGACTAAAGGTTTTTTGGTTCTTTTTTCAAAAAAGAACCGCTTGCTTGCTTAGTGCCCGAGCGACTGCACGATCTCCTCGGTCATTTTCTTGGCGTCGCCGAACAGCATCATGGTGTTGCTACGGAAGAAGAGTTCGTTGTCCACGCCGGCGTAGCCGGAGGCCATGGAGCGTTTGACGAAGAGGACGGTGCCGGCCTTGTCCACTTCCAGGATGGGCATGCCGTAGATGGGCGATTGCGGGTCCGTCTTGGCGGCGGGGTTGGTGACGTCGTTGGCGCCGATGACGTAGACGACGTCTGCTGACGAGAACTCGCTGTTGATTTCCTCCAGTTCGAAGACTTCGTCGTAGGGCACGTTGGCTTCGGCGAGCAGGACGTTCATGTGGCCGGGCATGCGGCCGGCGACGGGGTGGATGGCGTATTTCACCACCACGCCTTCCTTCTTGAGGGTGTCGGCCATTTCGCGCAGCGCGTGCTGGGCCTGGGCGACGGCCATGCCGTAGCCGGGCACGATGATGACCTTGGAGGCGTTCTTCATGATGAAGGCGGCGTCCTCCGCGGCGCCGGCCTTCACGGTGCGGTCGCCGGAGGCTGCGGGGCCGGCGGGGCCGCCGCCATCGGTGCCGAAGCCGCCGAGCAGCACGTTGATGATGCTGCGGTTCATGCCCTTGCACATGATGTAGGACAGGATCGCGCCGGAGGCGCCGACCAGGGCGCCGGTGATGATGAGGGCGAGGTTGCCGATGGTGAAGCCGATGCCGGCGGCGGCCCAGCCGGAGTAGGAGTTCAGCATCGAGACGACGACCGGCATGTCTGCGCCGCCGATGGGGATGATCAGCAGGAAGCCGAGGGCGATGGCGAGGATGGCGACGAGCCAGAACAGCACCGTGTTGCCGCCGGTGGCGACGAAGCCGATGACCAGGGCGAGGATGACCAGGGCGACGGCGAGGTTGATCTGGTGCTGGTAGGGGAAGGTGATGGGGTTGCCCTTCATCAGCGCCTGCAGCTTGGCAAACGCGATGAGCGAGCCGGAGAAGGTGATGCCGCCGATGGCGAGGCCCAGGGACATTTCCACCAGGCTTTGGGTGTGCACATCCCCTGCCCGGCCGATGCCGAAGCTTTCGGGCGCATAGAGGGCGGCGGCGGCGACGAAGACGGCGGCAAGGCCGACCAGCGAATGGAAGGCGGCGACGAGCTGGGGCAGCGCCGTCATCTGGATGCGCAGCGCCAGCAGCGTGCCGATGCCGCCGCCGATGGCGAGTGCGAGGAGAATCAGGCCGAAGCCGGAGGCGGTCATGCCGTGCTGGAGGAGGGTGGCGCCGATGGCGATGGCCATGCCGAGCATGCCCATCCGGTTGCCCTGGCGGGAGGTTTCCGGATGCGACAGGCCGCGCAGGGCGAGGATGAAGAGGACGGCGGCGACGAGGTAGATGGCCGAGGTGAGGCTGGCGGACATGTGCTCAGCCCTTCTTCTTGAACATCGAGAGCATGCGCTGGGTGACGACGAAGCCGCCGAAGATGTTCACGGCGGCGAGCATCACGGCGATGAAGCCGAAGGTGCGGGCCCAGCCGCTTTCAGCGAGGCCGGTGGCCAGCATGGCGCCGACGACGATGACCGAGGAGATGGCGTTGGTGACGCCCATCAGCGGCGAATGGAGCGCGGGGGTGACGTTCCAGACCACGTAGTAGCCGACGAAGCAGGCCATCAGGAAAATGGCGAGCAGGAAGACGAAGGGCTGCACCGCCTCGGCCACCGGGCCGGCGGCATCGGCGTAGCTGCGCAGGTTCTGGGCGAGGGCGGCGGCCTGGTCGGCCAGTTGGGCGGGGGTCATCGGTGTTTCTCCGGATGCCGGGAGGGTCAGGCGGCCGCTTTCGGTGCGAACTGGGCGTGCACCACGCTGCCTGCGCGGGTGAGGAGCGTGCCGCGCACGATCTCGTCGGTTTCCGGCAGCTTTGGCGCCTTTGCCTCCTTGTCCCAGAAGCTCGTGAGGAAGGTGAGGAGGTTGCGGGAATAGAGCGCGCTGGAGGCGACCGAGATGCGGCCGGGCCAGTTGCGGTAGCCCAGGACCTTCACGCCGCCGGGGGTGGTGATGGCTTCGCCGGGGATTGTCATGGCGCAGTTGCCGCCGGCATCGGCTGCGAGGTCGATGACCACGCTGCCGGGTTTCATGCTGTTGACCATGGCTTCGGTGAGGAGCGTGGGGGCGCGGCGGCCCATGACGAGGGCGGTGCAGACCACGATGTCGTTCTTGGCCACCGTGATGGCGACGAGCTCGGCTTGTTTCTTGAGGAAGGCCTCGCTCATCTGGCCGGCATAGGCGCCTTTCTGGGCGGCGGTTTCCTCATCCTCCACGCCGACGAAGCTGGCGCCGAGGGATTTGATTTCCTCCTTTGCGGCGGGGCGGACATCGGTTGCCGAGACGATGGCGCCGAGGCGGCGGGCGGTGGCGATGGCTTGCAGGCCGGCGACGCCGGCGCCGATGACGAAGACGCGGGCCGGAGGGACGGTGCCGGCGGCGGTCATCATCATGGGGAAGCCGCGTTCGAAGGCGGTGGCGGATTCGACGATGGCGCGGTAGCCGGCGAGATTGGCCTGGCTGGAGAGCACGTCCATCGACTGGGCGCGGGTGATGCGGGGGAGGAGTTCCATCGCCACCGCGTCGATCCCTGCGGCGGCGAGGGCGGGCACGACATCGGGGGTGGCGAAGGCGTTGGCGATGCAGACCAGGAGGGCGCCGCGGGGGATGAGGGCGCGCTCGGCGGGCTCCGGCATTTGCACCGCGAAGACGATGCCGGCGCCGGAGAGGGTGGCGGCGGCATCCGGGGCGATTTCGGCGCCGGCTTCGCGGTATTGCTCATCGAAGATGGCGGCGGTGAGGCCGGCGCCGGATTCGACGGCGACGGTGAGACCGAGGCCGATGAGCTTCTTCACCGTTTCCGGCGTGGCGGCCACCCGCGTTTCGAACGCGGCCCTCTCCTTGGGGATCGCCAAGCGCATGCACTCATCCTTTCGACATCAGTCTTCCGGGTCGGCGCGCAGATCGGGTGGCGTGGACGCGCCAGCGAGATGGCAAGCAGCTTGCCTTCGACCGGCGGGGGCCACAAGGGGACGGGCGCGCAGGGTCTGCCCGGTGCTCCTACCAGGGTGTGGCGGCGCGGCCCCTTGATCCAGGTCATGCCCGCGCGGGGTTCGGCTTGCCGTGCGGCGGGGGGGACCGTAGAACCGCGGGGCCACCATCATCACCGACATTGGGGGGAGCTCACGATGAGCAAGATCATCCGCACCGAACCGAACGCCATCCTGTCGAAGGCGGTCGAGTACCATGGCTTCGTGTATGTCCAGGGCTGCACCGCCAAGGACACCAGCAAGGACGTGAAGGGCCAGACCAAGGAGATCCTGGACCAGATCGACGCCATCCTGGAGACGCACGGGACCGACAAGACCCGGCTGCTGCAGGCGCAGATCTGGGTGAAGGACATCCGCGACCGCGACGCCATGAACGAGATCTGGACGGCGTGGCTGCCGAAGGGCGGGGCCCCGGCCCGCGCCTGCGTGGAAGCCAACATGGCCGATGCCCGCCTGCTGGTGGAGATCATGGTTACGGCCTGCAAGTAACCGTATCACTAACTGTTTCTTGACATGTCACGGCGCGCTGCACACCACGGCGCGCCGTGATTGATTCTGCGGACCCATCGTGGCGCATGCTGCGTGTTGGGTCGGTTTCAGCCTCCTTCCGGAAGGCGTGGTATTTCAGCCACAAGCAATAGGCATCTTTGCAACAGATGAGTTCACATTGCGGTGAATAGGACGTGCGTCCTGAATTTGGACGTTGTCCGTAGGCGCATCCGACGAAATTGCATGACTGGCTTGCGAGCTGTGTGTTCTGAGGTTGCCAGGCACGTAACGCCCTTGTTAGCCAAAACCCATGCGCAGCCCACCTCACAGGAACCGACGCATGCGATTCACCGGACGCTTCCTTGCCACCTGCTCTGCCGCGGCGATTGCCGCCCTTTGCACCGTGACCCTGGTTGCGACCGACGCGCATGCCGCCCGCCCGCAGGGACAGGAGGCTCGCCCCGTGCGCGCCGCCGCGCCACAGGCGATTTCGCCGCGCGCCGGCCTGCCGCAGCCCGGCTCCCGCCTGCAGGCCGCGCAGAAGCAGCGCGTTCAGGGTGGCCCGGCGTTGAAGGCGACCAACAACCCCAAGGCGGCCAAGGCGCGGCTGGCGGCGGCCAATTCGGTGAATGTCTCGCAGTGGGGCGGCATCAGCTGCGTGCCCTTCGCGCGGGCGGCCACCGGCATGGCGGTGAAGGGCAATGCCCATGCGTGGTGGGATTCGGCCGCTGGCAGCTATGAGCGCGGCTTCCGTCCGGAATCCGGCAGCATCCTGACCTTCCGTTCCACGAACCGCATGCGCCTGGGCCATGTGGCCGTGGTAGCGCGGGTGGTGGACAGCCGCACGGTGGAAGTGGACCACGCCAACTGGTCTGGCCCCGGCGGCCAGGGCAAGGGCCGTGTGGCGCGCAGCGTGCCGGTGATCGACGTGTCCGAGCGCAACGACTGGTCGGCGGTGCAGGTGGGCCTGCCTGGTGGCGGGTTCGGCAGCGTGTATCCGACCTATGGCTTCATCTACGACCGGCCGGACCACGGCATGATGGTGGCGAACAACATGGCCCGCCCGCGGGTTGATCAGGCCGCGCCGCGCTACTCCGAGGTGGCCGATGCCTGGAGCACGCGCGTGCTGCCCCCCGGCACCAACACCTTCGTTTCGGACGCGCCGCAGCGTAGCCTGCGCTGACGCAGATGGGGCGCTAGAGCAGGCCGGACGCGCCGAGCGCGGCGCCTGCCGCGAGTACCCAGAGTGGATGCAGGCGCGTGGCCGTGAGCAGCACGGCGGCGATGGCGGTGAGCACGGCGTGGCCGGGTGAGACGGCCGTTGCCTCTGACAGCACGATGGCGGCGGCCACCACCAGACCGGCGGTGACGGGCGTGAGCCCGGACTGCACCAGGCGTCGCCAGGGGCGGTCGCGGAAGCGGTGCCAGACGCCGGCCACGAGCCAGGTGAGCAGGGCACAGGGCCCCACCAGGGCGCCCGTGGCGGCAAGGGCGCCGGCGATGCCGGCCACGTGCCAGCCGATCAGGGTGGAGACCAGCATGTTCGGGCCCGGGGCGGCCTGAGCGAGCGCGTAGAGGGCGGCGAAGTCGCCGGCGGTCATCCAGCCATGGCGTTCCACCACCTGGCGCTTGAGCTCCGGCAGCACGGCGTTGATGCCGCCGATCGAGACGAGGGAGAGCTGGCCGAAGACCCCGGCGAGTTCCAGGGCGGTGCCCCCTGCCCCGTCGCTCATTGAAGCCACCAGTGCAGCAGGATGGAGGCGGGGGCGAGCACCAGCATGGTGGGGACCAGCGGCAGGTGCAGGACGGCGATGGCCACGAGCACCAGCAAGGCGACACCGATGCCCAGCCACTTGCCGCGCAGGGGGGAGGCGATCTTCAGCGCGGTGGCGACGACCAGGCCGGAGGCGGCGGCGGCCAGGCCTTCTGCGCCCTGCGCCACCACGGGGTGGTCGGCATAGGCGGCATAGACGGCGCCGAGCGTCATCACGATCACCATGGGCAGCGAGATCAGCCCGACCACGGCGGCAACCGCGCCGGGGATGCCGCGGAAGCGGCTGCCGAGGGCGACGGAGAGGTTCACGATGTTCGGGCCCGGCAGGAACTGGCAGAGGCCGAGCAGGTCGGTGAACTCGGCCGGGGTGAGCCAGCGGCGTTGTTCCACCATCATGCGGCGCGCCCAGGGCAGCACGCCGCCGAAGCCGATCACGCCGATGGACAGGAAGCCCCAGAACAGGGCGGCGACCGTCGGCGGGTCGCGCGGTGGCGCACCGTCAGACAAAGGGCGCTCCCTTGCAGGAGCGCCCCATCGTGTTTTGATCTTGCAGGATCAACTTCAGGCGGTGAGGCTGGCCATGGCGGCTTCCACGCCGCCCGGGGTGTGCGGCACGCCGTTGATCTTCAGCGCCATTTCCACGGCCGCGAGCGTGCCGAGGATCATCGGCTCGTTGAGGTCGCCGAGATGGCCGATGCGGAAGACCTTGCCGGCGAGCTTCGACAGGCCGCCGCCGAGGGAGACGTTGAAGCGGCCCATGGTGGTTTTGCGGATTGCCTCGGCGTCGAAACCCTCCGGCATCAGCACGGCGGTGACGCTGTCGGACTCGCGCGAGGGGTTGGTGCAGAAGAGCTGCGGGCCGTTGTTGCCGGACCAGTGCTTCACGCAGGCGCGGACGGCCTTGGCCAGGCGGGTGTGGCGGGCGAAGACGTTCTCCAGCCCTTCGTCCTCGATCAGGCGGATGGATTCGCGCAGGCCGAAGAACTGGTTGGTCGGCACGGTGCCGATGAAGCTGCGCTGCTTGCGCGCGGCCATCGCCTTCCAGTTGAGGTAGTGCTTGGGCATGGTGGAGGTCTCGGCGGCCTTCATCGCCTTGTCGGACACGCCGGTGAAGGCCATGCCGGTGGGCAGCATCAGGCCCTTCTGGCTGCCGCCGACGACGACATCGAGCTTCCACTCGTCCATGCGCAGATCCATGCAGCCGAGCGAGGAGATGGTGTCCACCATCAGCAGGGCGTCGTGGCCGGCGGCGTCCATCGCGGCGCGCACCTGGTCGATCGGCAGGTGCATGCCGGTGGAGGTTTCGTTCTGCACGGCGCAGACGGCCTTGATCTTGCCGGCGGTATCCGCCTTCAGGGCGGCGGTGATGGCGGCGAAATCGACGCCCTGGCGCCAGTCGCACTCCACCTTCTGCACGGTGATGCCGAGATCGGCGGCCATGCTGCCCCAGGAGAGCGAGAAGGCGCCGGTTTCGGGGATCAGCACGATGTCGCCCTGGGAGAGCGTGTTCACCAGCGCTGCTTCCCAGGCGGCGTGCCCGGAGCCGGTGTACATGAACATGTGCTGGCTGGTCTTCATGATGCGGAGGATCGCCTCCCAGCACTCGTCGTACATCTTGATGAAGGCGGGGTCGTGGAAATCCACCGCCACGTGGCCGATGGCGTGCAGGATGGAGTCCGGGATGTTGGTGGGGCCGGGGTTGGCGAAGAACATGCGGCCGACGGGGCGGCCCTTCGCGGCAGGGGTGGCATCCATGGCGGTCTCCATCAGCGTTTGTTGCGGCTCGGGAGTCGTATCCAGGGCCGGAAAGTGCGCAACCTACCCGCGCGGGCGCGGGCGCGGAAGCCGTGCGGGCGGAATGGGTGGGGTTCAGCCGAAGCGGGCGGCGTAGGCTTCCGGCTTGAAGCCGACCAGCAGCGCGCCGTGGCCTTCCAGCACCGGGCGCTTGATCATGCCGGGTTGGGCCAGCATCAGGGCGATGGCCTTCGCTTCGGTGAGGCCTTCCTTCTGGTCTTCCGGCAGTTTGCGAAAGGTGGTGCCGGCGCGGTTGATCAGCACCTCCCAGCCCACGTCCTTCGACCAGGCCTGGAGCTTGGCGGCATCGATGCCGGCGGATTTGTAGTCGTGGAAGGCGTGGGCGACGCCCTTGGCCTCCAGCCAGGCGCGGGCCTTCTTCATCGTGTCGCAGTTCTTGATGCCGTAGATCGTCAGCGCCATGGCGGTGGTCCCCTTTCCGTTGCGCCCATTGCTACAGGAAGTGCCGTGCCGCGTGCACCACGGCAAGCAGCGGGGCCGGCGTGGAGCACCTGGTTCCGGTCTGCCAGGAGCCGCACGCGCGCGCCGGTTTCGGTCATCACGCCATCCCGGTGGCAACGCGGCATCAGGCCGAGCGACCAGGAGGTGGACGCGATGCCCAAGGCTTCTGCGAGCCGGACCTGGCACGGCTGGCGGAAGCGGGGATCGCACGGCGGTAGCGCGCTTGCCGCGCTTGCCCCGGTTTCGCCGCGACCTTAGGGTTTCGCCATAACAAATCCCCAGGAGACCTCCATGGCCCGCCTCGGCTTCGGCGCCTTCCTTGCGCCGCATCATCCTGTTGTCGAGCACCCGATGCTCCAGTTCCGGCGCGACATCGCGCTGGTGGAGCACCTGGACAAGCTGGGCTACGACGAATTCTGGTGCGGCGAGCATCATTCCTCCGGCTGGGAGATGATCGCCTCGCCGGAGATGTTCCTGGCTGCCGCGGCCGAGCGCACCGGGCGCATCAAGCTGGCCACCGGCGTGGTCTCCCTGCCCTATCACCACCCGTTCAACGTGGCCCAGCGCATGGTGCAGCTGGATTGGATGAGCGGCGGGCGCGCGATCTTCGGCTCCGGCCCGGGCGCATTGGCGTCTGACGCGCATACGCTGGGCATCGACCCGATGGTGCTGCGCGACCGGCAGGACGAGGCGCTGGGCATCATCCGCCGCCTGATGAAGGGTGAGCGCATCACCTACAAGGGCGAATGGTTCCAGCTGAACGACGCCGCCCTGCAGCTGCTGCCGATGCAGGAAGACATGCCGTTCGCCGTTGCCTCCCAGATCTCGCCCTCTGGCATGACGCTGGCCGGCAAGCACGGCATCGGCATCATCTCGATCGGTTCGCTGTCGGCCGAGGGGCTGAACGCGCTGCCGACGCAGTGGGGCTTCGCCGAGAGCGCCGCCGCCAAGGCCGGCACCACGGTGGACCGCAAGAACTGGCGCGTGCTGCTGAGCTGGCACATCGCCGAGACGCGCGAGGAAGCCCGCCGCCAGGCCGGGCCGGGCCTGATGAAGCACCACAACGAGTACATTCATGGCACCCTGCAGCGCCCGGGCAGCAAGCCGTTCAAGGATGCCGACCAGGCCGTGGACATGACCGCCTTCGGCAATGGCGCGGTCGCCACGATCGGCACGCCGGATGACCTGATCGCGCGCATCAAGTCGGTGATCGACATCTCCGGCGGGTTCGGCACCGTGGTGGGCTTCGTGCATGACTGGGCGAGCCCGGAGAACACCTTCCGCAGTTGGGACCTGGTGGCGCGCTACGTGGTGCCGGAGATCAACGGCTACCTGAAGGAGCTGCGCAAGAGCCGCGAGTTCGTGGTGAACAACCGCGAATATTTCGACCGCGCGAAGGATGCGGTGATGGCCAAGATCCAGGAGAACCCGGACGCGGCCGAGGCGCTGAAGAAGACCAAGTCGCCGATGCTCTCCGCCTCTGCCTCCAACGTGCCCGACTTCGCCAAGAAGGGCGCGGCGGAGTAGCCAAGCCTGAATCCCTTCCCCGCTGGCGGCCCAGGCGGCCGGCGGGGCGGGGATGTGCGGGGCATGGGCCGGCGCAAGGCCGCCCGCGTTGCCCCCGCCTGGACGGTGTGGCGGCCATCAAGGTTCGCCCCCTGCCCCGGGCCACCTCACCCCACGCAGGGCCATGTGGCGCGCACCGGTTGCGATAACGGTTCGATCATCCGATTCCTCACCCGCCGTTTCGCCCTCGACCCGCTGCCGGGGGCCCGGGCGGGGGCAGGCGGCCTCACCCGGGCGGTTCGCTTCGACTGAACACGGGAATTGGGACTCTGGCCCCGAAAAGACCTGATGCTGACAGCATCCATTTCATGCGACCGAGACCATGCAGAGATTATCTGGCCTGCCTCCGGTATTTCGCAAACTTGCCGCTTTTACCACACGATTTCGTGACCTAAACCTTGGGAACGCATCGCGGACCGCCGCCCAACCATCCTCGATGAGCCGATTTGAGGCGACGCATGGGACTCCAGGGATTTCTGCAGACCTTTTCAGACGGGGCGGATTTTTCAGCATCACCGCGTCTGCCCGGGGGCTCCTCCGCCCCCGGGCAGTTTTCCGATACGGCAGCCGATGGCGGGTTTTTGTTTGCCACCGGCATTGAATGTTCCGCGCCGACCATCGCCCATGGCCGCATCCGCCGCGACCTGCTGGAGGAATGCGGCCACTACGCGCGCTGGCAGGAGGATTTCGCCCTGGTGCGCGAGATGGGGCTGCGCTTCCTGCGCTATGGCCTGCCCTACCACGTGGTGCATCGCGGCCCCGGCCAGTATGACTGGGAGTTCGCCGACCTCGCCATGGCGGAGATGCGGCGCGTGGGCATCGTGCCCATCCTGGACCTGATGCATTTCGGCGTGCCGGACTGGATCGGCAATTTCCAGAACCCGGAACTGCCGATGCATTTTGCCAACTACGCCCGCGAAGTGGCGCGCCGCTACCCCTGGGTGCGCCACTACACCCCGGTGAACGAGATGTATGTCACCGCCCGGATCAGCGCCAAGGACGGGCTGTGGAACGAGCAAATGCGCACCGACCAGGGCTTCGTGACCGCGCTGAAGCATGTGGTGGCGGCCAACATCCTCGCCTCCCACGCCATTGCCGAGGTGCGGCCGGATGCGATCATCGTGCCCAGCGAGAGCGCCGAATACATCCATGAGGGTCGCATTGCCCCCTCCGGCAAGACGGCGGAGTTCAACGCGCACCGCTTCCTGTCGCTGGACCTGCTCTACGCACGCCCGTTCGACGCGGAAACCCGCGCCTATGCCTTCGATAACGGCCTTTCGCCGGCGGAATACGCCTGGTTCATGCGCACCCCGCGCGCCGGCCACCAGGTGCTGGGCATCGACTATTACGGCCGCAACGAGCACATGGTGACGGCGACGGGCCGCCGCATTCCGGTGGAGGACGTGCTGGGCTTCTATGTGCTCGGCCGCGAATACTATGAGCGCTACCGCCACCCCATCATGCACACGGAAACCAACGTGCTGCAGGCAGACGATGCGCCGGGCTGGCTGTGGAAGCAGTGGTTCAACGTGCTGCGCCTGCGGGCCGACGGCATCCCGGTGCTGGGCTTCACCTGGTACAGCCTGACCGACCAGGTGGACTGGGACGTGGCGCTGGCCCGAAGGCGCGGCCGGGTGAATGGCTGCGGCCTTTTCACGCTGGACCGCACGCCCAACCCCGTTGCGGCGGAATACAAGGCGCTGGTGGCGGAATACGCCAGGATGCCGGCCAGCCCGCACGGCACGTTGTTCACCCTGGCCGCCGCCTGGGCCGATGCGGGTGAAGCGGCGATTGCCTAGAACGGCGGCCGACCGGACGATTCCATCCGGTCGGCTGTTGCTCTAGGGCCGGATTCCGAAGCGGGCGAACTGCTCGCCCACCTTCGGGTCCAGCGCCTGGGCGGCACGGATATCGGCTGCGGCGCGCTGGGGGTCACCACGCCGGCTGCGCACGATGCCGCGGCCGAACAAGGACCAGGGCATGTCCTGGCGGATCGACAGCGCCTGGTTGAAATCCGTCAGCGCCTTGTCGGGCTGGTTCCATTTCAGCGCCACCAGGCCGCGATTTTCGATCACGCCGGGGTCTGCCGGTGCCAGTGCCACCGCGGCCTCGCAATCCGCCTGCGCCACGCGGATGTCGCCGCGCACCAGCCGCGCCAGGCACCGGTCGGACAGCAGCGGCGCCGACTGCCCGCGCAGCAGGATCAGCCGGTCGTATTCGCGGATCGCCTGCTCCACCTGGCCGGCATCGCGCAGGGCATTGGCGCGGTTGTGCAGCAAGGCGGGGTGGCCCGGCGCGGCCTTCAGCGCCTCGGTGAAATCCACCACCGCGGCGGCGGGGCGCCCGGACCGGACATAGGCGACGGCGCGGGCATTCAGTGCCCCGGAATGACCGGGCTCCCACGCGAGATAGACGGAGAGATCGGCGATCCCAACTTCCTGCTCGCCCCGGTTCACCAGCCCGATGCCGCGCACCAGCCGCGGGAGACGCTCCTCAGGGTTGAGGGACAGGGCGCGCGTGAGATCCTCCACCGCCTCGGCCCAAGCGCCGCGCAGCGCCTTGGCGTTGCCACGCAGGGCGAGCAGCACGGCGGTTTCGGCCGGCGAGAGGCCGGGACGTTCCAGGGCATCGTTGCACACCGCTTCCATCGAGGCCGCGGGGGCGCCCACCAGGCACGCGTCCCAGCGCTGCGCTTGCAACATCGCCACGGCTTCCTGCCCCGATGCCGGCGCCGCCATGCCCAACACCATGACCATCAGCCCGATCCGCCACACCGTCTCTCGCATTGGCCCCCGGTCTGCGTCGCACACGCTGTTCATCGCCATTCGCATCGTGCCAGACCAGGGCGGGTGGCGCCATCGTGCTCCAATATCGTCGCAATTCAAGATCAATAGACATGTTTTGTTTCTTTGTGAAAAACCATATCGCCGCGACCGAACAGCGTAACCATTATGCAAAATATCGTTGCAATCCAATTGTTGTGCAGCCTGTTTGCACGTGCAATTGACGAATCATCAATGTGGCTGAACCCTGCGATTTGAGACGCCCCGCGTCGGCAGATAGGAGTTGTTCATGCGTTTGCGCAATTTGCTTGCCCTGTCGTGCATCGCCCTAGCCCTTCCCATGGCAGCCCAGGCGAATGTCACCTACTTCGTCTATACAGGCCAGTCGAACGCCCAGACGCAGATCGACATCGACCACACCAGCAGCTGGAACTTCAACGTTGGGGCCACGCCCTTCAATCTCGGGGGCGGCAACTTCACCCTCAAGGACGGCCCGAACACCATCGATAACATCAAGCTGACGCTTTACCTGGGCATTGATGCCAGCGGCACGCAGGTCGCGCAGCTCAACCTCACCAATGCGCAGTTCGACGCGCTATTCGGTGTGGGAAATCCGCAGAGCTTCACCGAAGTGCCGCTGTACTTCGCGACGCCGTACACACTTGCGGCTAACAGCCAGTATCATCTGGCCCTGACCTCGATTGCCCCCGACAGCCAGAGCGAAGCCTACTTCATCAAGGGCTACGACGGCTTCACCATCCAGACGCCCGGCGGCGCCACCCCACCCGACGTGGTGCTGGAAACGCCCGAGCCCGCCAGCTTGGGCCTTCTGGCCGTCGGCCTCGCCGGCCTGGCCTCGGCACGCCGCCGCCGGGTTGTGTCAGACCCGCCCCAAGCGGCCTGACGCTCTACCTTTTCGGAATCAGAGACGGCGCGGACCTCGGTCCGCGCCGTTTTCGTTTGCGCCATCCCGCCACGCTCACGCGTACGTGAGCGCCCGTGAAGGCTTGCAATTTCAGTGTAAAACATACATAAGTGCAATTACTCAATAATTGAGTCTGCGCTCGAACATTGAACGCGGGATCAGAGCCACCAGAAAGGTTTGGCCATGCGATTCTTCCCAACCGCCATCGCAGCCGCCGCCCTGCTGGCCACATCACCTGCCCTCGCCACGAGCGTCTACGTCACCACCGGCACCGGGTTGGAGACGGCCACCATCTCCGCGGGCAGCCCGCTCAGCTGGACCTTCACGGCCGTGCCGCCCCACGCCACCTTCCAGGCCGGCGTGTTCGCCATGCGGATGGAAGCGGGCACCACCTACGGTATTCGGCTGGAGCTGTTCGACCTCGCCAGCAGCACCGTGCTCGATTCCATGACCCTGTCGGCGAGCGATGTTGCCGCGGCAGGCGGCAACGACCTTTCCTACGAACGGATCGTTTTCAACCTGGCCGGGCCCTTCTCATTCGCCACCGGGGACAGCTACCAGCTGACGCTGTCGGTCACCGACAACCCGTTCACAGACCCGGATACCGGCAGCTACACCGTGCGCGGATCGCTCGGCATGTTCCAGTTCGTCGAGGGAGACGGCGCCTCGGCCATCGCGCTGGCAACCGGCCCGGTCACCGTCGATGCGCCGGAGCCGGCGGCGGCGCTGGTGATGGCCGCCGCCCTGCTGGGCCTGGCCGGCACCAGGCGCCGCGCCGCCTGAGCCTCAGCGCACGCCGCAGGGCGGGGCCAGGCTGGCGATCACCGCATCCAGCGTGCCCAGGCGTGGCGAGACTGCGAAGGGATTCTCCGCGATCGCCCGCCGCAACGCCGCCTCGTATTCCGGCGAGCGCCCGTCCTGCGCCTCCGCCGGCTGGCCCTTCAGCGCCGCCGGCACCAGATCGGCCGTGGCGACCGCGAACCACTGCCCGTTCCGGCTCAGCCCCAGCGCGGCATAGGTCAGCTGCTCGAACGGATAGGCCTCCTCCTGCGCCCAGTGGCCGACATAGCGCAGCCAGGTGAAGCAGGCGCCCTGCACCCGCTCCGCCTGGGCGGCGAAGGCCAGGAAGTCGTTCCCCACCGGGAAGATCGGCAGGTACAGCCCGGCCTCGATCGGCGCGGTGCCGGCCAGGAGGGAGGCGATGTTGCGCGTGGGATCGTGCGGCCACAGCTCCATCTGGCGCAGGGCCGCACGGCGGTAGAGGTGGATCACCATCCGCTCGCCGACGCGAATCGCCAGCCGCGCCGGCCAGCCGCTGGGGGGTGGCACGTCGTCGTAGCGTGGGTCCATCGGCTCGACGGCCATCGCCACGCGGCCCACCGTGCCGGGCTGCAGCCGCACCGCCTCCGGCGCCACGCCGGGCTCGGCCACCGGGTGGCCGGCGGGGTAGCGCGCCACCGACAGGGTGTGGAAATCGCGCACCTCCAGCCCCCAGGCGCCCGCGGCCTCCGCCCGGTGCACCAGGCGGCCGAACGCGCGGGACTCCTGCCCGCCCGGCCCGGTGAGGCGCAGCGGCGGTTCCGTGCCCGC
This sequence comes from Rhodospirillales bacterium, assembly GCA_947460455.1. Classification (GTDB taxonomy): domain Bacteria; phylum Pseudomonadota; class Alphaproteobacteria; order Acetobacterales; family Acetobacteraceae; genus CAMDGX01. Next base: position 1,583 of record CANHKG010000019.1, on the reverse strand, counting down.
GCCCTGGATGATCGCCGCCGGCGCGGTGACGGCCAGCCAGTCACCCTCGGCCAGTTCCACCACGTAGCGTGCGGAGATGGGCTGCTCCGGCCCCGGCGCCGGGTGCAGCCGCAGCGTGTGCCCGGGGGCAATCGGCAGCCGTTCCTGCGCCTGCGCCGGCTGCCACGGCAGGGCCGCGAGGACAGCCAGCGCGATGGCGATGCACGAACGCCGCAGCGTGTCGCCCTTGGGCCGGGCCGGGCCGCCTGCTGTTGCCATGGTCCGAACGCTTCTGTTGTATTCGCTTTGATAATGCACCAACGGCCGGCGCGACAGGCACGCGGTCTCCCTTTCACCGACCATGCCCCCGCGCGGGCCGGAACACCGCCATGACCGACGCCCCGGCCCAGCCCCCAGCCCCATGGCGGCGCGTGCTCCTGTTTCCGGCGACGCGGCTGCTGCTGCTCGGCATACCGCTGCTGCTGCTGCTGGGGATGAGCAACAGCTTCATGGAGAGCCTCGCTGGCAGCCCCTGGAAGGCCATCGCCTCGGCCACCGCGATGGCGGCGCTGGGCCTGGCCGTCTATGTCGGCTTCGTGCGGCTGGTGGAGCGCCGGCCGGTGGGCGAGCTGGCCCTGCCCGGCATGGGGCGGGAACTTGCGGTGGGCCTGGCGATCGGCGCCGGCCTGTACACCGGCTGCGTGCTGATCCTGATGGCGCTGGGCATCTACCGCATCGAGGGGCTGAACCCGCTGAGTTTCCTGGTGCCGGCGGTGGCGATGGCGATCACCTCGGCGATCTTCGAGGAGCTGCTGTTCCGCGGCGCGCTGTTCCGCATCGTGGAGGAATGGCTGGGCAGCTGGATCTCGCTGGTGGTGTCCTCGTTCGTGTTCGGCTTCGTGCACCTGCTGAACCCGGCCGCGACGCTCACCGGCGCGGTGTTCATCAGCGTGGAGGCCGGGCTGCTGCTGGCCGCCGGCTACCTGGTGACCCGCCGGCTATGGATGAGCATGGGGTTCCACGCTGCCTGGAACTACACCCAGTCGGCGATCTTCTCCGGCGTGGTCTCCGGGAACGACAGCGATCCCGGGCTGATCCGCCCCAGCATCGAGGGGCCGGCCCTGCTCACCGGCGGCAAGTTTGGGCTGGAGGCGTCGGTGGTGGCGTTCGTGCTGTGCACCACGGCGGGGGTGATACTGCTGCGGATCGCGATCCGGCGGGGCCACATGGTGCCCGCGCCGTGGCGCCGGCCTGGTCCAACGCACTAAAGCGGTAGCCGGCCTGATGGAGGGTCGGCCACCACCCTCGCTCTTTGTTTTTGCAAGCAACTTAAGCCTATCGGATGACCGGTGCCGCCCAGCGGCGCCCATGTCAGGATGATGGCCACGGCCATCTAGGGCCAAGGTCGCCCGCTCCACACCCACAGGGGCCTTGGCGCGGCGCTTCTGCAGCGGTGCTAGATGTTTGGTCCCGGGATTTGATGGTGCGGATTTGCGGTGAATCTGCTTGGCTCTACGGCCCATGCTTTGCAGATAGCTCCGTAAGGGGTGAGGCCCTTGAGGGTCTTTAGCCGCTTGGCGAAGTTGTAGGCGTCGAGGAACTGG